>QEXW01000153.1 GCA_003130845.1 Anaerolineae bacterium
ACCCTCACCCCCGGCCCCTCTCCCTTGGGGAGAGGGGCCGGGGGTGAGGGAAAGGTGTCCTATGAACAACAAACTCGGCTGTCTCTCTCCGCTTGCCCTGGTCAGTTTCTTCCTGGCTGTGTTGGCCCTGCTCGTCGCTGAAATCCTGAATGGCAACGCCATGTTCAGCCCCGGCGCGCTGCACGCCGCCCATGCCGAAATCGGTGACGACTGCGGCCAATGTCATGCCCCGTTTTGGGCCTCCGAGCGCATGACCGAACGCTGCCTGGTCTGTCACACCGAGATTCAGGCGGAATTGGGAGATTCATCCACCCTGCACGGGACTCTCGTCAAAGGGGCAAATTCTACCTGCCAGGCCTGCCACACGGAACACGCTGGCCCCTCCGCCGTGCTGACTGTTATGGATACCGCCACCTTCCCTCACGAGGTCACCGGCTTTGCCCTAACCGCACACCGCAGCCGTTCCCCTGGCATTCCCTTCGCCTGTAGCGATTGCCATACCGAGAGTATTTCCCGGTTCGACCAGCAAACCTGCGCCGAATGTCACCGCACGCTCGACGCCGTTTTTACTGCCGCGCACCAGTCCGATTTCGGCGAAAATTGCCTGGCCTGCCACGATGGTCACGACCGTTTCAGCGCGTTCGACCATGCCCAAACCGCCTTTGCCCTGACGGGCAAACACCAGAGCGCGGCCTGCTCGGCCTGTCACGCCGGGGCGCGGACGGTGGCCGATTTGCAAGGCCTGGCTGCAACCTGCGAATCCTGTCACCTGAACGATGACGCTCATGATGGGCGATTTGGAACCAACTGTGGCGTGTGTCACTCCCCCGCAGGCTGGAAACCGGCCCAATTTGACCACAACCTGGCCGCCTTCAAACTGGAAGGCAAGCACGCCAGCGTACCATGCGAGAGTTGCCACCAAAACGGCCAATACCAAGGCACGCCCCAAGACTGCTACTCCTGCCACAAAGCCGATGACGCCCACAACGGTCAATACGGCACGGCCTGCGAAACCTGCCACACCCCCACCGATTGGAAAAACGCCACCTTCGACCATAACCTGAGCCGCTTCCCGCTCACCGGCGCGCACGTCACCGTACAATGTGAAAGTTGCCATCAGAACCGGGTCTTCAAAGGCACGCCCACCGAATGCGCCGCCTGTCACCGCGAGCCGGAATACCACGCGGGCATGTTCCCCGGCCAGGCCTGTTCACAATGTCACACCACCACTGCCTGGCGCCCGGCGCAATACACCGGCCCGCACACCTTCCCGATGAATCACGGACAGGAGGGAGGCCGCGTCAACACCTGCGCCGATTGCCACCAGCCCACCCTAGCCACCTGGACCTGCTACACCTGCCACGACCAGGCCGAAATGACACGCAAACACACCAAAGAAGGCATTTCCAACTTTGGCGATTGCCTGCGTTGTCATCCGACGGGTCAGGAGAAGGAGGGCGCAGGGGAGCAGAAGAACGACGATTGATTAGGGAGCGGTTAAAGTGGGAAAGGCGAACGTGCAGGCTTGCAGGCTAGGATATTTGCCCAGTTTGGCGAGCTTGGCGTCTAATTCTTGACTGTCGGTGACGATAATCTCAATAAAAGCCAGCGCGCCATTTGCGTCCCCGTTTTGAATGGCGTTCGTGGCTTCTTGCCAGTTCCAAAACATCTTGACGGCGTCTTTTTGGTAATTTTCCAGGCAGGGCGGAACGGTTTCGGCGCGTTGGGCTTCGTATAGGTTAGCGGCGTTTTGCGCCAGGCTTTCGGCTTCGGAGGCCTTGAGGGTTTTCTTGTTCAGTTGCTGTGCAACAAAGTCCATGTCGGTCAGCAGTTGGTTGACGCGCGCCAAGTGGGCGTTCATGTAGGTTTCAACTGCCTGGCAGGTGCAAGGGTCTGGCGTAGGGGTGGGGGTTTGGTATGGGCGCAGGGCCAGGGTTGGCTGAGGAGTACTACCGGTGATTGGAATCTGTGGACCGGCGGGTGATGGAATTGCCTGGGCGCGGACATTGCCAGGGCGGTTGAGCATCACGGCCATTCCCAATCCAATACAGCCCAATACCAGGCATCCGAACAGGCCGGCGAGGGCAGCAAGGAACCAGCGGGGAATCTGTACAGTTTTTTTCTTTTCCTTTTTTATCTTTCCGGGAACGATGGGTGCAGATGCTGGGTCAGGCTGGAGCGCCTGGTTCCACGGGTCGTCTTTTTCAAGGGGGACAAAGGCTGGTTGGGGTTTGGGCAGCGTGGTGGCGGGCGGCGTTTCGGCTACCAGGCGTTCTAGCGCCTCGCGTGCGTTGGGATAGGCTGGGTCGAGGTTCAGGACTTGTTGAAGGGCCTCAATGGCTTGGCTGCGTTTGCCGCAGTAGCGGGCGTAAAGATACCAGGCATCGGCGTTTAAGGGTTCTGCCTGCACGGTTTGTCTTAATAACTCTCGCCCATCGGCTTTGTTTCCCGCCTCAATCAGGTTGATGGCGCGCAGCAGAATTTGGTCAGAATCCATCGTTTTATCCGTAAATAGTCTCTTGTTAGTGTAGCACGCCGATTTGACCAGAATGTTTGCAGGAGCATTGTAAAACTCACAAAAATATGCGCCAGCGATGTGAACGCTGGCGCAATGACTGCAAACATGCCGTCATGAGTTCAAACTATTGAACGTATTGGTAGGCTTCTTCGGCTTCGCGGCGTACAATGTAGGCATAATCCCATTCATAATGCTCGTCAATGCCCATCAGTCGTTCCAGGATGGTTTTGAGAGAGTGGCGCTCTTCGGAGGTCAGATGACCAAATTTTGCCAGTTTTCCTAGGCTGCGCACGGCTTTGGCGCGGATGACCGGGCTGCTATCAGATAGGTTGCGCCGCAATTTCTCAAGAATTTCTGTGCGGACTGCATCAGAGAACGATGGAATGCATTCGGCAAATTTGCCCACTGCGCGCGTGGCGGTGTCGCGTAGTTCCAGGTCGGGAGAGTTGAGGGCTTCGAGTGCTAAGGGGATGGCCTGCTCGACGCGTGGGGATTTGATTTTCCCCAGCGCGTATAAAATAAAAACTCGCCGCGCCGGGTTGTCGGTGGCGTGGTATTCAGCAATCAATGGCTGGATAGCATCGGCGCCAATTCGCCCTAAGGCGTGACCAATGGTCAGTTGGGCTTTTAGGTCGCCGTCATCCAGCTCGCGCAATAGTTCGGGGATGACCCAATCGCCAAACCCCACCACCAGGCTGACGGCTTCGTTCAGGACGGGGACCAGGTCGGGGCGGTCGAGCATGTCGAAGTGGAACAGGGTGGCCACCATTTCAAACAGCGGACGGGCTTCTTTCGAGCCGATGCGGGCGATTTCTTTTCGGACGAGTTCTAATCCTTGGTGAATTTTCTCAGCGTCGGCGCTGGATAGCAGGTTTTCAATTTGTTGGTAGGGGTGTTCGGGCATGACTCTCCTCCGTTGAGGGGCGCGCGCTTATTTCCAGTCGTCGGCCTCTTCTTTCAGCGCCGCTACGATTTTTTCGTAATATTCGATGGGATGCTGTTCGCCCTCTTCAAATACGATATGGTTATAGGCTTCGGCGATTTTGTATTGCTCTTCGGGGGGGATGAGTTGCTCGGCCAGGGGGAAGATGATGCTGCGTGAGCGGTCAATATGCTGGCGCAGCATGGAAGTGTAGCCACTGGTCATCCAGACGATGTCGTTGCGGCCTTCCAGGTTGCCGGCCTGCCAATGCCGCGCGGCGGCAAGGATGTCATCGCTCATGGCTTGGCTTTGTTCAATTTCTTCCAGCATGTGTTGGAGTGGACCGCTATCGGATGTCAGGCCATGTTCTTCCATGACATTCAGCAATACCCGCTCCTTTTTGAAATAATATCCTTCAATGAACTCTTTGATGAAAGTGCACCCATAGATAAAGAAGCCGGGCTGGACCGGTTTGTTTTGTGCTGCGCTGACTGCTCCTAGCCCAAATACCGCCAAAAAGCGGTCTATCAGTTCTTGGTCGTGGCGAAGGATTTTGGTCGCTTTCATGGCGAGATTTTCCTTGTGAGGTGTGTTACGTACAATGTATCACAAAATGTGTGACAATTTCAATTGCAAAGAGATGTTTATCGGCAAGAGGCGTGTGTGACGAAAACTTCGGGTAAAATCATCGCATGCAATTGCTTCGAATTGATTACCGCCAGAAACTAGATACTTTACGCTCAAACATTTTTTTTCAGGGCTTAAGCGATGAATCGTTGAACGAGTTGGCTGGTTTTACCACCCTGCGGCGTTTTGAGCGAGGAGAAGTGTTGTTTTGGGAAGGTGACCCATGTGCTGGGTTACATATCATTCAAACGGGCAGTGTTAAGCTGTTTCGTATTTCGCCGCAAGGAAGGCAGCATATTCTCCGTGTTATTCAGGAAGGGGACACTTGCAACGAAGTGCCGGTCTTTGATGGCGGCACGAATCCTGTGAATGTGGAAGCGTTGGAGGAGACAACGGTTTGGGTCGTTGAAGCCAATGCGGTGCAGACTCTGATGCGTAATGACCCGGCTTTTATGCAGAAAACCATTCACAATTTATCACGCATGTTGCGCCATCTGGTGAATATGGTGAGCGAAATGGCGTTTTACCAGGTGACGCATCGCCTCGCCAGGCTGATTGGTGAGATTCCCCAGGAGGAATTAAGCGGCGAAGGGCCAACCCGCTGGACGCAAGACCAATTGGCAGCGCGGTTGGGGACGGTGCGCGAAGTGGTGGCTCGTTCTTTGCGCGAGTTGGAACGCTCGGGGGCGATTTGTGTGGAAAACCGGCGGATTGTGATTCGGGACACCGAAGTGCTTCAGCAGTGGGCACAGCCGTGGAATTGAGGACGCTCTGAAGGGATGGCGGCGCGTTGTTCGCTTAATCAGGCAAACCGGAGGCTTTTACATCTTTTAGGTTTAATTGCAACGTTTCCCTGCCGTTGAATTCGTTCTTTTCGAGGGAGTACATTACATCCACTTTTGCGCCGCAGGGCAAATCGGGCAGGCGTGCGCCAATGCGGAACCCAATGGCATCAAAGATAACTCGCCCATCGGTCAATTTCATTTTTAGGTGTTTGCCTTCGCTGCCTACAACGCGTGCTTCTTTGACGATAAGGTCGCGGCTGACGAAGATGGCATCGCGATTGCCGTAACCGGTGGGTTGAAGGTAATCTAGGAATTTCAACACCTCGCCGGTCATTTGGGCGAGTGGCACTTCCATGTCTGCGGTTAGGGCGGGGCGCAAGTCCAGGCCTTCTAACTCGCGGCGGGCGATTTCTTTCAGGCGTTCTTTGAGAGCGGGGAGCTTTTTGTTTTCTACGGTAAAGCCGGCGGCGGCGGCATGTCCACCGTGTCGTAGCAGCAAATCTTTGCATTCATCGAGTGCGTTGGTGATGTGAAATTCAGGGATGGAGCGACAAGAACAGCGGGTGGTCTCTTCTCCCACTTGTCCGACGGCTGCCGGGCGGTAGAAGGTTTCAACCAGCCGAGAGGCTGCCAAGCCAACAACGCCAGAGTTGAACGTGGAATGAACAGCGAACATGAGGTGTGCGCTTGGGTCGTCTTGCAGGGCAATTTGTTCGGCTTGTTCTTGAATTTCGCGGGTAATTTTTTGCCGTTCTCGGTTTTGTTGGTCAAGTTTTTGGGCAAGTTGCCCGGCCACTGAGACATCTTGAGTTGTCAGCAGGTCAAAAGCCGCCAGGGCCGATTCCAGCCGCCCGGCAGCATTGAGGCGCGGACCAAGCACGAAGCCGATGTCGGTGGCGGTGGTTTTGGACAGGGAGAGATTGGCAACCTGGGCGAGGGAATACAATCCTTGGCGAGTGCAAGCGCGAATTTTGAACAAGCCTTTGCGCACAAGCATACGGTTTTCACCGGTGAGGGGGGCTAAATCGGCCACTGTGCCTAGGGCTACTAGGTCCAGTAGATTGTCGAGCAGTTCGGCCGGCGGTTCAAGCGCTTGGGCAATTTTGTATGCCACACCCACGCCGGCCAGGTCTTTATCTGGATATGGGTCGCCTTCTTGCTTGGGGTTGATGACGGCCAGGGCGGGGGGCAGTTCTTCATCGGGGTGATGATGGTCGGAGATGATTAGGTCGAGGCCAATGCGTTGGGCATGGGCGGCTTCGGCTGGGGAGCGAATTCCGCAATCTACGCTGATGACGAGTTTGATGCCTTCGGCTTGCAGGGTATCGAAGGCCTCGGTGTTTAATCCATAGCCTTCCTCGAAGCGGTTGGGGATGTAGCCGCGCACGTTTCCGCCGAGAGCGCGCAGCGTTTGGACAAGCAGGGCGGTGGCGGTGACACCATCTACGTCATAGTCGCCGTAGATAGCAATCGGTTCGTGGTGTTTCAGAGCTTGTCGAATGCGTTCTACTGCGGTCTTCATGCCCAGCAATTGCATGGGGTCGGTGTTGAAGTTGGTCTGGGCGCGCAAGTAGGCTCGTGCGGCGGCGTCGGTTGTGTAGCCGCGATTGTAAAGAAGTTGCTGTAAGATTTCTGGAAACGCCCGCAGTTCGGCGCGTGCCGTTGGTGAAAGGGGAGGGGAGATGAACCAGCGTTTGGTATGTGCCATGCGGCTTGCCTTTAGAGTAAAAAAGTGGATGGAGTATAAATGGCGAAGAGGTGCAAGGCAAGACTTAGGGCCAAGGAATTTCAACGAATTTGGTGTAACCGTGTTTTTCGGCGGCGGTAATTCGTCCGTGGGATGGCTCGGAACAACCCGGTTCATCTGTGACGCTGATGATGGTTTCGTACGACCCCAGGGATTGCATGACAATTTGTCCGGCGCGACACACCCATACCTGTAGCACGTAGGGTGTTTGGAGTGAATCATCACCGGCGCGCAAGATGAGCGGACTCCAGGTAATGATTACTTCGTTGCCTTTGCGTTGGGCGCTGACGTTGGTGAGTGGTCCGTAGAAAGGCGATTTCGGTAAATTGTAATCATCGGGATGGATGATGGGAGCGGTGAGGGGGTCGCCGTTGATGTCCATCAGGCTGGCCTTTACCCAGCAAGATTTGTTGTCGCCGCGTGACTTGGTCAGCAACCAGGAGCCGTCTTCGTTGCGTCCGATGATGTCTTGGTTAGCGCCTTTGACCAGGCCATACAGGTACAGGTACATTGCGCCGGGTCCATAGCGACAACTCACTTTATCAGCATTGATTTTGCCGCGTAGGGGAGTGTAGGTGGGTGTGAGCGTGGGGAGTTCGGTGATGGTGGGGGTGATTGTCAAAGTAGGGGTGAGCGTTGGGGAGGCGGTAAAGGTCGCTGTGGCAGTCGGCGGGTTGGTGGGGGTGCTGGTAGGGCTTTCGGTTGGCGTGGAGGTTGGTGATACGGTAGCCGTATCGGGCAGGGGGCTAGGGCTGGTCTGAGCGGTGGGCGTAGTGGGCAGGGTGCAGGCCACCAGCAGCGTTCCGAGCAGAACAAAGCTGAGCAGCAGGGGCGTTTTCATGTGTTTTCCTTCTGGTAATTTGAGATGAAATTTCATACAATTGATAATGAGTCTTCAAAAACTACAAGTTGTTTTTGGGGATAATCAACTTGGCATAGGAGGTGAGAAGTGTATGAAAAAATTTAAGATTCGTAAGCAAGATTTTCCTGAATTTACCGGCGATATCGAAGTAGAGGTGGATGAGACACAGTTCGAGGTTGTGCCGGAGCGGTTTCCGCCGGGGTTGGCAGATAAGTTGTACAAGGGTCAGCGCGTGCGTTGGGTAGCAAATTTTGTTGTAAAGAAGAAACCCGGCATTGCCAAGCGGGGCGGCAAAGTTAAGTATGCGATTGAGCTGGCGAAATCTACAGGCGAGCTGGTGTATTTTGATGGGCAGAACATTTTGCCGTTGGCTTATGTTGATTTGGGAAATGGCAACGTGCGCGCTGAATTGGAGGCCGATGACCCATCTACGGGTTGGACGCCTTAGTGCTGGGTTGTATTCCATGCATCTAAAATAACGCGGTTACGATTGCTCGACAGGAATTCCTTGCGCTTGGTTTCATCTGGAATTTGTGCAGCGCGTGCTTGAAGCAATGCGTGGGCGGTTTCCAGCATTTGCTGAGCGCGCGCATCGCATGTTTGCCTGAGTACTTGCCAGCAGATGGCATATACTTTGATGGGATCATCGGTGCTATCTAAATTGTTATGTCGTTCGAGCAGGGATAAAATTTCCTGAACGTGGTGGGTTGCTTGTGATACATCGCCTTGTCTCAGGGCAATTTCGGCTAAGCCGGCGATGGGTTCAGTGGCCAGCACCCGGTGGTCTAACTCAAGGCGAATTTGCACAGCGTGTTCGTACGCTTGTTGGGCTTCTGTGAGTCTGCCCAGTTCAAGGAAATTGTGTCCAAGGTAGGTAAATGCCCAGGCAGCGCCCGAATGTTCGCCAATTTGTTGGGCAATGGTGAGTGCGTTTTGGGCGGCGCGGATGGCGGCTTCGTTTTGGCCAAGTGCTGCGAGATGAGAACTTAGGTTGACCAGCCCCATGGTTTCATGGTATTTGCTGCCAATTTCACGGGAAATACGCAAACTGGCTTCGGTGTATTCGCTGGCGCGCTCGTAGTTGCCCAGGCTGCCTTCAATGAAGCCCAAATTGCCCAAGATGAGCGCCTCGCCGATGCGTGCGCCAATTTGCCGTGCCAGAGCAAGCGACTCTTCGCTGTAGCGTCGCGCTTCTAGAAAGTCGCCGCGTCGAATAGCCGCCATGCCCAGGTTGGCGAGTGGCCGGGCTTGCAGGCGCAAGTCACCTATCTGGCGTGCAATTTCGTAACTTTGATAAAAATAGTTTGCGGCTTGGTTTAGGTCGTTTTGCTCTGCATGGAACATGCCAATTGTGTTCAAGAGCTTGCTTTCCATTTGCTGGTTGCCCAAGGCGCGTGCTAAGGCCAAGCCTTTTTCCATGAACTCTTGTGCCTGGTCATATCCGCTCAAGCGCTGTGCGGCGTTGCTGAGGAGGTTGTAGATGATAATTTGTTGTGCTGGTTTCCCAAGTTCTTCTGCCATTGAGAGCGCTTGTAAGCCGATGGTCAGGGTTTGGGCGGCATCGCCTTTGTCGTAAATCACTTCCGTTTTGCGAATGAGAACTTCGAGTGCGCGTTCTGGTTCAGGGAGTTGCGCGGCCAAGTGTTCTAATGTTTGTAGGTCGCGCAGGCAGTCTTCGTATCGGCCCTGGGTGTGATAGATTTCCAGCCGTGCGAGAAGCAGGTTGTATTGTTCGGCCAGGTCTTCTTCTGGGGTAAGTTGTAAGGCACGGGTGTAATAATCATCTGCTTGACTGTTTTGGTAAGCATTTTTGGCGGTTTCAGCGGCTAAGCGCAGGTAGAGCCGGGCTTTTGGTACAAGCGAGGCGCGCTCGGCATGATATGCCAGTTCACCGTAGTGATTTTTTATTTCTTCGCTATAGAGATGCTCAAGCGCTTCGACCGCGATGGCGTGCAACGCTTGCCGCCGCGCATGGAGTTGCATGTTGTAGGCGGCGTCCCACATCAGTGCGTGGCGGAAGATGTAGCGGATTTCGCTCAATGCCGCCCAGATGGCTTCGTGTTCGGCACTGTTTAGGGCCATTGGCAAGATGGTGGGTGAGATGTCTTGCAGTTCCAGCAGGCGTGTCAGGACACGGATTTCGAACTCACGCCCTAGAATGGCTGCGCTTTGAACGGCCTCTTTGACTTCTTGCACGAGCCGGTCTAAGCGGGCGATGAGCAGGGCGTTGACATCGAGCGGTAAGGTAGGGGTACCTTTCCCTGATACGAAGCTCCAAATGCCGGTTTTCTGGCTGAGCAGGCCTTTTTCTTGCGCATAACGAAGGATTTGTTCGGCGAAGAAAGGGTTCCCTTCGGCGCGTGTTTCAACAACATGCAGTAAGGCTTGGCTCACTGGACCGTTCAGGTGTGATTCCAGCAAGCTTTTGAGCGCCTCTCGATTCAGGTGGTCCAGTTGAATTTCGGCGTGGGGGAGTTGTTCGAGCGATAGTTTTAATTTTTCATAGCGCGAGGTGGCAATCAATCCAATCGGATAGCGGGCGCTTTCATTGGCGGTCAGGGCGCGTAGCAAACGCGGCAGGTATTCGGCGCTGTCATCGTCTAGCCAGTGAATATCTTCGATGAACAGAATGACAGGCTGACGCAAACTTTCCGCTTGCAACAGCGCGGTGATGCCGAGCAAGGTGTTTTGGTAGCGTGCTTCGGCGTCGAACTGTTCGTAGAGTGAGGCAGACCAGCGCAAACCAAGCAGGGCGCCCAAGAAGGTGCGGGCGCGTTCCAATTGCTCGCTCAGTTCTGTTTGGGTGGGTAGGGAAGCAATCAACTCATCCAATTTTTTGTTGAAGTTGCGCTTGTTTCGCTCATCGCCAGATTGTTCTGCAACACCAAAGTAGTGTCTGAGCCAGTATCGGAAGGGGTTAAGAGATTCCCGCAGCAGTTGGTCAGTTTGTGCGAGAAACCAGACAATTTGTTTGGTGGGGATGGTCCCGAGAAATTCATACACCAGCCGGCTTTTGCCCATGCCGGGTTCGCCAAATACCACCATGAGACCGGCAGCGTGGCCTTCGAGCAGAGGGCGGATAAATTCCTGCAGGTGTTGTATTTCTGTTTCTCGCCCGACCATTTGACCGTCGTAGTGGGTTTCTCGGGCGGGTTTTCTTCCGAGCAGGGCAAAAACGTTTTGCGGTTGACTGAAACCTTTGAATGGGCGTGCTTCGATATATTCAAAATCGAAATTGGTGCGTGCGCGCCGGACGATAAACTCATCTACCCACACTTCGCCTGCTTGAGCCGAGGTCATAAAGCGTGCTGCCAGATTGACACCGCGCCCAAAGGTCGCATATTCTTCCGAAAGGGCACTCCCAATGCAGCCGGCGTGAGCAATGCGATACGTCATGCCGGCGTGCAAGGGTGTGTGAACGCGTGCGCGCAGGTCTACCACAAAACTCAGAGCGCGTTCGACATCGTTTTCGTAGGCCAAAGGGGCGCCCCAAATCACCAGGATGTGCGGTCCTTTATCGCCAAAATAGAGTTTGACTAACCCACCATAGTGCTTTTGCAGGTCAAAGACTGTCTGCATAACGCGTTCGAGTTCAGCATCTTGGGTGACTTGGGGCAAGCCAACAAATAACCCGACCACTTGGCGGAATTCGCCTGCAAAGCGTTGCGTGAAAAGGATTTTTGGAAAGAAACGGCTGGCAAGGTCTAGGTCAAACGGTGGGAGTTGGATTGGTAAGGCGGTTGGTCGTGCACCGCGATAGTGGGTTAATCGAAAGTGATTTGCTACCGCTTCAACTTGTGTGACTTCGCGCACTATTCTGTAAAACGAAGGCGAAAGGATGATTTGTCCGCGTTGGGCGAAGTGTTCGGCTTGTGCGCTTTCGTCAATGGCAGAGCCTTTGAAGTAGCATACCGCTTGTTGTCCGTTGCGCGATTCCAAGATGCCCCACGCTACATCACCTACGGCTAGCCCAATTTTGACGGCGATAGAGAACGCACCATAGGGCGTGACCTGCTGCGCTTGGGTCTGAATATGCTCTTGGATGGCCAAGGCGGCTGTTAAGGCGCGTTCTATGCTCTCCTGCTGGTGTTCGCTCAGCGGGAACAAGGCGGTGAACGCATCGCCGGCTTGCGTGGCGATGAAGCCTCCTTGCTCGTAGACGCTGGAAATCATCGGCTCAAATGCTTTGCGCAGCACGACGGCCAAAACTTCTGCACCGTGTTGTCCATGTGTCATTAATTCGTCGGTCATTGCTGAAAAACCCGACATGTCGGCGAATAGGCCAACGGCAACAAATTCCCCTTTTGTTTTGCCAATGGCGTAGTGTTCCAAGATAGGGTGGGGGACAAGACGGTGCATTGCAGGCAACATTTCGGAGAGTGATGATAAAAAAACGGGCATGTTCCATTTGGAACGGGCCCGCCTTTTTCCGATTTTAGCACATGAGAAAAGACTTATCTTCCCCAATTTTGTTTTTGGGTACAATCCCACGCATGATGCGGCGCGTGTTTCTCTTATCTGTTTTGGTGTCTGCTGTTTTCGGGCTGGCCGTATTCTTATACTATCGGGGTCGCCCTCTTCCGCTAGAAATGCGCGAGGAAATCTATCCGTGTGTCGTCTATTATCGTAAAACACACAGCATACCACGCCCGATGATTGCTCACATTGTGACCGTAGATTTGACTTGCAAAAATATTCGCGTATTCGTTACTCCGCCTGAAAAAGGGGATAAGCAAAACCCTCTGCGCGCCCGCACGACATCTGCTTTTGCACAGGAATTTGGTGTGCAGATTGCCATCAATGGTGATGGATTTACGCCTTGGTGGTCGAACAACCTGTTCGATTATTACCCCCATCCTGGCGACCCGGTACGTCCTTTGGGGTTGGCGGCTTCAAATGGACGACAGTATGGCACCGCCGAGCCCAAAGCGCCTATTCTTTACATCAATGACCGCAAAGAAGCCTCCTTTGGTAAACCGATTCGTAAAGTGCATACCGCCATTTCGGGGATGAGCTGGTTGGTGCGTGACCGCAAGGTAATTGAAGACTTGAATGATACCTATGCTGCCCCGCGCACGGCGGTAGGATTAGATGGCCCTGGCACACGCTTAATCCTGATTGTGGTGGATGGCCGGCAACCATTTTATAGCGAGGGCGCCACGATTGCTGAGTTGGCTGAGCTGATGTTGTATTATGGCGGGGATAATGCCATCATGCTTGATGGGGGTGGTTCTTCAACGATGGTGATTGATTGGCCAAGCAAGGGATTGCAGGTGATGAACTCGCCGATTGATTTAGGAATTCCAGGTCGTGAGCGCGCGGTAGGAAATCATTTGGGTATTTTTGCTGTGCCCTAAAGGCTCAAAGCCAGGTGAACCCAATCACCCTCTTTTAGTATTTTCAACAGATGTTGCACCGTGTGGTTATCTTTGATGTAAGGCGAATTTTCTTGTAAGGCAGGTCCTATGCGGAGCGCTCTCACGTATAATTCACCGTATGCAAAAGACTCTCGGTGAGCAAATCGAAGATTTGCGCCGCGCCATTCAGGCCCAAGAGGCACTTCGCTCGACGCTGGGTGCAGACGTCGTAGATATTGCTCTCTCCGTTTTGCGGCAGAAGCTCATCGAGTTGGAGCGCCATCAGGCCGAAGAGATGGGCCGCGAGCAGCGTAAAATGGTTACGGTTATGGTTGCGGATGTCTCTAATTTTACGGCTTTGGCTGCTGGCATAGACGAAGAAGAAGTGGCAAACTTGATGAATCGGGTGTGGTCGCATGTAGACCTTATCATCCAGGCCCATGGAGGCCACATTCATAAGCACATGGGGGATAATGTGATTGCGCTCTGGGGCGCCTTGATGGCGCGCGAAGACGACTCCGAACAAGCAGTGCGCGCCGCGCTTAAAATTCAGCAAGAGATACCTGGTTGGGCGCTTGAACACCCGGTTCAGATGCATATCGCTATTCATAGTGGCTCGGTTTTATTGGGAGAAGTGGGTACAACCCATGAAATTACAGCGGTGGGGCGCGCAGTCCATGTGGCCAGTTTGTTGACCACTGAAGCACGTCCGGGGGAAGTGGTAATTTCTCAACACACACTGCGCTTGATACGCGGTTTGTTCGATGTCGAACTATGTTCTGAATTGCCCATCTCGGGTTATGACCGGCCTTTGGCAGTCTATCGAGTTTTGCGTTCACGACCGTATGCCTTTCGCCCACGCACGCGTGGCGTGGAGGGCATTGAGACGCGTATGGTTGGTCGCGAAGTAGAATTTCGTGCTCTGCAACATGCTCTGCAGGCGGTGCTGGAAACAGGCACAGCGCGCAGTCTGACGGTCCTGGGCGAGGCTGGCATAGGCAAAAGCCGTTTGCTTTACGAATTTGAGACTTGGCTCACACCGCGTGCCAGAAATTTCTGGATTGTGCGCGCCCGTGCTGCTGAGCGCACAACACGCGTTCCGTATACACTTTTGCGCGAGGCAATTACTCTACGTTTAGATATACCGGATGATGCCCCACTTGAACTTGCGCGCCAACGTTTGGAACGAATTGTGCAAGATATTTTGCCGCAAGATTCTGCTGCGCTGGAAAAAGCCCACTTCGTTGGACAATTGCTTGGTTTTGACTTTTCTGATGCGCCTGAACTGCGCGGCATTCTTTCGGACCCGGCACAAATTCGTGACCGGGCCTATCATTACTTATCTCAAGTTATTGCTGCCATCGCTGCCCGTCAGCCGGCTATCTTGCTCTTGGAAGATTTGCATTGGGCGGATGATGCCTCGCTCAGCTTGCTGGAGTATCTGATGCAGCAGCTGCGCAATTTGCCCGTTTTTCTGGTTATGACGGCGCGTTCGGCTTTGCTCAACCATTTGCCCGATTGGGAGCAACGCATCCCAGGACAACAGTTCATTCATTTGAGCCCTTTGGATGAAAGCGCGAGCCGTGCTTTGTTGCGTGAAATTCTACAAAAAGCGATTACTGTCCCAGCGGTTCTGGAAGAACTGGTAATGAGCAGCGCGGATGGTAATCCGTTCTACATCGAAGAACTCGTTAAGATGCTGATTGAGGATGGCATCATTCAGACAGGAGAAATCTGGACGGTGGATGAAACCCGCCTGGCGCAGCCGCGTATGCCTCTCAGTTTGACAGGTATTTTACAAGTCCGTTTGGATAGCTTACCTGAGCGAGAACGGCTTGTTTTGCAGGCTGCTTCGGCGATTGGGCGCGTGTTTTGGGATGGCGCTCTGGCTGTCTTAACCGGACTACGTCCTGATGAAATTGCGTTAGCCTTAGATGCCTTGCAAGCGCGTGAATTGATTTATCCTCAATCGCATTCCACATTCAGCGAGCAGGGCGAGTACGTCTTCAAACATGCGTTGTTACGCCAGGTGACCTATGATAGTATTCTGAAGCGTCAACGTCGTCAGTATCATTTGGCTATCGCAGAATGGCTAACAACCCAAATTCGAGAGCGCCTTTCTGAATATTCGGCTTTGGTGGCCGGGCACTTTGAAGCCGCCGAAGACTGGCGACACGCTGCCTTGTGGTATGGTCAGGCGGGTAAACAGGCCTACGATACCTACGCCCCTCAAGCAGCCGTGGAGTATCTTCAGAAAGCGCTGCAGTTTGCGCGCTATACCAATCTCCCCGATTCTGAGCGCATGGATTGGTATGAATTATTAGGAAAATCGCTCTTTGCTCTGGCACGTTACCAACAAGCACTCGAGGCCTATCAAGAGATGCGCGCCTTGGCGGATACTACCGCCAGCGTGAATGGTTGGGCAAGGGCTTGGTATAACATTGCGTATGTTCATGACCATTTGGGCAATAACACCCTCTCGCTCGAAAGCGCTGAAAACGCCTTGCGTTTGGCCGATAAGGGCGCTCGGCCAGAATTGCTCATCCGGGCTGTGTATGGCAAAGGTTGGGCGCTCTATCGTTTAGGCGATGCCAACAGCGCTATCCACCTCGGTGAATTGGCCTTGCGGATGGCACGCCAACTCGAAGATAAGATACATTCTCAGCGAGAAATGGCACAAGCCTGTCAGTTGCTCGGTGCAGCGTATGAATTACATGGTGAGTTGGAAAAATCGGCTCAATATGAGCAACGTGCGCTGGATTTATACCGCCTGTTGCGCGACCGGCGTGGCGAGGCGGCCATGCTTAACAATCAAGGCGTAGGCGCTTTTGTGCGTGGTGATTATCAGACGGCTCTTTCTCGCTATGAAGAAGCCTTAAAACTAGCCCACGAAATTGGCTCTCAAGACCGCCTGACCGTTTTCCTCAGCAATCGCGGCGGGGCGTATGTGGCGCTTGGACAGTTCCAGATGGCCGAGGCTGACTTGCGGCAGGTTATCGAACGGGTGGGGAAAGACACAACGCATTATTTACCTCTCACCTATGTCTTCTTAGCAGAAGCCTTACTAGGGCAAGGCAAATGTGCAGAAGCCTGTGAATCTGCTCAAATGGGGTTGCGCCTGGCGCAAGAATCCGCACAACCGGATGTGGTTTCTTCGGCCTATCGTGTTTTAGGAAATTGTTCTGCGCAAAGGATGGCGCAAGAAGGATGTTTGGCGGGTTGTTGTTCCCCCGAAGATTGTTATCGTGAAAGTATCCGCATTGCTGAGGGAATTAATGCCCAGGCGGATAAGGCCCGCGCGCTGCGTGATTGGGCTATATTCGAAGAAGCATGTGGCAATCACGCTCACGCTGAAAGACTTCGCACGGAAGCGCAAGTTTTGTTTAAAAAATTGGGAATGACTTTAGAAGCACAACGCTTGGAGAAATCATGACGGATTTACGTAAATATGCCTCACAAACCACCTTGCGCTTGGTCTTGGGCGCACTTCTCATTTTGTTTACCATTGGTATTGCGCTCATCGGATTGATTTACGGCCTGGGTGCAGCCGTGATGGGCTTTCTGTGTCTACTGGGCGCGCTCTTGCCGATTGGCTTGGTTTGGTTGGCCTTGTTTGGGCTGGATGTGGTGGTTAAGCGCCTGAACCGTGACGAATGAAGGGTGCGTGGTTCTGACCTGCTATGAAACCCTCTACGACCTTGTTGACTTTTGAAGATTGGACCTTGCGCGTTCTTCCCTCGCCGGCCAAGCGCATCCTGTTGATGTTGCACGGTTGGACCGGTGACGAAAATTCGATGTGGGTCTTTGCCCGCAACTTTCCCACCGATTATTACATCATCGCCCCGCGTGCCCCATACCCCGCACCGGAGACGGGCTATTCCTGGCGCGCTCCAGCACCGCGTGGGAGTTGGCCAACTCTGGATTTGATGCGTCCCTCGGCAGAAGCACTGCTCGACTTGCTAGAAGCCTTTGGCCGCGCGTATGGATTGGACGCCTCCACCGTAGATGTGATTGGCTTTAGCCAGGGTGGAGCGATGACCTTTACGCTAGGTTGGCTCTACCCTCAGCGGATACGCAAAATGGGCATCCTGGCCGGTTTTGCTCCGCAAGGAGCAGAAGACCGTTTTCAGCCAACTTTGCTGAGCGGAAAACATGTCTTTGTCGCGCATGGGACACAGGATACGATGGTGCCACTCGCGATGGCACAACGTACAATTCATCTGTTGCAAAGCGCAGGTGCCACAGTCACATACTCTGAAAGCCATGTTGGCCATAAACTGAGCGCGGAGGGCCTGGCGGCACTGGAAACTTATTTGCGCCTTTGACTTCCTTCACCTGTTCGCGTGCTAAAATCCTTTGCAAACGCCCAATCTGTCAATTGACGGATACCGCCAAAGCGAGTATCCTCTGCGGGTACACTGGCTGACTTGGTAAGCACAACGTATGTCTTTGTCTCGACGCGATTTTCTCAAACTGGTTGGAGGGGTGGGCGGCTATTTGGCGCTCAAACCGTTTAGCCGCGTTTTGCCTTTACCGGAATTCCCCTCCGGCGAGCGGTTAGGACGGCTTGTTGCTACGTTAGATTTGGTATCTGCTCCCCGCGCCGATTATCCCTCCGTTGGACGCTTGTACCCTGATACGGTTGTTCCCTGGTTGCGCGAAACCGTTGCCCAATCTAACGACCCGCAGGTGATTAACCAGCGTTGGGTGGAAACCCCTCAAGGTTACCTCTACTCGGCGTATGTTCAACCGGTTCAAAACCGTCCCAACCAACCCCTGCAAGCGATTCCGGCTGGACAGAACGGCTTCTGGGCCGAAGTGACGGTGCCATACGTGGATTTTGTGCTAGAAAACCCCGTTCCCATGTCACCATGGCTCAAACATGCGGTGGAAATGCGCCAACCAACCCGCCTCTATTACAGCCAAGTGGTGTGGGTGGACCAAATTAAAATCAGCGAAGTAACAGGAAACATCATCTACCGCGTCAGTGAACGCTATGGCAGTTATGGCGATGTGTTTTGGGCCGAGGGGGCTGCTTTTCGTCCTATCACGGCAGAAGACATTGCTCCTATTCATCCCGAAGTGGACCCCGCTCAAAAACGAATTGTTGCGAACCTGACCTATCAAACGCTTTCCTGTTACGAAGGTCAGACAGAAATCTACTTTTGCAAAACCTCCAGTGGGCGCAAAGTAGATGCCCAAGGTAACCCAACCGACACCTGGTCCACGCCGGTTGGGGATGGACACCGCACCTGGAGGAAGATGATTTCCGTCCACATGGCTGGCGGTACAGTAGATGCCGGTTGGGACACTCCCGGTGTTCCCTGGTGTGTGTTTTTTTCGGGCAATGGCGTTGCCATTCACTCTACGTTTTGGCACAACAACTTTGGCACAGCGCGTTCGCATGGCTGTCTGAACGTTGCACCCGAGGATGCCAAGTGGATTTTCCGCTGGACAACGCCGGTGGTAGAACTAGAACCGGGCGATGTGACGGTTGGAATGCCAGGTGGGACCCAAGTGGATGTGCGTGAGAAAAAGTATTAACTATCTTCCCGTTCAAAGAATTAGAGGTGGTTTATGGAGTTAAACCTATCGTTTGGCCTGGCGTTCTTGGCCGGTA
Source organism: Anaerolineae bacterium (assembly GCA_003130845.1). Classification (GTDB taxonomy): domain Bacteria; phylum Chloroflexota; class Anaerolineae; order Anaerolineales; family Villigracilaceae; genus UBA5195. Next base: position 18,439 of record QEXW01000153.1, read on the forward strand.
TTGCTTCGTTTCTATCCCCGTGTGTGTTTGCGCTCGTCCCGGCCTATGTGGGCTATTTAGGCGGGCGCGCCGCAGGGGGCGAAGCAGATGCCGAAAATCGCTGGCTGACTTTTACCCATGGCCTGGCGTTTGTGCTTGGTTTTAGCGTCGTTTTTGTTCTGTTGGGGGTGGCTGCTTCCGCTTTGGGCGGCTTGCTCTACGACTTGCGCATTTGGCTGGCGCGTATCGGGGGGGTGATTATTGTCCTCTTTGGATTGCACATGACTGGCATTTTTCGTATTTCTTTTCTGGAGTACGACACCCGCGTTCAGACTCTCCCCGACCCCAAACTAGGGTATCTGTCCTCAGCACTGATGGGCGTCTTCTTTTCGGCGGGCTGGTCGCCCTGCGTGGGACCGGTGCTAGGCGCCATCTTGACCTTTGCCATGAACGGCGGTTCGGTCGTCTATGGCGCTTCTTTGCTCTCGGCCTATTCTGCCGGCTTGGCCATTCCCTTTTTGCTGGCTGCGCTGGGCATTGGTTGGGTAACGACCATCTTACGGAAATATGGCAAAGTCTTGCGCTATGTCGAAATTATTATGGGCATTCTGCTGGTGATTGTAGGCATTATGCTGATGTTTGGCGTGTTCAATTTGCTGGCGCGCTATGGTTTATGGGTTGATTTTGGTTTATAAAACAATTTGCCATGCTCGAAGTTGTCCTCTTTTCCCGCACCAATTGTCACCTGTGCGAACAGGCCAAAGCTGATTTGCAAGCGCTTCAGACAGAAATCCCTCACACGCTGTTGGAAGTTGACATAGACAGCGATCCGGTCGTTCACAAAAAATACTTCGATAAAATACCCGTTGTCGAAGTCGGCCCCTATCGCCTAAAAGCCCCCTTCTCACGTGCCGAATTGCGCATGACGTTGGGCGCAGCACGCGATTCACATAGCCAGAAAGTGCGCTTGGCGAACAATCCGCCTGTCACTTCTATCACTGGAGCGGACCGCTTTTCGTACTGGATTGCCAACCATTGGCTGGCAATGGTGATGGCATTGTTCATCTTGTATGTTGGTTTGCCCTTTCTGGCGCCTGTACTGATGAAAACGGGCGTACAAACACCGGCGCGCATTATTTACACGGTGTATAGCCCGCTTTGCCATCAACTCGGTTTTCGCTCCTTCTTTTTATTTGGCGAACAGCTTTACTATCCCCGCACCATCGCCGGCATAAGCGGCGTGAAAACCTTTGGGGAAGTGACGGGCATTGATGAAAGCAATAGCGGTTTGCTAGAAGCACGGCAGTTCATCGGTAATGAGCAAGTGGGGTATAAAGTGGCTTTGTGTCAGCGCGATGTTGCCATTTACACTGCCATCGTGATATTTGGCTTGTTGTATGCCCTCACCGGACGGCGCATTCAACCTCTGCATTGGATAGGCTGGCTAGCGATTGCAATTGCTCCCCTCGGTTTAGATGGTTTTTCACAATTAATTAGCCAATTAGGATTGCCATTTATTCGCGATTGGCTTCCCTTCCGTGAATCTACGCCTGTTTTGCGCGTGGTCACCGGCTTTTTGTTTGGGTTTGGTACGGCTTGGTTTGGCCTGCCCTATGTGGAAGAGTCCATGAAAGAGACCCGCGATGCGCTGGTGCAGAAATTTGCCACCCAGCCCAAGAAGTAGTTGAATGTATGGAATTTATTCACACTGGCGGCTTGCGCTATCTCACCTTTGACATCTTCCCATCAGAAGTGGTTCACGCCGTGTTTACCCGTCAGGGCGGGGTGAGCCCAGAACCCTGGCAATCTCTCAACGTGGGAGGCACGGTAGGCGATGAACGGTCTCGTGTCCGCGAGAATCGTTATCGCTCCTTTCACGCTGTGGGGCGCCAGGTCAACTCTCTGTTTGATGTCTGGCAAGTACATAGTGCGGATGTCGTTCTGGCGAACGCCCCGCACCCGCGGTACGAAAACCCACCCGAATTTAAGGCCGATGCCATCATCACCGATAACCCTGCGGTAACCTTGTTCATGCGCTTTGCAGATTGCACGCCCATCCTGCTCTATGACCCGCGCAAACGAGCGGTGGGCATTGTCCACGCCGGCTGGCTTGGCACCGTACGCCGCGCTGCCGGCGAGACGGTCAAAGCCATGCGGGCTGCATTTGGCTCAAAACCCTCTGATATTTTGGCTGCCATCGGCCCTTCCATTGGCCCCGACCATTACGAAGTGGGGAATGACGTTGAAACGCAAGTGCGATATGCTTTTGGCAAAGAAGCCGAGTTGCTTTTGCATCGTAATCACGGCCCGAAAGCACATTTTGACTTGTGGATGGCCAATCAACTGGTACTTCGCCAGGCGGGGGTAGAGCAAATTCAGGTGGCCGGTTTGTGTACGGCTTGTCACCCGGCCGACTGGTATTCCCATCGCGCTCAAAAAGGCAAAACAGGACGCTTTGGCGCGTTGATTGCCCTACGGCAGTAATTTGTGGTTCTTGGGACGTTTTTTTAGAGAGGAAAGATGACCCTGGCTGCCTACTTGGCCGTTATTTCTGGCATTCTCATCGAAATCCTCTTGCTGTGGGAAGCCGCCGACCGGCGCAATACTCTCCTGCACCCCTCAACCCTTGTTGCCCCATCGTTCAATCGTCTACAACAGGGCATTGCTCTGTTTGCGCTCATTGCCTGGTTGGCAATTACGTTGGCTGAATTTTTTAAGCCCTCGGTGAGTGCAAGCATCTTGGCTGCTCTCCAGAGCGCCGTTATGGCGCCAACTTTTGCGTTTTTGTTTATTTTTGGCATGGTCAGCCCCAAGCTGCTGCCGCGTGTTAATGAACAAACCATTGTCACCACCAGCCTGGTAACGTTCTATAGTTTGCTCAGCACAGCGCGTTTCGAGTGGTTTTGGTTAGCGATTTTGCTCTTGCCAACACTCGGTATCTTTTGGATGGGATTGACCTCGCGTACGATGCATCCCTATCTCAAAAGCCTGCTATATTTTTGGTATTTGGTTGGCTTGCTGATTATGGCTTTGCAACACAATCTGAAGATATTTATTCCCTCATCTCCGCAAGACTTGAATGCAGTTGCAATGACCAATTTAGATTATTTCCTGGGTGGTGCAGCAGGTGTTTTTCTGCTTCTGCACAGCATTTTCCTGGTGCGCTTTTTTCTTATGCTCACTGCGTTGATTCGCCCTGCCAACCGCCATCTCATCCTTCGCACCATGCCTCGCTTGTTTAATGACCGGCAAATTCCGCCTGTCCAATTTATCGGATTGCTAACCTTTTTTGGCGCCATACTCGTATTGAACCACTTCACCGGAATTCTTTCTTCTACCAGCGTGCTTAATCTTTTGATTTTATTTGCAGTGCACTTCATGGAACGCCCGGTTTTTCTGACGGACAGATTGTGACTTCTATGCTCTCTCAGCATTCGTCTCGGGTAATTCAAGACATTGCGCGCCTTCTAAATGTCCTGCTCTGGTTTGTAGCCGCTTTAGCGCCGATGATGGTCTTGTTGAGCGTGATAATCGGTGTAGACCAAGTGACACAACATCGCGCTTTGTTGGCTGAGTTGGCAGCGCATGGCCGAATCGTGACGGCTAAGGTGTATGATATTGACCTGAAGCAAAACCGCGGTCAGATTTTTCTGTTTTGTTCGGAATCCGACCAGCCGGCACAATTAGCGGTCATTTCCCCTGCGGAGTTTTATCCGGCGGATTGGGTGCATTCACTCCAAAAAGACCAACCGCTCGAAATTATCTGGGTGCCGCCAGGGCCATATCGCCACGCCTATCATGCGGTGCCACTTGCGTATTACGATACGGTACGCCACCATCTTGGCATAACCAGAGATGCGGTTGGTCTGTTTTTATTTTTTCTTGCCATCATTATCTACCGGCCACATTTTCTCTTTTTAGGCTTTCTTTCCCTTGAGGAAATAGACATCCCTGCCTTCACCAAAGGAACTGCATGAATTTTTATTTTGTCCTGTCTAGCGTTGCCTTTGTCATCGCCTTGGTTATCTTGTATTGGCTTCACACCCAGGCTTGGCTGGATATACAAACTCCACATGTCACGCCACCTACCACAGGTCCTTTGGTAAGCGTTATCGTCCCGGCCCGCAACGAAGAGAAAAATATTCGCCGCTGTGTCGAAGCGCTCTTGGCGCAAGATTACCCCAACTTGGAAATCCTGGTGCTGGATGACCGCTCGACGGATTTGACCCCCCTCATTTTGACCGAAATTGCCGAGCGTGACCCTCGCTTGATTGTTTTGAAAGGGCATGAACTTCCCCCCGGCTGGGCGGGAAAACCCCATGCCTTGCACCAGGCTTCACAGCAAGCCCACGGCGAATGGCTTTTGTTTATAGATGCTGATACCTTCCTGCACCCTAACGCTGTTTCAGCGGCGTTGGTCGCAGCGCAAAACAACCGAGCCGATTTATACACTGTCATGACGGAACAAATCACCGGCTCCTTTTGGGAGCGCGTGGTGATGCCGCTCGTCATGACCGCACTTTCGGTTGGCTTTTCACCCCGCAAAGTCAACAACCCCTCAACGCGCGATGCGATTGCCAACGGTCAGTTTATCCTGATTCGGCGCGTGGTGTACGATGCGATTGGCGGCCATGAACGGATTAAGAACCAAATTGTGGAGGACAAAGCCATTTCTGAGCAGGTCAAATGGCATGGCTACCGTTTGGTTGTAGCGGATGGGCGCGGTGTGGCGCAGACTCGTATGTACACCGATTTCGCCTCCATGTGGGAAGGCTGGACCAAAAATATCTACCTTGGTTTGTCAGACCGCCCTGCCATGCTTGTGCTGGGCGCCTTTGGGGCTTTCCTGGCGCTCATGGCGGCGCTGGTCCTGCCGCTTTGGCCCATTTTGGGCTGGTTCTGGTATCTGAGCGGCGGGGCGTGGATGGCGCAGGTGGTGATTCTGCAATCTCTGGTCGTTTGGGCCGTGTTGCTTGGGGCGCGCATGCAAGTCAACGCCCGCATGAATATTCCCTTATGGTATGCTTTCAGCACACCGCTGGGAGCGGGCGTTTTTGCCGCGATGATGTTTGTCTCTGCCTGGAAGGTTCTTTCTGGGCAGGGTGTCACCTGGAAGGGACGCACCTATGACCCCAAAACAGTTCGCAAATGAAGCAACCACCACGCCCAAAGTGTTGTTTGTTGACCTATCGCACCGTTTTGGCGGTTCTAGCACCCGTGCTTTAGGACAACTTTCACTTCTACCGCCTGACCAGGCCGGGTTAGCGGTCATCCAAGATAGCCCGGTCTGCCGCCAAGCGCACAGCATGGGGTTGACTGTGCATGTGGTGGGGCGCTCCAAAACCGATTGGCGCATTTGGCCCAATCTGGTTCGGCTCGTCCGTCAGCATGGCTACCAAATCGTAGATACCCAAAACATCCAATCCAAATTTTGGGCTAGCCTGGCTGTGCCTTGGACAGGGGCCGTCTTGATTTCCACACTCAACAGCTGGTATGTTTTTGAACACGGTAAAAATTGGCGGGCAACCGTGTATACCGCGCTGGAATTGTTGACGAATTTTCGGCTGGGCGGCTACATCACTGTCTCCAAAACCGTACAGCAGGCTGTACAGGCGGCGTATCCGCATGCTCCCTTTGTTGAGTTGATTTATAACGCTGTGGACATCCCCACTCCCTTGCCGATGCCAGACCGGGCTTGGTTGGCGCAAACCTTTTCTATACCGCACAATGCTCTCATTTGCTTAGCAGTCGGACGCTTGGTGTGGGCCAAGGGATATGAAGATTTAATTGAAGCCATGTCTTTGGCAGCACAGCAAGAACCCTCCTTGCACTGCCTCATTATCGGCGAAGGCAACTTGCGCGCCTCGCTGGAGACCCTGTTGCGTGAAAAGCATCTGACTCAGCGTGTGACGTTGGCCGGCTACCACCCCCCAGAAGTTGTTTTTCCTGCCTTGCGCGCCAGCGATATCTTTGTCATGTCCTCACGGCAGGAAGGCACGCCGATTGCCTTACTCGAAGCCGCAGCTCGTGCCTTACCGATTGTCGCAACGTCTTGCGGAGGCATCCCTGAACTGGTGACGGATGAGCAGCATGCCCTGCTTGTGCCGCCTGGACGACCTGATTTATTGGCTCAATCTCTGCTGCGTCTGGCGCGCGACCCGGCTTTGCGTCAACGCCTGGGACAGGCGGCTCGCGCTCATGTTCAGGCGCATTTCAGCCTACAAGCACAGGTACAGGCTACTCTTGCTGCCTATCGGAAGGCCTTGGGCTAAATTTGGATTTGCTTAGTCTAAAAACCTTGCTTATCAAGCTAAACCGGCTTATAATTACCTTTCAAAAAAATAGAAAGGTCTTTGGGGGCGTTTAGTGTGAATTCGCCTACTTGTTGCATTTGACAATGCCCACCTTTTATGAGGGAAAACGAACATGGAGTTCAATTTATTTTTGCGCACATTGCAACGCGGCTGGTGGATGATTGTTCTATCGGCTTTGGTTGCTACTACGGTTTCGTTGGTTGTTTCCTATATCACACCGCCCGTGTATGAAACTTCGGCTCGTTATGTCGTTTCTCCCAATGCGGGTTTGTTCTCAAGCAGTTGGGAACTGCTCTCTAGCCTCGATACGCTGGACCGACGTTCGATTGTCAACACCTACCGTGAAATGATAGCCAGCCCTTCGGTGTATGAACGCTCACCCGAAATTCAAAAAATCATGCGCGAAATGTCGGATGAGTTCACCGTTTCAGTGACAGTTGTGCCGGATACTAACATCTTGAAACTCACCGTAGAAGGCCCTGACCCGCGCTTGGTTGTGCTGGTTGCCAAAGCCATTGGGGTAGAAGTATTAGCATACATCAACGAATTGAATCCCATTTACACCTTGAGTATTTTGGAAGAACCACAACTGCCCACTGCTCCGGTGCGTCCACAGCCGTTGGAAAATGCCTTGCTGGCTTTGGCGTTTGGCGGCATGGTGGGGTTGGTGTTGGCGTTTTCACGCGAGCAGCTGCAAAACACACTCGATAAACTGCGCGAGCGCTCTATCATTGATCATGTGACTTCGGTTTACACCCGTACCTACTTTGAGCGGCGTCTGCTCGAAGAAATCACCCAAAATCCCAATGCCAATTTTGCCGTTGGCATTATCAATTTGCGCGGTTTGGAGCAAGTGTTGAACGTCTTGCCTGAACCGATTTTCAACCGTGTGCTTAGCACAGTTGCCCGCAAGCTCAAGAACGAATTACGCGGACGAGATATTGTTGGGCGATGGGGCAGTACACAACTTGCTGTTATCCTGCCTGGTACTTCTGAAATGGCCGTAGAGCCAGCCTTCAAACGATTGCAGGTGTATCTCTCTGAGGCAATTGCCGTAGATAACATTGGTGATATGTCCTTCAACCCAGACCCTTGCATTGGCGCCACGTTTTACACCATGTTCGATACGGTGGAAGCGCTTACCGAACGGGTTCAAACTGCGGCAGAGCGGGCTTCGGCCATGTCGCAAGCGACGGTGGTGGTCGTCCGACCCCCGGCTCTGTTCACCCAAGAAAGCGTGGGGGATGTTCATTTTCGCGCCACAGGTAGCTGAACACCGCACTTCTTCCTTGCTTGACCTCTTCAGAACGACCAGGGAGAGACTTTTATCGTTCGAATTTGAACCATCAAAAAGGTGCAATATGCCTGAATCTTACAAGCGTATTTGTGTTCGTGTGTTCTTAATGGTGTTTATTGTTATTTTGTTTTCAGTTCACACCTTTCCGGTGGCAGCACAGGGAGCGCGTTGGCAACAGCCAGACCCAACAGCCAACGTATTTTCGTTTGCTCAGCTTGGCTATGTTGAACGCATTATGATTAGTCCGTACGATACTACACAGGTTTCGTTTGGCATCCCAGCCACCTGGGTGTTGACTCCTGATTCTTCCATCACCTTGCGTTTGAACTTTGCCAGTAGCCAGGCCGGCGTACAGAACACGGGGGAATTTCCCGGTGGCACTCTGCGGATTAGCTTCAATGGTGTTATCTTGCGCACCATCACTCTCGCGAAGGTGGGCGATTTCGTCGAAACCATTCCCCTCTCTCCTGAAGCCCTGCAACCTGTTGCTGCCGATGGTCGTCATCGCATTTCTTTTATCTTTGACGCCCGCTTTAGCTGTGAAGACCGAACCATTACCTCCTCGCTTGTCATTCGCGATAGTTCCACGATTGACCTTAGGCATCAAACCATTCCGCTTCAACCCAACCTGACGACTTTCCCGCGCCCCTTCTATCAACCTGGCTCCATCCTCCCCTCACAGACCATCATTGTGGTTCCAGACGCTCCTTCTGAAGCCGAGCTGCGCGCAGCCATGCTGGTCTCGGCCGGTTTAGGTGCATTGACGGGTGGTAATTTGCAATATCGTCTCATCCCTCTCAGCCAAGCAGCCGCATTCCAGAACACTCCTGCCGATTTCATCTTGATTGGCTTGCCAGGTTCACTTTCTATCCTGGAACAGGTGCAACTCCCTTATTCTGCCAAAGAAGGAGGCTGGTTGCTGGAAGGTATCACTCCAGAAGATGGTCTCTTGCAGCTGGCTGTTTCACCATGGAACCCTAACCACCTGGCTCTGGTGGTCAGCGCAAATTCCGAGGTTGGTCTTATCAAAGCGGCGCAGGCGCTCAGCACGGGTAAGTTGGTTGCCACAGGCCGGCCTGATGTCTCGGTCATCAGCCAAGTTAACCCGGCAATTTTGAACGAATCTGTTCCGCAGGATCAAACCCTGTTTAGCCTGGGTTATGAAAATACCACTTTGGGCGGTTTTGAAGGAACGTATGCCGCCTACTTCTTCCCCGCTTCTGCCGACCAGGTGCTTTCGTTGGGTGGCTATGTGGATATGGTTGTTTCCAGCACCAATCTGCTCGATGCTGAAAAAAGCGGTATGACCGTCTTCTTGAACGGGCGTTTTTTGGGCAGTTTGCGCTTTACCGGCGATGCCGAACAGGTGACAACAACCCGTTTGCAGATTCTGCCAGGTATGTTACGGCGCGGTAATAACTTACTTGAAGTCTATAGCGACTTAATTCCAATTTACGATTGTTTTTCGCCTGACTTATCGAGCAATGCGGTGGTCATTAGTGGCCTAACCAACATCCATCTGCCGGTGACAAGTCAGCAAATTGAACTTGGCACGCTCATTAACCTAGGAGATTTCCCCTCTTTATTCTCCACAGACCGTAGTTTGGGTGACTTGGCCTTTGTGTTGGCTCGCAATGACCCCGCAGGCTGGGAAATGGCTTCCAAGTTGGCGTTTTTTATTGGGCGCAGCGCCTCCATCCCGGTGGCCAATCTCCAGGCGGTCTATGCCGATGTGGTTTCAGACGAAATTCGTCAAAAACACAACCTGATTATGGTTGGAAGGCCTAGCCGATTGCCTTTAATGACGGAAATCAACGCCCAACTTCCGGCACCGTTTGATTTAGATACCGAGCAAGCCGTACAGCCCGCTCTGCTTGTGAATTATCGCTTGCTACCGGGCGTAAACGTTGGCTACTTACAATTGCTGGCTTCTCCTTGGCAGCCGACCAACGCTCTCTTACTTGTCTCTGGTAATTCAGAAGCAGGCGTTCCAATGGCGGCAGAAACGCTGCTTACGCCCGCGCGCCTTTCCCAACTCAGCGGTAATTTTGCCATCATCTACAACGAACAAGTTCTGACGACCGACACCCGTCTGGGACCGACCAAAGAGGCGCTTGGCGCCCAATTACCGGTCGCCATGACGGTGACACCTGCGCCAAGCACGGTAGCGTTGCCTGAATTTGACATGAGCCAAGTGGAGGAACGCCCGGCGTGGGTCTTGCCGGTCATCATTGCGCTATCTGCCATCAGTCTGGTGATTGTCCTGCTTGTTGCCGGGCGTGCTTTTCTCGTCCGCAACGCAGATAACAAAAATCGCACACTCCAAAAATAAAAAGAAAAGGGGGACTGCTGCTATGGCATTTCTTTTCTGGTTTGCGGTGTTGTTTATCCTTTACGTCTATTTCGGTTACCCGTTGTTGGTGGCGCTTCTGGCGCGTTTTCGCCCCGCTCAACCACCGGCCTTGAAGGAACTGCCCTCGGTCACGCTGCTCATTGCGGCCTACAACGAGGAAAAAGTGATTGCCAGCAAACTGGAAAATTCACTCGCGCTTGATTACCCGCGTCAGAAACTACAAATCTTGGTCGCTGCGGATGGCTCATCCGACCGGACGCCTGACATCGTCCGTCAGTTCGAGGCACAAGGCGTTGAGCTGAACTATATCCCCGAGCGGAATGGCAAAATGGCGGCCATTGTGCGCGCTATGCCACGTGCGCGCGGCAGCATTGTAGTGATTTCTGATGCCAACAATATGTACAATGAACAGGCGATTCGAGAACTGGTCAAACCGTATGGCGACCCCAAAGTGGGTGCGACGACCGGTGCGAAGTTGATTCTCGAAGATGAAAGGCAATTGAGTTTTGCCGAAGGCTTTTACTGGAAATACGAATCGTGGATTAAAGAAAATGAAACCCGCCTGAGCACCTGCACTTCAGCCGTAGGCGAGATGCTCTCTATCCGCAAGGAACTCTTCCAACCGCCCACACGCAAAATCGTGAATGATGACCGTTACACTGTGTTTAACCTGATTCGGCGCGGCTATCGTGTGTATTACACCCCAGCAGCGCGTTCTTACGAAACGGTCTCCAAAACCGCGAAGGATGAAATTGTACGCCGCACCCGCATGGTGGCTGGAGCGTATCAGACGGTGGCGATGGCCGGTGAACTTCTGCCGTTTAATCGTCCGTTGGTGTTGTGGCAAGTCATTTCACACAAATATTTGCGCGCTTACGTGCCATTTGCCATGATTTTGGCGCTGATTTCCAACCTGGCACTGGTTGTTTTTCCACCCAAAGCAGGTTCTTTCTGGCAGTTGGCCTATCCCTTCAATGTGATTTTCCTGGCTTTACAAGCGGGATTTTATGGCTTGGCTGTGTTTGGGAATTTTGTGCGTTTTAAGGGCCCGCTGGGTAAACTTTTGTATCTGCCCACGTTTTTGGTCAATTCAAATTACGCTGTTCTGATGGGCTTGTTTAGTTTCTTAACCAACAAAAATATCCATCTTTGGCAACGCGTTGAACGTTGAGTGTTACATGGCTTCCTGGCGCAACCGCGTATTTTCCACTTCACTTGCGTTGGCGTTTCGAGTAGGGCTATTTGACCGATTACGGCTCCTGCATGCCCAATCGCTCACCGTATTAAACTATCATCGCATTGACCATTTCGATTCCCCCGAGTTTGACCTGTTCAAGCCGAACGTCAGTGCGACGCCACAGGAATTTTCTCGCCAAATGGATTACGTTCGGGGGCGCTACAATGTCATTTCGGTTCAGCAATTGGCGGCCTGGCTTAAGGGTGAAGCCAGCTTACCTCCACACGCCGCACTAATCACTTTTGATGATGGCTATGCCGATAACTTGACCTATGCTTTTCCTATTTTGAAGGCGTGCAACTTGCCGGCTGTCATTTTTCTGACCACCGGCTTTTTGGAAACAACCCGTCCTTTTTATTGGGACTTGGTGGCTTATTGTTTTCATCACACCCGCCGTGATTCGGTCATCTTGCCGGGCCTTGGCGAGCGTTTTTGGAATAGCGTGCCGCAACGTGAAAAAATCATGCGCGCTTGGATTGAAATGCTCAAAACGTTGCCGGATGATGAAAAAAATGCCCGGATTGAGAATTTGCCGGCTTCCTTGGGTGTTTCTATCCCTGAGAAACGGTTTGCCGGTTTGTATTTGACCTGGGAACAAATTCGTACCATGCACCGCCAAGGAATCGAATTTGGCTCGCACACCGTTTCACATCCTATTTTGACGCGCATCTCGCTTGAGCAGGTTCATCGTGAATTGACCGAATCGCGCCGTACACTTGAACAGGAAATCGGTGAGCCAGTTGTCTCCTTGGCCTATCCCAACGGTCAGGCTACCGATTTTTCCCCCGCTGTTGTTCACGCCGCACAACAGGCCGGGTTTTTGCTGGCGTTTAGCCTACTCCCTGGCCCTACCCGTTACCAAACGGTCCGGCGCAGCCCGTTTACCATTCGGCGCATTTATATTGGCAACACCGATACTCTGCCCCGCTTTGCGGCTAAACTGAGCGGCCTAGCACGGCTTAGTGCTGTGTTTTAAGATGCTTCCCATACACATCTAAAATTGAGCGCGCAATCGGCGGCCAAGCGAATTTTGTTTCCGAGAGATGCTTGGCATAACGTCCCATCGCTTCAGCCTGGGCCGGGTCATTCACCACCTTGCAGATGGCTTCGGCCAGGTGCGCCGGCGATTGGGGCGGAACGAGAAATCCGCTTTTTTCATGTTCCACCACTTCTGGAAAAGCGCCCACATTGGTCGCTATCACAGGACGGCCAAAGGAATAGGCCACCTGTACCGCACCGCTCTGTGAACTGTTGATGTAGGGCAAGACAACGACATTTGCGCGGTGCATCAGCGGAGCAATTTCTTCCATAGCCAGGTAACGACTGTCGAAGCGCACCACCTCTTCCAATTCCAAATCTTTCACCTGTTGCAGAAGCGCGTTCATATCAATATATTTGGTTGGCATACCCGCAATCAAAAGCCGGGCTGAAGCATTACAAGCATACACTTCTTTGAAAGCGGCAATCAAATCGGGCAGGCCCTTGCTGGGGGTTAGAATGCCAAAAAATACCACTAAGCGATTTTCATCGCGCAGGCCATATTTGGCTTGCATTGCCCTGCTTTGGGCCTCCACATCGGGCGGGATGGGAAAAATCTGCTCATTGCCGTGTACAATCTCATGCAAGCGTTCGCGCGGAATCATTGGGTAGAGCGCGTGAAATTTTTCCAGGTTGCTAGCGCCATGTAGGAAGAGCAAGTCAAACGATTGATAAACGATAACTTTGAGGCGATCGTTGATTTTGGCGACGAGCCCTTGTGTTTCGCGCGATTCAAACTCGTGGCAGATTTGCGTTAACGTTAAACCGCGCCATTTGAGATATTGCAGAAACAGCCCCTCAAACGGAAATTCCACTTCTCCAAATTGCACAATATCAGGCCGTTGCCGGAGCAGGTAATTCATCAGTCGCAGCAACTGGTGGATATAGCGAATGGCGCGTGCGCCACGCCGGGCGGTCCAAAACAGTTTGCGCAGGGCCTTTTCCACGACATTGCGCGGTGGTTTGGCTAGACGGGGGTCTGAGAGCGGCCACAACTTGAGGAAACGGTTCACTTGGAAGTTGTGCGGAAACTCACCCAATTCGTAATTTTCGGCGGTCACCAAGGTCACATCTGCGCCTTCAGCGGCCATGGCTTGGCACAACTGATAGGCGTAGTGAATCATTCCGCCTGTGCCGCGGGGTTCAACAACGTAAATTTTCATGGTTGTGTGCTTCCTATGAGGGAAAAATAGAGTGTTTCCAGTGCTTGGATTTGCCGTGCGATGTCGAATTTTTCTTCACAAATTCGCCGACCGGTCTGCCCCCATCTCTCGCGCTGCGTGGGGTTTTGTATCATTTCGCTACAAGCGGCGGTTAACGCTGAAACATCTGCTGGCGGCAGCAATCTGCCGTTTACTCCGTCTTCTACCATCTCTGGCACTCCGCCCACGTTGGAAGCGATGATTGCTTTGCGCGCTGCCATGGCTTCCATCAATACCGTTGGCAAGGCTTCGGTCAGCGTGGGTAGCACGAAAAAATCACAAACCGAGAGAATTTCTGGGATGTCTTTGCGCTGACCCGCAAAGATGACACTTTGGCCCAAGTGCAGTGAATTCGCTTGTGCACGTAGTGTAGGACCATATTCGCCATCACCTACCACTAGGTACTGGAAATTAGGGTATTGCTCTCGCAACTGAGACATAGCCTGCAACATGTATTGAATGCCTTTCGGCTCGCGCAACACCGCAACTGTCACGGCTACGACCGCCTCGGGGCGCAAGCCCAATGCGCGCCGTTTTTCTTGGCAGAAGGTGGGCGAACGTTCAGCAAACGTAGAAAGCTCAATCCCATTGTAGAGCGTGATGATTTTGTGGGGGGACATCTTTCCATCGCGCAGGTGATGTTGTCGCGTGCTTTCGGAGACTCCAATCGAAACGTTACACCAATGCTTGAGCGCATATAGGCTTAGGCGGTAGCGCCAATATGCGCGCCGTTCTTGCGGGTTGTCCAACGTGTGCAGGGTGGCAACTGCTGGGATGCCGACCAACCGCGCCGCAAAGCTGCCCAAGATGACGGAAAACTCCAATTGCAAATGCAATAAGGCTGGCTGATGCTGTCGCAGATAGCGCAGAATTTTAATTAGATTGGCCGGGTGACGCAGATTGGGAATGTTCAGCAAATCAACAGGAATACCTGCTCGTTCGATCTCGCCTGCCATCGGGTTGCCTGCACGTTCTTGCAGAGCACACACCCGCAGGTCAAAACGCTCTCGGTCCAGGCGTTCCAAAATGGCCAGCGTCAGTCGTTCTGCTCCACCGTGTCCTAGGCTGTCAATCATCCAGACGATGCGAGTTTTCATCCTGTCTATCCCTGCCATTGGATTTGATTTTTTTGATACATTGCCTGAAGAATCTCACGATTAATCGCAACGGCTGACATCGCAAAGCCGATTAACACCCAAATATACCGAAAGAGCAACCCGTGTAGGAACATTCCACTGATTAGGAATGTGGTGAGCGAAAATATCAGGGCAACAGTCCAAGAGGTCCAGCTGGTGTGGATGTGATACTCATCATATTTTTTATATGACCGCCAAAGCGACGCAAAGAGCGAGAAAAAGAAAAACGCAAAGGTGAGAAAGCCTGCTAACCCCATTTCTGAGAGAATCTCGACATAGAGTGAGTGTGGGTTCTTTCTACCTTGCGCCGAGGCGCGGTAGGTGGAATTCACTAATCCCAATTCGCTGGCATATTTCCAGTAGTGGTTCGAGTAGTTACCAAATCCAACGCCGAGAAAGGGATGATCCCAAAACATCGCCATGCCGGCTTTCATTTGGTTATTGCGGCTGACAAAAGAGGAATCTTGGTATAGCGCATACTCGTCATTGGTCTGGAACACCGCGCGCAGAGAAAATAACCGTTCGGTGTAGTTAGAGGGTAGCAGGATGAACATCGAGATGATAACCAATGCCCCGACCATCATCTGCACAGGTCGGATTTTCATTTCCAGGGCTACCAATGGCAAAATGAGACCCATCGCCAGAAAAGCACCGCGACTATTGGTGAAGATGACTGCCAGCAAAAGCACCAGGGAGGCGAGCAGTGCCAATAGTCTGCGGCGGCCATTCTTTTCATAGCGCAGCTGATATAGGGCGAGCGGCACGGAGGCTGCCAGCACTTGCCCCCACATGTTTGATTCGCCAATTGGTCCGCCATACCGTAACGTGCCGCTTGCATCCAGTTGTCCAATGATGCTCAATTGCGCCAACCCCAAAAAGGTCTGTTCGGTGCCGCTCATCATCTTAACCACCCCCAAACCACCGACAATTGTCATGGTTGCCAGGAAAACGCGCAAACAAGTTTCCCATTTTTCTCGTGTATCCAGCGTGACGAAAATGATAATGCCGATTAGAATGTCTTTGGTGACGTCAATAATTACATTCAGTGCATCACCCAGGTCAGACGAAACCAAACTGGAGCTGACAATGACCCCATAAAAGAGCAGCAGTGTCCATTCGGCCCGACCCATTTGGGGTAACTTAAACTTACCGGTTTGCAAAAAGTAATTTGCTATGATGCTGACACCAATCACTGCCACCAGCGGCTTGTTAATGCTGGGTAGCCCCTGGGTGGTCATCAAGTCAGATGCGTTGGTAAAGACCATGATGGTGAGAAGATAGGCGCCCAACTCTGGTTTCTGATAAATTGCCATGACGATGACGAACCCAATGATGCCCGCAAAAGCCAATACTTTGAGTTCCATATCGCCATAGGCGATGCCCAATCCGCCGACACTGGCAGCAAGCAAAGCGGCGACGGCAAATATCCCCCACGGAATGTTGCGGGTGTAAAGTTTGGGTAGGTAATGGGTGCTTCTGTCGTTTTCTGGCGTCATGGTGCTAGAAGAAGTGGAATGGATGTGCGTATTCATTCAAAAAGCCTTTTCTGCGGAGCAGGAGAGTAGCCTGTTCGGCGTTACGTTTGGGTCAAGAACGCTTGGCGGTCAGTACCAATTGTGCTAACCGAAAGAGCGCATCACCTTCCAAGCGCCAGATGATGAGCAAGTAAAGCGTGGCACCGGTCAGAACAACCATCGGCAATTGGGCAAACGGGCTCAGGTTTTGTGTGAAGAGAAGGGTCCCCCAGGCGGTTGGCAGCATAAACACAATCCCCAGCGCTGCGGGTTTTATCTCAGCGAGAATGTCTCCCCATGAAACATGGATGAAGCGCCCGGCGACATACAGCGTAATGGCCTGGTCGAAAATGATGGCAATCAGGTAGCCCCAGGCAAAACCAAGCAACCCGAATTGCGAGCCAAGCAGGAGGGCCGGCACCAAGATGGCTGCGCTCATGATGTTGAGTTTGAAGAGGATATCCGGTCGCCCAAGGGCTTTATAGACATCCCCCGCATGATATCCGACGGAGTAAATCAGCGCGTACATAGAGAGGATGCGCAACAGCGGAATGGCTTCCAGCCACTGCTCACCGAAGAAGACGCGTACAATCGGTTCCGCGGCGACAAGCAATCCAAAGCAGAGCGGCATGACAATCAGTTGCACCAGGCGGATGGAGACCAAAAAGCCACGCCGCAACTCATCGGGCTTATCTTGAATGGAAGAAAAGGCCGGAAATAAGACCGAAGCAATCAGCCACAAATTCCCCACAATCAACATTTCTGGCAAGCGGTAGGAGATACTAAACACACCGAGCGCGGCCACTCCCAACAGCCGTCCAATCACAAGGTAGCTCAAATTATCTACAAACACCGCCAAAACATCCACTCCTGTCACTGAAGCCCCGAACTGGATTAATTGACGGGCTAGCGGTAGATTGATTCGCAAGCGGGGCCGCCAAGGCTTGATGAGCCATGCCGCCAGCGTTGAGGCTAGCGCCCCCGCCAACTGTCCAAAGACCAACGACCATACCCCTAAGCCGCTCAACGCTAGCCACAGTGAGAGGATACCTTTGACAACGGTATTGCCCATATCGGGGATGAATTTGCGGCGGTAGTCTAGGTCGCGCATCAGCAAGTTGATGTGAGTTGCCCCCAGGGCGTTGATGGCAAACGAAAGCCCCAGCCAGCTTAAAACGGGCGTCACTTGCGGTTCTTGAAAATAGGCTGCAAAAAGAGGAGCCAGCGGTAAAACCAACAGTGAAAGCACGACCCCAAGGAGCAGATTGATGGTGAAGACCGTGTTCGCAGCCTCTTCCACATCGTCACGCCGTTGAATGAGCGCTAGCCCTAACCCTAAATCTTTGACCACCGCAAGGTAATTCATCGCAACCACTGCAATGGCCACAAGCCCGAAATCTTCTTTGCTCAGCAGACGGGCCAAAATAGAGGTCGTCAGCAGCAAAATGCTTTTGCTAACCCCAAACGATAGAAAATTCCAAATCACTCCTCGCCCTGCTTTACGGGCAATCGAAGTGCGTTCATTCGATGAGTTGTTCACTGTGTTTCCCTTTTTGGCCGGTCAAATATGTCGTTTGTCAACCCGATGGGTAATCCAATCCGGGCGATATTTTGCCACTTGCAGCAACCAGGCTTTCCATTTTTGCGCGAAGCGGACACTGGTCAAAGCCGCCTTTCCAAGCGGGGATAGCGTCAGCCATCCTTCCACGAGATTTCTACGCCCAGGCCAAATTTTGTTTACATACGAATTGGGCTGGGTGGAACTATCAATGTACTCTAAATCGCGGAAGGCATCTTCAGCGTGTTCTAGCATCTGAATCAGATTGACCGTTCCCGGCGAATATTTTGCGTAGCGCGTGTCCCAACCCAGCTTGAAACCAAAACCCACATTGCCCGAAAGTAGATTCACGGTGGAGGCGATGATGGTTTGGTCCAAGCGGAGTTCGGTGAGGAATAAACGACCCGCACGCTGAAAACCCGCACTCATCTCACGAAAGAATTCTAAATCGTTCGCGCGAGAAGCAATGGAGGTCTTTTGTTGTTCCTTCCAACCCATGTGTTCTAACCGTAGGAATTCTTGCAAACTGTGGTTCAGCGGCTGGTCTCCACGCTGGACAATCCAATCTACCGTGCCTAATGCTTTGAGTTGTCGCACATGCCGTTGATAGTCTTTGTGTGCATGATGAGAAATGCTTGGCAATGCCTGAAAGTCATTCTGACCGGGGCGCAGCACGGGGCGTTGCCAGGTTTGCAAGAGGTGCCACTGGAAACCGGAAGCCGAAATAGCCGCCCTGGTTTCTGCTGCCGCAGCAAGCTCTTGCGGAAAATTATCCACATATAGCCCGTGCCAAAGGTGTTGTTCTGTGGCCAGGAATTGTGCCAAACGTTGCAGCGCTTGTTGCGCATAGTCTCTATCTAGCAATAAACCGGATAGATACGAATGCTCTGAGGCAAACATGGACAAGTGCGGTAAAGGAAAATGCCGATTGGGTTGATGAGATTGGAACAAAGCAACCCCAATCAGCGTGGAAGTGCCTCTGGTCTTTCTCTCGATGAATATACCGAACGCGTTTTGATTTGCCATAAGATGCCGAATGGCCGGTATGACAAAATAGGGTGAGAGAAACGCGTTTGGCACGCTGGCCCGTGTCTCCAAGTCCACCCAGGCTGAAAGTGATTGCGCAGCAAATTCGGTTGCAGGCACGAGTTGCAGGGTAATTTCAGACCATGAATGCATACGGTGCTTATTGACTGCTTTTCAAGCGTGAACGTAGAGCGGATTTGAGTTTTTTGGCGTTTTGTACTGCTTGTAATGCCGCTTCTCCTAGCAACGTGAGTGAAAACCAACCTTCGCACAACTTGCGACGACCAGGCCAAAATTCATTGATGTATGAATCTGGCGCAGTACAGCCATCAATATAAGTTAAGGATGGACACTGCGCCAGGTGTTGAATGAACTTGATTTCGTTAATAATCCCTAAGCCATATTCTGCGTATGCGTTATCCCACCCGATTTTCAATGCAAACCCAACCTCAGCGGAAATGATGTTGGCAGTAGAGGCAATCACTTGCCGATTTAGACGGATTTCTGTCAGATAGGCGCGACCGGCGCGATGAAATCCGTTCATCATTTCTCGGAAGAAATTGGCTTCGTGCGGGTTGGAAAGCAAAGATGTTCCATTCTCTTTTTTCCAGCCGGAATGTTCTACGCGTAGGAAATCTTCTAGGCTGGATTGGAAGGCGTTTGGCGCATTCATCTGCACAGCCCATTCAATGACACCATGCTCTTCTAACCGCTTTAAGTTTTTTTGATAATTTTTTTGTCGTCGTTTTGGAATGTAAGAAGTCAGGGTAGTTTCTGCTTCTTGGGGGAACAAAATTGCCCGTTCCCATTCTTCCACTCCATGCCAGCGTATATGCTGTTCGCGAGCGGCGTCTTGGGCTTGCTCGTTCCAAAGGATTTCTTGCGAGGCGTTGTTGATATACAACCCGTGCCAAATCTGCTTGGTATGGCGCAGCGTTTGGTATAGATGTGCTTGCACCTCGGCAGCGCAACTTTGGTCAATCAGGAAGTCGGAGAGATAAGAATGAATCGATAAAAATGCAGCGAGATGTGGCAGAGGAAAACGGCGGTTGGGTCGCCGAGTCTGAAACCAAGCGACACCCACCAAATCGCGACTGCCCGCGGAGAGTTTCTCTATAAATATCCCGAAGCATGCTTCGGCTGGTACCAAGTATTTCAGTGCAGGCAGTACAAAATACGGGGAGAGGAAGGCATTCGGGTATATGGCGCGCTTTTCGAGGTCAGCCCAGGCTGCGACGAGGCGATGGTCTACCTCGGCAGGGGTCAGGAAGCGTGTTTCGTAGCGGCATGAACTTTGGTTAATGTTCATAATATCCTTAAGGGGCACGCAGTTGTTCAAGTTGCAGCAGGGCTGAATTGAACCCCAGAGATTGCACAGCGTTCGGATGCGCTTGATATAACTCTCGCAAGGTACGTGAATAGCCGGTTAGCACAATCATGCTTGGAGCGGCGAGGCGAGAGAGTGCTTCGCTTACGAATGTTGTTTGCTCCCCTTCGAGTTCGGCATAATAGACAACAACCGTCTCGCCGTTAGCATGCTGGAAACGGCGTTCGGTGAACAGGCCATCTACGCCTAAACGGTCGTATGGGTCAGATGTTTGAAATCCGCGCGCATATAACGCGTTCAAATAATACTCTGGCGCCCAATGGGTGACCACAATCGGCAGTTTCAATCGTAAAGCCGTTTCAATCACTTGCTGTCGCTCTGTGGCAGCTTTTTGTGTGAAGTTCCTCCACTCGCCTAAAAGCACCCAACCATGACCATAGAGCGCCCGCACGCCCTCAGGAGTGGGAAAGGCAGCGCCAGGGCCCAAAACCACCCGAACACCGCTTTCGGCGGTTGGTTCATCGAATCTTCGCATTTCGAACCCGGGCCCCCAGGCTGCGTTCGCGCGGCTCAATTGCACTCCGACCAACCAGGGCGAGACCAGCACAACCAAAGAGAGCATCAACAGGATGACGTTTAAGTTCCGGCGCTGCGCAAACTGCATTAAAACCCATCCGCCTAGCCCCACCAGGAGTACCAGTGGCGGGAGAGAAGTGATGATAAATTTTGGCACACCCGATTTCAGCCAGGGCAAAGCGCTCAACAAACCAGCCATCACGGGCAACAGCAGGGGGTGACGTGTGCGCATGAGATGAGTTAAGCCCAGCAGAGCCAACCCAATCAAGCCTGGCGTAAACAACGGCGTGAGAGTCAGGCCAGAGCGCAACAAAATTTCGGATAGAGATACATCTGCTTGTGGACCTAGCGAGCCTGCCTGATTCATCACATACTGAACGGTTTGTACTTTGGCGAGAAAATCCGCTAGGCCGTAGCCACTCAGGGTGACCATTAACACAGCGCTCAGGCTGGCTAGGCTGCCCCACGTCACGGCATGCCGCCAATTTTTGGAGAGAGGTTTTTCCGTTGGCCAAATTAGCACATCAGCAAGGATAACCAGCGCGTAGGCTGCTACATTCCACCGAAAAGAAACCCCTAGTCCAAATAAAACGAGTGTGAGTGCATACAAGAGGGAAGTGCGCGCAGCAGGCAAGGCGGTTTGTCGTAGGCAATAGCGCAAGAGCAGGTGTGCTGCCAGTGCCAAGCACATCGCAATCAGCGTGGGGGAGTATGTCAGACTCAGATAGGCCAATTCGGGTACAGCCAGCAAAAACGCTAGTGTTATCAGCGCTTTGTGTCCTGCCGTATGTTCGATTGAGATTTGCTTTAGCCAATCGAATGTGAGCAAAAGCAGCAAGATGGCAAAGCATACACCTGCCAGGCGTGTGAGTCGGAAGGCTGTATGGCGCAAGACAGGTTCGCTGGCCGGCAGCAAACTGAGTAAGCGGTCCATCATCCCATGATATGGAGAATAGACCGGCTGCACTTGTGGGTCACGCCCCATCACGTGATACGCAATGGAAGCGGCATCATCACCATCTATGTAAACGAACGTGCCTGCACGCCAGAAAATCAACCCCAGGAAGATTACTGGAAGTCCAATCCACCACCAATTCCAAGCATACCGGTGTAAATTCATCTCTTGTTTTCCGTCAGAACGCCAGCTTTTTGAGTCGTTTCATAAACCTATACACGAGGGGTGAACGCTTTGCTGCTTGTTTTGCCGCCGTGAACAGGTTCCAGGCTGTAAACCCCAGGGTAGAGCGAAATAGCCGCAGCCAGTACATTCGCTCAGAATCGGTGGATAAACTCTTTTTATATTCTGCCTCGCCTGCCATAAAGTCGTACGTTTGATAGCCGAGCTGGGCGTTGCGCACAATGGCATAATAGTGTGAAACCAAGCCAGGCCGGTATAGATTGCCCGGTAGGTAGTGGAACCCACTCTGATAAAAATAGACCCGACCGCGATAGATGAAGTTATACAAATAGCCTAGCTCGACGGCAGGAGTGGAAATTCGTAAGAGCTGAATTTCCCCTTGCGCAAACCGCTGTGTGATGAGTGCCTGGTGAAAGCGGCAAAAAAACTCGTTTGAAAACGCACCGTCTTGCCCTCGTTCTTTCCATTCCTTCTCGTGATAATACTTTAATTTCTCTAGAAAGAAGAGCGCTTCTTGCGCGTTTTGCGCTTCCTGAACTTCAACCCGTCCACCTTTTTCATATTCTTTGATAGAGCGGCGGATTTGGGCGCGTTTGTTGGCGCTGAGTAAACCGGCATAATCCATGTTTTGCTCTCGTATCTGTGCGAGATTGACGGAATAACTAGGCATGGTTTCTTGTACAACCATCCGGTGTTTTTGGGGATGTTCTTGCGGGTTGCCCAACTGCGCTGCAAATTGCGCTGAAATCGCGGGCAAGTACAGTTCATCCCATCCTAGGGTGCGGCATGCCTGCTGGAACACAGAGAAATCTAGATGCAAGCTCGGATGGGTAAGAGCGGTGTTATATTCCTGATAGATTTTGTCGAAGTAAGGATTGGCTGTAGCGTTCAATGCCACAATGCGCCAAGGGTGGAAGAAGTTTTTGCGCTGGCTCATACCTGCAAAGAATGCCAGCACAGGTTCTTCGTTGGAAAATCCGATGAGGAGCCGAATATCTTGTTTTGTAGGCAGACTGCTGAGCCAGGTGGAAACCCAGCCCCAAGAAAGAAAATAATGATGAGGGCAGTGTTCCAGCATAGAGCGCCAGAGGTGTTCTGCGCGCTCCGGCTCTTTTCGCGGGTCAATGTGCGCGAATTTCATCGGCGGACTTCTCCTAAAATGGCTGGATTGTCCCCAACCAATTCACGGAATAGCGCTACTAATGCGGGATTATCCTGAACACGCATGGTGGTGTCGTTGGCCGGGTTGCCATCGTTTTGCCAGGCTTCGTTCCACCAGCTGAAACCAATCAGCGCCGGGTAGCGCATGGAGGTGATTGTCTCCAGTGCGTCGCGTGTCCAGGCTACCTGGTCGAGATAGGGATTGTTCTTGGCGCTGCCAAATTCGGTAATGATAATTGGCTTGCCAGGTGCTAATTGCGTCATGCGCGGATACATCGCATCCAGGCGTTCGCTAAAAATACTGTAATACTGGCTATAGGGTGTATGCACGCCGTAAATACTGACCCCCAACCAGTCAATCCACGCATCGCCAGGATAGTAATTCTCAAACTGATTCCAGGCTTCGTTCGGATAGCTCCAACTATCAGCATGAAAAACCCAGGTGATGTTGTAAGCACCTTCTTCTCGGCACAGGCGGATGATATGGCGATACGCATCCCGAAAGCGCTCTGGCCCATCCGGCAGGGTTGGGTCACCATACTTTGTTGGTTCTTCACCGCCGTTGAAAATGCCCGACCAAGGGAAAGAATCCGAATTAACCTCTACACCATATTCCGCAATCAATGGCGTGCCAAAGTCGCGTGCGCTGCCGCACCAAGCGCGTACATCGGCGTCAAATTGTCCGCTGATGATGTTTTGAAGCGTGTAGAGCGGTTCATCGCCCCGTGATTTGAAAAAGGATTGCAACATTAGCCGCAGATAGGGGATACTCCCCTCTTCTCGAATCCAACGGGCGGTTTCCAGTGGGAACTCTTTTCCGCTGAACCAAAAGTGGGAGAAATATACCCAGGCGGCTTGTTTGCCAACTGCCGCTTCGTATTCGCGAAGCGCTTGGCGTGTGGTTACTTGGGTATCGCCTCCACTCGGAAAAACCCCGTGATATAAGTGGTTGGCAGGTGGCAGAGGGATTGTTTCCCTTTTCGCCTCGGGCGAGGTTGTAGGTAAGATAGTTTCACTTTCCTGAGTTTTAGGTCCCTCGTTGCGCGGGTTAGGCGCTGCCGGGCCAAATACCGAACAAGCCAGCGTGCTCCATACTAGAAACCATAATCCAAGTCGTACCTTTAAGAATTGTTTGTGTTTATTTTTTTTCAAACGTTGCTCCTGTTGGGCCGCTCAACGTGCTCCTTTTTGTCTGAACACAACGAAAACGGCCATCACCAGCAAACAGAAATCGAGCCAGATGCTGCGTCGTTCGATATAAGCAATGTCCATGCGCAGCCATTCGTCAAAATTTTCGCTGCCACGTCCATACACTTGCCACAGCCCCACAATCCCTGGCATGACATCCAGCCGCTCGGTTTGCCATAGTTTGTAGGTGTTGGCACTCCATGAAGTAGGGCGAGGCCCCACCAGGCTCATTTCGCCTTTGAGAACGTTAATCAGTTGGGGTAGTTCATCCATGCTGGTTTTGCGCAAGAAGCGCCCGATTTTCGTCACACGTGGGTCGTTTTTGAGCTTTAGCGGGCCGGTCAGTTCCCCATTGGCGTTGACTTGTGCCAATTGACTCTTAAGTTGCTCGGCGTTTGGCACCATGGTGCGAAACTTGAGCATTTTGAAACGTCGGCCTCCTTTTCCGGTGCGCATTTGTGTGAAAAGGACCGGGTCTTTGGGCGCAGAAATTTTGATTGCCAACGCAATCAAAAGGAGAAGGGGTAACCAGAAGGGCATGGTAAGAATGGTCAAACTCAAATCCATCACCCGCTTCATGAAGTGATAGGATTTGCCGACGAAAATGCGTTTTTCAGGATTGAAGCGTGTAATCCATGCATATTGTGCATAGTGGTACATTATCTCCTCCTCTTTTTTTCAAATAGTCTCTCAATCACCCTCTTCAGGCATGAAAGCAGGTTGTGCTAGTTTCGCTCAGCTTGTTGAAATTCTGGCACTGGAATAGGATGTGTTGCTGCGTGTTTCGCCAAGTTGGCTTCGGCTCGATTGAGCAGTTCTTCAAAGGTCAGTGCTTCATCGGGGAAAGAGGCCACGCTCCATTCCACCGATGCACCGACCGTTTGGCGGATGATTTGTTCGATGCGTTGCGCCAAAATGGTTGAGTTTTCCCGGTTGGTTTCGGCACACAATACGATGAAATGCCCCTCCGGTGCGCGCAAAATCAAGTCCGTTTGGCGTAGTTCATTGGTCATAATTTGCCCAATGCGTGCTGCCGCAAAATGGCGGAGCAAATCTTCTCGCATCAATTGATAAGCTTGCTGGTCTTTGTTAGAAGAGATTTGTTCTGGCTTGATGAGGATGACAGAAAGCGGGCGGTGATGTCGGCGGCTGCGGGTCATCTCTATCTCGATGCGTTCGGTGGCTTGCCGCAAATCTAGGGTACGGTTGTTATAAGTGGCCGTCGCCAGGCTATCCAAAAGCGACTCCGCTGTTCGTAAGTGTTGGTTTAACTGATACGACATCCAAACTGCCACTTCGATGAGAATAAATTCAATTGCCAAAATTTGAATGTATTGCATTCCATTCACACGCACATACGAATAGGCAATGGCGGCAAAGACCATCGCCCAAAACGCAAGCAGCGTTGTGACCGACATCCAACTTAAGCGTGGTACAAACAAGTTCAAAGCGACAACAGCCACGATGAGAAAGTAAAAGTGCGACGGAAATTGGAAAATCAATTCAAAGTCATCAAACACCTCGCCGATGGAAAAAATCATCAGCAAGTACAAGACGAGCAGAATGAAATTTTTTCTCAGCTCATTCATGATAAGCCCTTCTGTTTTCTATAAAGCAAACACACTCAGTCCCTCCGTGCTGTTCAAGCGTTGATGGGACACTAAGTTTGCGATTTTCAATTATGCTGGGGCATCTTTCTGGCGGGTTGTTCCCCATCATGATTCTTGCATACCGCCATTCGTTGTGAGTTATTATATACTCATCTTATCCAAAATTCAAGCATAATTCCCTTAGTTTATATCCCCAACTTTGGTGATTGTTTCATCTGCCTTCGTTTACAGAAGGCGCGTTTTACGGTTGACTTGTCTATGCCTTTCTGCTAAACTAGAATTTGTCAGACAAATCTTCCCAGGCAGAAAGCATGACAACGCTTCTTATCAAAAATGCA
>QEXW01000154.1 GCA_003130845.1 Anaerolineae bacterium
AGCCCTGTGGCTGCCAACCGAGAAATCCGTCCGCGTCGCGTTGCGCACGCAACAAATCATCGCCTACGAATCGGGTGTTGCTGATACGATTGACCCGCTGGCCGGTTCGTATGTCATCGAGCATCTGACGGACGAAATCGAACAGCGCGCCAGCGAATACCTGCAGCGGATTGACGCGCTCGGCGGGGCAATGCAGGCCATCGAACAAGGCTACCCGCAAAACGAAATCCAAAATGCCGCCTATGAGGCCCAAATGGCCATCGAACGCGGCGAGCAAGTCGTGGTGGGGGTCAATCAATTCCAAGTGAACGAAGAAGTAACGCTCGAACGCCAGGTGATTGACCCAGCCATCGAAGCCGAAGCGCGCGCCCGGCTGACCAACCTACGCGCCAACCGCGACAACGCCAAAATTGCCGAATTGCGCGCCCACCTGGAACATGCCGCGAAAGGCAGCGAGAATCTCATGCCGCTCTTCATCGAATGCGTGGAACACAAGATGACCCTGGGCGAAATCTGCAACACGCTGCGCGGGGTATGGGGCGAGTACGTGCCGCCGGTGTTTTAAGGTGCAAGGTGATGGGTAAAACAGGGCAGGGATGGCGCGGCGTCATCCCTGCTTTCATATTTGCAAAGTACATCTACACGCGTTATGTGATATTTGTCAGTTGTTTTTAGGGAGGAAAAGCACATATAATCATATTGCCGTATATCACGTATAGCTGGGGTGGGGTATGGACAAGAAGGAGACAAGCAGAAATGCAGGCCGCTTTTTGGCGCGCTGGTGGTGGGTATTGCCTTTGGTCTACCTGGTGGTTTCGGTTATCTACCAGGCTTTCTTTTTTCCTTTTCTGCCCGGCGGAACAGAGCGTTATCACTTTGAAACTGACTGCTTCATTCTAGAAATCCGTTTCCCCCTGGTACTGACCGTTGCCAATCAACCAGGAGGCGAGGTTTCACAGCCGGCTTCGTTTTGGTTGTGGCGCAATTCCACCTGGAATGCAACCAGATGCCAAGCGCAAGCGCTGGTTTCACTGACGCCAAGTGAACCAATTGATATGGTCTGGCTGCAAAACCTGAAAGAAGGGCAGCCTGCCTTATTGTTATACGCATACCAAAGCAGGGAGTGGGCAATTCCAGAACAAGTCTTTGTCTATCTAGCTCCACAAGAGCATCTGCCGGCCTCAACCACGCTCGCAGTTGCAATGGATGGAAATGAAATAGGCCGAATTTCCGCCACCCTGTGGTCGGCCTCCGCCTCGGGCTGGTTTCGGCTGGCCAATTTGCTGCTCGGTTCGCAAAACCTGGCGCTCGTTACGGGGGCTATCACACTGCTTACAGCGCTTTACAAATTCTTCCAAGATGCACAAGCGCGCCGTCAGCAGCAGCAAAAAGAATTCGATGCGATGGTGGCCGAGTTCGAGCAAAGAGCCATGCAACGACCAGAGCGAATTGCCAAGGAATATCTGGCACTGCTGGAAAAAACAAGCCATCTCGACATTGCAAACGAACAGCGCGAATGGCTTAAACAGAAATATCAGGATTTCACCAGGCAATTCGGACAAGGGCATATTTGGGCCCGTGCTTTGCGCTCACAACTCGTAGAAACCCTAAGAACCTACGAGACAGCCAACACCACTCCCACCATACGTAATGGTCAACCCGTTCCGAGCAACAGCACGTCAGACGCCGAGGACTTGTACCAGTGGCTCAACACGGCGCAAGAAGAGACCGGCTTTCTCTCCGATGAACAATATGGCAGCGTGATTCGTTTCCAGCAGGACAAAGACAACCAACTCCAAACCTTTGCTGACTGTCTCCGCGATGGCTTACACACCTTTCGGGCGCTTGGCACCGAGAGCGCCCCCTATGTCATCCACCGAGTCAAAACGGCCCTAGAGCAAGCCTGCCAAGAATGGCGCCGCGACCTACAAAACGAACGCCTGACGCCGACCTCGCCACGCTATCCCCCCGAAATTTTAAACGCATTCAAACAAGCCTGGTTCGACGAGGGCAAAGCCGCCGGTCACTATCTTTTGGACCAATTCGTCAAACTACAACCTGAACTGCGCAATCAGTTGCTGAAGTGGGAAGAAGAAGACCCGGCGCCTCCCAATACCATCAAGCCACCATTTGGCCTGTGGGGTAGAGACCCGGTCTATGAAACCAGACCCGAAGTACTGAAATTGTTCGGTGAACCCAACCCACGCTGGAAGCACCCCTTCGGGCCACTCAAAGCAGAAGATGACCCACGCCTGCCACTGCGAGCCGGGAAAGCCGATGAGCGCCCGATCGGCGGTTTGTTTTGGGAAGAGCATCCCCTCTGGGAAACGCTTCTTTCGTTTGAGACTTGCTTTGTGACCGTGCCTGACGGACATGGCAAAACAGCCATGCAATTGATGGGCCGACATATCCGGCGCTTTTGGGGGCGTCGTCCGGCGCTTTCTTTGGGCTTTTCACTCAGCGGGAAACCGAATGTAGAGACTTTATGGCACAACATAGAGCGCGCGCTCTCCGAAGCGCTGCGCCGTGACTTGGTGGAAGACCCCTATTGGCTGTTAAGCAGTGAAATGTTCTTACAAGAATGGGTCATCTCATTCTTCGAACACGTCTATGGGGACGTTTGGAAACTCTCCAGCCGGTTGCAAGAAGCCGGCCTGCCAGACGAAGAAACCGACCTGGTCGTCAGTACACTGCACGCTGCCGCCGGGCGCAAGGCCTACCAGGGCCCACGACAATTTCTGCACTTTCTCTCTATGCTTCGCCAGCGCTTGGGAGAATCCGCCCGCTATCGCTTGCGCGATGACCACTTCGAGGTCTTCTTTTGGGTGGAGATACAACATGCCGATTTCAGCGATGCCTGGCTAGACCTAATTGCCGAAAACGGATTACTGCAGGCCGGAATTTATAAAATTTTCTCCGCCAGCAAAACGCAGCCCCTCAACCTGCGCGGGACCTTCACCAAACATGAACTCACTTGGACCGAAGAGCAACTGCGGGACATGCTCCAGTATCGCTTTAAACAGACCAAACAAGATGCACTTCTAGAGATGCTAGATGTCACAGCCCTTATCAAAGAGGCCCATCACTCTCCTGTGCGGCTTATTCAGGCAGGCAATCGAAAAATTCAGGAATTAAGTAAACAAAACGGGTCACACCACTAAGGAGGGCCTGTATCTATGCTAAAACGACTGCTGTCCACCGAAGCGGAAGAGCATATCCGTTCCTTAGAGCAAACCATTCAGGAAATTGTCACCGTCTGGCAAAATGAGCAATCGGAGAATTTAGTTCAAGCCATTTATGCCCCGTTCGGCGGCGGCAAAACCTGGCTGCTACAACGCTGGCAAAAGCGCTGGGGTGGAATCCTTCTCGACCTGGAAAAAGACCCTGACCGCTCTACCATAGCGCGCATTCAGAGCATGAAACATCTCTTGGAAAATGCCCCGGAGAAATACATCTTATATATTGACAACGTGCCAGCGCAGAGGGACGAACTGACAGACACGTTTCAAAAAGAAATCCTGGAACCGGCGTTACAGTCCAAAATCCTCGTCATCCAAGCCCAGCGCCATCCCAACAAAAGCTGCTGGGGAGGAAAAATTCCCCATCCCCCATCGCATCTCATCCCGCCTCTCACGTTGCAAGGCGCAGAAACAGTGCGGCGCAAATTCGAAATCGTCTCAGCCTTGGATACGACCGAAGCCATCCTATTTTCTGAACAAGGGACACTACCAGGCCTAGTACAAAGCTGGTGTGAAGGACGTAAGCAAAAACAAAAAGAAGCAATCACCTTACGGAATTACTTAGAAGCCTGGTGGCAGCGCAGCGGAGAAGCAGTACCGCCCAATTTTTCCCACTACTTACTATGCCTGGCGATATTGGCCTGCCGCAACACCTTCAAAACCAAGTCCATGCTGGCCGACTTATCGGAGCTTCAAAAGAAAACCATCCAAGAACAAAAGATAGAATGCACTGAAAGTGGCTTGTCCTTTGAGCTGCAGATGAAACGCCTCAACTGGATGCTGCCGGATGGCGGATGGTATGCCCCCATTGCTGCAGTACTCAAAGCCTGGCTCTTCGCAGAACAACCAAACTTGTATTCGTGCCTGGTTAGTAATTGAAGGAGGACAAAAATGAGCGACGATTCTCTCCTTGCCTCACGACAAATTGCCCTGATTGGACGAGATAAATTAATTCTTGAAATTCTCGCTGCCTCCAAATCCCGTCAACCGGCTTTCATCTTGCTCGAAGGGGAAGGCGGCATTGGGAAGACCGCCATCCTGCGGGCAATACAAGAACAAGTGCGCGGGATGCGCGCCCGCCATATCTTAGACCTATATCACCTGGAATACCAAACCCCGGAAGGCTTTGCTTGGGCTGTTCATGAATTGTTCCCCGAAGTAAATTTTTACGAGTTTCGCCAGCAGTACACCAACATGCAACAAGCACGCGATGCACAAGATATAAAGGGAGAGCATGAAGCATGGGAAAAAGCCCAAAAGGCTTGGATAGGGGCTATCAACGCCCAACTTGAGTTCACGCCGCTTTGGTTGTTCATTGACACGCTTGAAGTTCTACCCCTGCCCTCCCTCGTCTCAGAATCAAGCGAGCTGTTAGAATGGCTGGCACACATCCTGCCTGCCATCAAAGGCCCACTGATTCTTGTTGCGGCCGGGCGCCGTTCGGAAGCATGTGATTATCTCTGGCGGCAAATTCCACAACACTATAAAAAGTCCAAGCCGGCTCTGAACTACCTCTCGGAAACAGAGAGCAAACTCTACTTAGAAAAGACCATCCAAATGCTCACGCCAAACGACCCCCTCGGCACACAGCGCATCAAAGACTACCTAGCGGCGTGGGGAACGGCATCGCTTTACCAACAAACTCGCGGTAAACCATTAAGACTAGCAATCGTGGCCGATATTCTGCGCACCGGAGGCAGCCTGCCGGATGCCTTCTATCGCTCCACTTCCCAAGAACCTGCCTCGTTAGAGATGTTAGACCGCGCCTTGGTCGAACATCTCGGCCAGCTGACCTCGCCATTAGGCGAGGTTATCCAGACCATGGCGTTCTTACGCAAAGGAACAGATGCCCTGCTGCTGAGCAAAATTTTACAAATTACAAAAGAAGAAGCACAGAGCTATCTCAATCAAGCACAACAGTTAACCCTGGTCAAAAAACGCCCTGGCGATGACATCACGCGCCCCTACTTTTTGCACGACGAGGTGTACGAACTATTCCACCGCTATCAGCCCCTGGCAAAACCGGCCCGCCACGACTTATTTCAAGTGATAGATGAATACTATCAAGAAGAAATTTCTCATTGGCGCGATGAACTCAAAGATTTTTCTCCTCTGCGCTCACGCTACCAAAAACGCTGGCGGTTAGCCCAACTCGAACGCATGCACTATGCACTTTGGTTGGGCGGACTGCGCGGCTATAGCGATTACTTCATCCTGGTTACCGACAGCCATGCCGCTGGCGATAGCGTGACCTATAACTTGACAAAGAGCGAATTACGCCTGACCAGCAAATGGTGCAAGCAATTTGGCATGGAAGATAGCCGACAAGCGGAGTATTTTGAAAATGAACAAACGTTTCGAAAGGTCGAAGAATTGCTCAGCAAGGACCTCTCTTCCGCTGAAAAATTGCTCACAGAGATAGACCCCAAAGCGCTACCACCATTCCTTGCAGCCTATTGGCACTATTTGCATGGCGTGATTGGAGTCCGGCAAGGACAGCGTTCGATGAACACGCAATTAGGAATGCCGGTTCAGCTCTCATTACAAACAGCACTGGCAACAGCACAAAGCGTTTCTGAGCCGGAATTGGAAGATGCCAAACAAGCCTTGCTCTCCTACATCAATAACTATTTAGGGTATCAAAGCCGCCGCCAAGGCAAGTACCAACAAGCACATCGCTATTACCAGGAGAGCGCGGCTCGCATGAGAAAGCTGGGACTGACCGGCGTGGATGGCGTGCTGACCAACCAAGCCTACGCCATGTCCATGCTAGGGTTCGACCGCCGCGCCTATGAAACCGCGCGCGAGGCTGCAGAAATCGCCCAACACAGCAATCACCTCAAAGGCCAAATACGCGCTCTGAACGTCCTCGCGTTTGTCGTTTTGCGCACCGGTCAGCCAGACCGCGCACGAAACTTTATCGACTCAGCACTTAAACTGCTCACACGCCTGCCCGGAGAAGACCGCCTCAAAGGCATTGTCCTGACCAGCAAAGCGATGGCCGAAAGACAAGCCTGGAATCAAATTGTGGCCGACAACCTCGTAGATTGGCGCCAAGAATGGATAAGAATCTTGCCATATGCCCTAGATGCACTCGAAGGCAAAGACTACACCCAACAAAAATTAGAAATACACCCCACCAAACCGGATGAGAGCAAACAAGCCGAAAAAGGCGCGCTGGCCTTGCTAAAAGGAATTGATGCCGAAACCCTGACGATGGCGCAAAACGAAAGCGGGAATTGCTGGCGCGAAATTGCCTGGGCCTTGCGAGACGACTCCGCTCAGAACGAAAAAAAGCAGAAAATACGCCAGACATGCGCCCTCATGGCACGGACGCGCTTCTTGCAAGCCGCAGGCGTTCATGAAGAAAAACTGGAAAAAGATAGCATCCAAAAATGGAAACAACAAATCATAGCGCAGGTCAATCGCGTAGGCGGCAGCCCATATTGGCCTACCATTGCCTTGGTCAACCTAGCCTGGCACGAGCACTATCAAAAAAATGATACCAATCTCCCTCTGTACACCCAGATAGTTCATGAGATTATAGGGAAAGACTACTTGTGGCCGCATCAAATCAAGCCTCAAGATGCAGAAATTCAGCGCTGGGTGGTGCTGGGCAAACTCGAAATGCTGCACTGCTTCGTTGCGTTGCGGCAATGGGAAAGTGAACAACAATTAGAGCATCTCTACCAAGCCACACGCAGTGCCGCGCTTTCCCTAGAATACAATTACCTAATCGGACAAACTTCTCATGACCTGCGCCGCGCCGAAATCAGCCTGGAAACCCGTTTTCGCGCAATACGCGATTGGGAAACACGTTTGTTACCTCGCTTTTATGAAATGGCACATTCGCTTAAGCCAGAATTTGAGATGGTCTTACCCCAGGGTAAACAACCACGCTTATTACACTGGCTCAGCGAACGGTTCGGCGATTATGAACTATGGAGGTAGAGCGGCATGAGTGCTTCTCTTTCCCCGCGCGTCTTGATTCCACCTCCGACAGATCAGGCCAACGCCAGCGACTGCACCAACGACTGCGACTGCGCCTGCGCGCTTGATACCTTGCCCGTCGCACCGGAGACGTCCACCCTATGGCAGCGTAGTCCGGCCATCCAGCCAATTCCCCTGCCACAAACATCCTGGCAGGCGGTTTATAACCCACGCGGTCCGCTCCCGTTAGCCGTCCTAAACCCGCCCGCTTGGAATTTGCTCAACGATTACGTCACGCCGCATCCGCTCCAAGCCGAAACGCCGGCCCAACAAACTGCCCTAGAGCAGTTGGCGCAAGCAGGCTTTCTACAACCACTCCATGCCGCGCCCCTTGTCCAGCCGCCCTCCCTGCTCACCGCTTGGCTGCATCTCACCGATGCGTGCAACCTGCGCTGTGACTACTGCTACCTGCCACACCATCCCCGCACCATGCCGCGCGAGACGGCGTTCCAGGCTATCCAAACCATGTTCATGCTGGCCGAGCGGCACCGTTACCCTGCAGTCAAGCTCAAATATGCCGGCGGCGAGCCGCTTTTGCGCTTTCCACTCCTGCAAGAAATTCACCAACGCGCTGAAGAAACTGCCCGCCAAACCGGAATCCGGCTGGAAGCAGTTTTGCTGACCAACGGCACCCTGCTGAGCGCAGAACACATCCACTTCCTGCACGAACATCACATCCGCCTGATGATTTCGTTGGACGGCATCGGACAATGGCATGACGCGCAGCGTCACTACGCCGGGGGGAAAGCATCCTTCGCTCAAGTAGAAGACGCCATCGAACGCGCGCGAAATGCGGGAGTAGCCCCGCACATCTCCATCACCCTCTCCGAAAAAAACCTGCCCGGCCTGCCCCAAACCGTCCTGTGGCTGCTCGAACGAAATCTGACCTTTTCCCTAAACTTCTACCGGGAGAACGATTGCGCCTCATCCATCCGCGCTCTTGACCCCACCTCCTTCCAAACCCGCGCCATTCTGGAAGAAACATTCTCCGTCCTCGAAGCCAACCCGCCCCGTCACAGCCTGCTCGGCGCACTCACCGACCGCGCCTCGTTCACTGCATCGCACCTGCATCCCTGCGGCGCCGGGCGTGATTACCTGGTCATCCGCCCCGATGGGCAAATAGCCAAATGCCAGATGGAAATGCATCTCCCCGTCACATCCCTGCACGCCGTCGACCCGCTGCTGGAACTGCGCCAGGCACCCCAAGGCCTACACAACCCCTCTGTGGCAGAAAAACCAGATTGTCGCACTTGCCAATGGCGCGCCTACTGCGCCGGCGGCTGTCCTTTATTGGCGCACCGCCTCACCGGACGCTTCGAATCGCGCTCGCCATACTGTGAAATCTATCAATTCATCTTCCCTCGCCTATTGCGGCTAGAAGCCTTACGCCTGCTTCGTACTGAAACCACCCCAGCATAAACGGCATTCTGCGCACAATCTGCAACTTTTCTCCCCCTAGGGCATCAAACAGCATGAGCACAAAACACAAAAGCAAGGAGACGAACCACTCTTATGGAAATGTTAATTGACTTCCCCGGCGGTGCGCGTGTAGATGCACATTTTGGCCCGTTTACTGTGAAAACTGACCAACCCCCAGCCGCAACCGCCCCCACCCCATTTGCCACCTTCCTGGCCTCCATCGGCACGTGCGCAGGCATTTACGTTTTGGGCTTTTGCCAGCAGCGCGGCCTGCCCACCGAAGGTATCCGCATCATCCAACGCATGCACAGCAACCCCTTTACTGGTATGGTCGAGAAAATTGACCTGGAAATTCAGGTACCCCCCACGTTCCCAGAAAAATACCGCCCCTCGCTCATCCGCTCCGCTGAACTGTGCGCCGTCAAGAAACATTTTGAAAACCCGCCGGCCATCCAAGTCTCTGCCAAAGAAGTTGCGGCAGCCTAAAACACACACCAGCCTTTTATCCCTTTCCTCTTTCAGTATCGGCAAACGATAGCAGAAAGAGGAAAGTTATTTTTTATAGCCAGCGCTTCTCTCTACGCAAAAACTACCCCCCAACACAGAAAAAGAGCCGCCCAGCGCGTGGTTCTTTTCTCCTGCTTGCAAACCATTTCGGCAAGGCTTACAATCCAACTATATTTGACCGGTTATAGCATGTATCTAAGGAGAAAAAATGTATCCCAAACGCTGGCTTCCTGCCTGGCTAACACTTGTCCTGTCGTTGCTCGCTTGCAATTATGTCACTCGGCTGTTCGCCCCAGCCACCGATACGCCGGATGTTCCCCAAACGCCGGTCATTTCAGACCCGGCCACATCCACGCCCCCCTCGGCGACGGTCATCCCACCCGCGGCCACCAAAATTGACGACATTCGCCCCATCCTAGCGCAACTCGGCGGGCAGCCCTGCGAAGAACAACCCGACCTAACCTGCGTCACCCTCAATGTACCGCTCAATCACTTTGACCCGGCGCAGGATGAGACCATCCAGGTGACCTTTGCCGTTCTACCGGCTTCGGGAGAACGGTATGGCATGTACGTGCAAGCCTTTCCTGGCGGCCCAGGCGGAGAAGGCATTAGTTCAGCGTATCTCGATTACTTCGATGAACAGATTCTAGAGCATTTTGACATCGTCTACTTCGACCAGCGTGGATTGGGTCTCTCCAGTCCGCTTGATTGCCCCATCGCCAACGCTTCGGGGACCGAGGCTTTCCTGACCGAATCAGACCAAGCCGGCCTGGAGGGGTTAGATACGCCCAAAGAACAGCAGGAAGCGATCAAAGATGCGCGCGAATTTGTTGAAGATTGTGTAGCCGAAATGGGCATAGACCCTGCCAAACTGACCTTCTATAGCACCGACCAAGTGGCAGAAGATATTGAAGCGTTTCGTCAAGCCATTGGTGACGAGAAAATCTGGCTCTACGGCATCAGTTACGGTACAGCCGTCGCCCAAACATACGCCGCAGCCCATCTCGACCACCTGGCCGGCCTGATACTCGACGGCACAATTGACCTGACCCTAAGCGGAGAAGAAAGTGCCTTCTCGCAGGAAAAAGCCTTTAACGACGTGCTGGTTGCAACCCTCAAAGCCTGTGATGAGGACCCCGAATGCAACCAAGCCCTGGGCGGCGACGCACTCGCTTTCTACGATAAGTTTGCTCAACAGGTCTCTAAAAAACCAATCGCCTATGAATTCCCCTTGCCAAGTGGCAAAAAAGTCAAGCGCACTTTCACGTTCAACCAATTGGAATTTGTAGCCGCCTATCAGATGTACTCGCTCGGTAGCCGCTCCCTGTTCCTGCGCGCGTTGGCGGCGGCAAAAGCCGGCGACATTGTCCCCCTGGCACGCCTGCTCTATGTCCAAGGCAACATTGACCCCGCCACCGGGGAATACGTTGGCGACCCAACCTTCTCCGATACCATGTTCACCAATGTCCACTGCACCGACAATGCCTACTTCAGCGGCACGCCCGAAGAGCGGATTGCCAAAGTCATTGAAGCCGGGCAAGCCTCCAATGGAACCGTTCCGCGCCTGGATGGA
The DNA here is from genome assembly GCA_003130845.1 of Anaerolineae bacterium. Lineage (GTDB taxonomy): Bacteria > Chloroflexota > Anaerolineae > Anaerolineales > Villigracilaceae > UBA5195. Next base: position 10,729 of record QEXW01000154.1, read on the forward strand.
AGCATCTACACCGGCCTAACCTGCGCCTTTTGGCCCAGTTCGCCCAAAGAGCCGGTCAGCGTCGCGCCGCTCGTCGCACCAGGACTGCCCGTGCTGGTGTTAAACGCCACCCTAGACCCGGCTACCCCTTTCCATGAAGGCAAAGCCGTCTTCGAGCGGCTTGACAACGGTTATCACATCTATGTAGAAGGCGGCCTGCACGGCATCTTTGGCTGGGGCGAAGCCTGTCCCGATGAATATGTCACCGACTTTCTAGTATATGGCAAGTTGCCGCCGCAGCGTGAAACTATCTGCAAATGGGAGCCAGCGGTTATCTACCCCTTCGTGCCACTCATGCCGGCAGATGTCAGTGCCTTTACCGACCCTGAGGATATTTTCCTCGCCACAATAGACGAAATCAACCGCATGCCAGAGTATTATTACAGCACGGAAGACGAAGAAGGCTCCTTGGCCTGTCCACAGGGCGGGTCATTTACATTCAGCCCTGGTGAGAACCAGATAGAGTACACTTTTGAAAAATGCGCTTTTACCAAGGGTTTTGAGATGACCGGCACCGGCTCTTACCACTTTGAAACTAGCATCGTCAGTTTTTCAGTTGACATTACCGGACGTAAAACCGGCAAACTAGATTTCAGTTACAACTGGAACAACGGCAAGACCACCCTCAAAGGCCAATACGGTGGCAAAGAATACGACCGGTAGATAACCATGCCATTTCTGATTGACGGACACAACCTAATTCCCAAATTGGGCTTGAACATTCACAGCTTCGATGATGAAGAAGCGTTGCTCAAGCGCCTGAACGAATTTTGCCGTCTCTCACGCAAAGGCAACCTCGAAGTCTATTTCGACAACGCCCCGCCTGGTAGCGCGGAATCCCGCAAAGTTGGGCTAGTGACAGCACACTTTGTGCGTCACCCCCTCAATGCAGACGAAGCCATCCGAAAACGACTCGCTCGCCTAGGGCGCGCTGCCCGCAACTGGAGCGTCGTCTCATCCGATAGAAGGGTACAAGCCGAAGCGCGCGCTGCCGGCGCCTCCGTCATCTCCTCCGAAGAATTCGCCGCCACCCTCATCGAAACCTTACGTCAAGGAGCATCGCCATCCAACACCGACAAACAAAGCCCTACCATGAGTAAACGCGAATTGGACGAATGGTTGGCTCTCTTTAGTGAGCGCAGAAACCAAAAATAAGACAAATTTCCTAGTCTAACTTACCTGTTTTTAATGCAAAGTAGATAATTAAGGTGTATATTATCAGTAACGACACCTGCTCCCCTTTTATTGGTAACTACAGGTGTCGCCGCCGAACAAGGTGCGACATGTCCCCCCCATGCCGACCAAATCGGTGGTGTCCCTCCCCTCCAGACTATCCGGTATGCCACGTAGCATACCGGATAGTCCATTTATTCATGTTCAGGCGTTTTTGCAAATTTCATGCGCCGCATACAGGCCCGATTCAATCGCGCCTTGTATCCAGGCGTGGCTGAGCGAAGCATGTTCCCCGGCAAAATAGATGCGGCCCTCCGGGGCAATGATATGTTTATGCAGCAGGGTCTGCTGGCCAGGGTCGAACAGGGCAAACGCGCCGCCCGCGAACTCGTCATCGTGCCACATCCACGAAGCGCCCGTCTCGAATTCCTCCACCACCTGCGGGTGAATCACAGCCACATTTTCCAGGGCCTGCTCGATGCGGTCTGACGGAGAAAGCGAACCCCAACGCTGGGCATCCTCCGACCAGGTATAGGAGGCCAAGATGACGCCGCGCCCCGTTTCGCGGCCATGGTCGGGATAGTACAGAGTGCGAATCGGCAAGTCGGTCACCGTTCCGCCACCAAAGATGCCATCGTCTTCCTCCCAAAAGCGGCGACGGCATTGGAACAGGATTTTGGCCGAGGCGTCGTAATGCAATTGGCGGATGGCGCGCTGCTTGGCGCGCGAAAACGGCTTGAGAACCTCAATATGCCGCATGACTGGAAATGGAATCGTCAGGATGGCGTAATCGCCTTTCTCGGTAAAGCGCCCTGCCGGGGTCTGATAGTACACGGTCACATCCTCGGGCGATTGGTCCAAGGCAATGACCTTGGCTCCAAAACGAATATCGCCTATCAATTCGGGCAAGAAAGCGCGCGGCAGCGTATCCATGCCGCCCTCCAGTTCGACCATGTTGGTATAGTAATGGCCGGCATCCTCGCGGAACAGTTCCAGGAAGGACGAGTTCATAACCGCTTCCTGGTTCATCAGCAGGCCAAACATCTCAATCATGCCCTCCGACCATCCATTGAGTTCGAGGAACTCACGGGTCGAGTATTCGTCATAACGAGCGGTAATTTGCTCCCAGGCTGCCTCGCCGTCTTTTTCGAGTAGGTCGAGCAGCGGCTGCAGGGCTTTCATCCACATCGCCCCAGCAGATTGGCCGCGTTCATGCAGCGCAACATCGAAACCAAGCAAGTCGGGGTTGGCGTTGGCCTCGGTCAGGCGCAATTTCTGTCCGCCGATATACACCCAGGCGTTGGGATTGTCCATCGTGAAATCCCTGGTCTTCAGCCCAAATTTTTGAATATAGGCCATCGTCAGGCTATGTGCGCGCGGGATGCGCATCGCGCCTGCTTCGGCATATAAGCCATCAATGAACGGTTCGCGCAGGGTGTAGATGCGCCCGCCAACACGCTGACGCGCTTCAAGCAGCACCGGTTGATGCCCGGCGCGCTTCAACTCGCGGGCCGCCACCAGCCCGGCCATGCCCGCCCCCACAATCACCACTTTTTGCGGGCGGCTGGTATGGGGGAGACCGTTTTCAATCAGCGAGACATAATCTAACCCTGTCATTTGTCCTCCCGGTGAATTTGGATAAAATCAGTATACATTTACAAAAAAGTGGTTGCAAGCCCCTGAAACAGGTACAATATTCCTATGACAACCGCCTACACACACATCCCCTCGCCCAATCACCGCTTTCCCGACCACCCGGAGCGGCCCGAACGGCTGGATGCGCTCCGACTGGAACAAGTTGCCGGCATCGAGCAGATTCCCGCCGCCCCGGCCAGCCTGGAGCAAGTAGCGCGGGTCCACCACCCGCGCATGATAGAACAGTTAGAGGCGGTTTGCCTGCAGGGGCCGGGGGTGATTGATTACGCGCCGACCTACGTCACCCCAACCTCGTTTGCCGACGCGCTGAACGCCGCCGGGGCAGCCATTAGCGCTGTCCGCGCCGTGCTGGATGGCAGCGCCCGCAACGCCTTCAGCATTGCCCGCCCGCCGGGGCATCACGCCGAGCCAGGCCGGGCGATGGGCTTTTGCCTGTTCAACAACGCCGCCATTGCCGCACAGGAGGCCCTGGCGCTAGGTCTGAAACGGGTGGCCGTCATTGATTTCGACGTGCATCACGGCAATGGGACGCAGGCCGCCTTCGCAGATGACCCACGCTGCGGCTATCTTTCCACGCATCAACAGGGGATTTACCCTGGCACGGGCTGGCTGGAGGAGGCCGATAGCGCCGATAAACGTGGACGCATTGTCAATCTACCCCTGCCTGCCCACACCGGAAACAACGGCTTCGAGCGCATTCTCTCACAAGTCATCACACCGTTTGTCCATACATTCCGCCCCGATTTGTTGATTATCTCTGCCGGCTACGATGCACACTGGCGCGACCCGCTGGCTTCGCTCGGTCTTTCCACCGCCGGCTTTGCCCTGCTCTCACAGCGCTTGGTAGAGCTGGCTGCAGAAATTTGCCGCGGCAGAATCATCTTCCTACTCGAAGGCGGATACCATCCCGATAACGTTGCCAACGGTATTCGGGCTAGCTTGGCCGCTTTGAGCGGACATCCTGCCCCCGAAATTGCCGATACTTGTCCATATAACGAGCCAGAGATTGAAGCCCGCTTAGCACGCACGCGAGAATGGCATGGCTTTACAGGATAAGCGCATGAAACCGTTCTCCCCCACCCGAGAGTTTGCCTTGCGCCTAGATGCCGCCGACCCATTGGCACGCTTCCGCAACGAATTTGAGCAGCCTGAACCAAACCTTTGCTACATGGATGGCAACTCACTGGGGCGCTTACCGCGCCGAACAGCCGCCCGTTTGCGAAGCATCATCGAAGAGGAATGGGGCCGCGACCTGATTCGCGGCTGGAATAACGGCTGGTACCAGGCTCCCGCTCGCCTAGGCGATAAAATCGGTCAATTAATCGGCGCAGAGCCTGGTCAGGTCATTGTCTGTGACTCGACCTCCGTCAATTTATACAAATTGGCCTACGCCGCCTTGCAATTATTGGCTACACGACAAACAGTAATCACCGATAGCCTGAATTTCCCCTCCGATATTTACATCTTGCAAGGCTTGCTCTCCAGCGCCGAACGCAACCCCCACAGAACACAACGAAATTTCAACATCGTGAACATCCCGGCTGACGAAAGCGACCACCGGCCTGACCTAAACGCACTCTACCACTCCATCAACGAAGACACCGCCTTAATAACGCTCTCGCACGTCACGTTCAAAAGTGGTTATCTCTATGACATGGCAACCATCACGCGCTGGGCGCATGAAAAAGGCGCGCTCGTGTTGTGGGACTTAAGTCACTCCGTTGGTGTCGTCCCCATCGAATTAGACGCCTGGCAAGTTGATTTTGCCATTGGCTGTACGTACAAGTATCTGAACGGCGGACCCGGCGCACCGGCCTTTCTCTACGTCAATCAACGGCTTCAGTCAGACATCGTTTCTCCCATTTGGGGTTGGTTTGGACAGAACCGCCCCTTCGACTTCCGCTTAGAGTACACCCCCGCCCCTGGCATCACCCGTTTTCTCGCTGGCACACCCTCCATTCTCTCCCTGCTGGCCGTTGAGCCGGGGGTAGAACTGATTCTCGAAGCAGGCATTCCCGCCATCCGCCACAAGTCGGTGGCGTTGACGGAATACTTCCTTGCCCTGGTTGAAACCTGCCTAAGCGGGCATGGCTTCACCCTTGGCTCGCCACGCGAACCCGAACAGCGTGGAGGTCACATCAGCCTGCGCCACCCCGAAGGATACCGCATCAACCGCGCACTCATTGAAGAAATGAACGTGATTCCTGATTTCCGCGAACCAGACAACATCCGCTTTGGCTTTGCACCACTCTACACCCGCTTTGAAGATGTTTGGGAAACAGTGGAGCGACTCCAACGGGTGATGGTTGAAAAACGCTATAAAAAGTATCCTGAAGTAAGGCCAGCGGTCACTTGAACCCGCACCCAAACCCCAACGAAACTTCAATGCGGCCTTATCTCATTTTTGGGTATGCTTTTAAGGTACATTTCGCCTATTAAGGATTGTCATGCAAAGCAAACCAAAGCGCGGCAAAATCATCCGCCACCCCTTTGCACCGCTCATGCAAGGTGCACTGGTACAAGCCTTTCATGAAGAGCAAAAAACCAATCAAGTAGAGATTGTGCTAGATATACAGGGGTTGCAGACCGAGAGTTCCAGCTTGTTTGAGCGTGAGGGGACGCTGTACGAACAGGTAAGCGGACAATTCATTCCAATGCGCTTGCGCTTCATGGGGGTCGAAGCGTTGCGTCAGAACGGTTTCTTTTCGAACTTAGAAAAAGTCGCTGCAGACGACCCTGCGCGGGTTATTCGCGATATGCTGTGTTGGGTGCAGCCCGGCAAACCCGAACCGTTCTACTTGTTTTACATGAATTCTCCGGTTTCAGGCTCATTGCGCTTTTATGCGCGGCGAGTCCGACAAGAAAAGCGCACAGGTACACCGTCCCCGGTCATTGTAGAACGCGATTGGTCACCCGCCCCTCCCATGAAAACTGGTTATGTGCCAGAGCCGCAAGGACTGTATCAAAAATTTGCCGGTGACCCGGTCACCGTATTTATCAAAGGAAAGCCACACCACCGGCTGTTATTTGTGGGTGGGGTGGAGACGCAATCCCGTCAGCGCCCACAAGTAGATGCCGTACTTAACCTGGGGGAGGAGCCGAGCCTGTGGGCCAAAAGCGGTGAACAACACCCGGCAGACCGTTGGGTCCAAAAGGGAGAAGGAAAAGACGCCATGACGATTGCCGAAATTCGCGGCGAGGCGCAATGGGTCGTTGAACATCTGCTTGCCGGGAAAAAGGTGTTGGTACACTGTGTGGCAGGCATGAATCGCTCGGCAGCGGTAGCGTGCGCAGCAGTCATGCTGCTTGAAGGAATCAGCGCGGAAGAGGCCCTCGAACGTGTGCGCACCCATCATCCTTGGTCACGCCCCGATCCATCGCACTGGATTCGCCTGCGCGCAATGAGCAAAAATCTCAAGGCGCTCTCTGTCGAATAGGGTAAAGAGACTGACTTACAAATGTGGCGCAGGCCATTTCTGGATGGTCTCCGCCCCAGGAGGATGAATTTTCTGGGCGTGAAACGGATACCAACCCAACTCAGCCCGGATGGCCTGTTCTTTGAGTTCGGTTGAACCCCAAACCAGCGAAGCGCCAAACGCCCCTAACAACGCCGAAGCCCAATCATTTTCTAAAAACAGAGAGACGACAATCAATACAATACCCAGCCCCAAAACATACGGCCACCATAAGTAGCCAAAATATCGCTCGCCATGAATAACCCAACCAAAGCCCATGCCGATAATGCACAGGGTGGCCAGACCAATCGCAATACCAAAAAAGTTCATAGCCATACTTTATCTTGGAAAGTAAAAAATAGTCAATCTTTTTTCACCGCACGGATGGCTTCTTCCGGCGTGAGGGGGCGTCCAAGGGGTTCACGGTCGAGCAAGTCGAGTGTGGTGGCGGAAGGGTATTCAGATAGGAAGCGGGCATGACGCGGATTGCGGGGGTTGGCAGGAGCATGGCCGATTCGGACGCGTTTTTCCTGCCGATAAAGTTCAAAGGCATCCCATAGCAGCGTAATGCCCAAGATGCCGAGCGCCGCCGAAACGGGAGCCGCTTGGGCCAGAAGTGCTCCCGCCCACAGCCCCAACCCCAGGAGAACACACGTGGCCATGGCCGGACGAATATCCGTCAGGCGGGCTTCCAAGTAACGTACGGATACATGCCCCAGCCAAATGCCCAAAAATGTTGCTAGGGCCGAAGTCAAACCGGTCAGGTTAAGTTCCATACAGCAAATTATAAAATTTTTAGCACCCAGAGCGGTCGTTTCTCAAGGAATTCTTATCTTGGGTGGCGGATAAGTCGCCAAGCAAGATAACATACCGCAGGCCATAAATGCCAGTAAAATTGCCGCTATGCAAACCTTTTTTCGCCGCCAAATTGCCCTGCCCCAAGAGCACGGTGCCTGGGTCTTTTTGCTCAGCCCATTGCTGATTGGGCTGTTTGTGGGCAACGCCTTTCACATCGGTTCGATATTCCTGGTGATGGCAGCCATCAGTGCTTTTCTTATTCGCCAGCCGGTGACAATAGCGGTCAAAGCCGGGTCAGGCCGCCGCCCCAAGAGTGACTTACCCGCCGCTGCTTTTTGGATTGCACTGTATGGTTTCCTTCTGCTGCTAGCGATTGGCGGCCTGCTCTATTTAGGCTACACGAGCATTTTGCTGCTTGCCCTGCCTGCCGGCCCAGTTTTTGGTTGGCATTTGTGGTTGGTGAGCCGACGCGAGGAGCGCCGACAAGCTGGCGTAGAAATTCTCGCCACGGGAGTCCTGGCACTCTCGGCGCCAGCCGCCTTTTGGATTGGCCGCCAGGCTTACGACCCGCTGGGTTGGATATTGTGGATTCTGACCTGGTTTCAATCAGCAGCTTCAATTGTCTACGCTTATTTGCGGTTAGAGCAGCGTAATTGGCTCGCCGTACCGCATGGATTCAACCGGCTGCGAGCGGGCTGGCGTGCACTGGCATATACCGGCTTTAACCTAGTGTTTTCGGCCAGCTTAGGTGCTATTGGCCTGACCCCACCGCTCATTTTTTTGCCCTATCTGTTACAATTTAGCGAAACAGCCTGGGGAACACTTAACCCCGCGCTCGGTGCCCGCCCCGTTGCAATTGGTGTGCGGCAATTGATTATCAGTAGCCTATTTACAGCCTTATTCATCGCAGGATGGAGGTAAACATGACGGAGAGGCAGTGGGTCACACTGCTTGAGGTAAACGACCGGATTGAAGCAGAAATCATCAAAGATGCGCTCGAAGCGCAAGACATCCCGGCGGTATTTTTCCAGGAAGGGGCAGTACAGTTTGGCTATCCGGTTGGGGTTGGGCCGATGTCGGTTGTTGAAATCTGTGTCCCGAGTGACCGATTGCAAGAGGCTAAGACCTGGCTGCAAGCATACGAAAATGGTGAGATTGAAAATGTGGAGGCAAGTGATGATGAAAAACACAGTGATTTTAATCACCAATGACGGCATGGGGCGAGCAGATGCACAATTGCAGCACACTTTAATTGCCAAGTATTTTGACTTGCTACTGGCTGGTCAGGACCTGCCAAATGCAATCTGCTTCTACACCGAGGGAGTAAAACTAGCAGTAGAAGGTTCACCCGTTCTGAATCAACTTACCGCGTTGGAAGAAAAGGGCGTGCGATTGATTTTGTGTTCCACTTGCCTAAACTATTTTGGTTTAATGGACAAGGTGAAGGTTGGGATTATGGGCGGGATGGGTGATATTTTAGAAGCCCAAATCAAAGCAGAAAAAGTCATCACGTTATAAAACAGAGCAGGCATTAGGTGCTGGATGGCGCGCATCGAAGGGAAAAGCGGTTCTTGGCAGGCAATTCTGAACTTGCTGGCAGAAATCGGTCTGCAAGTCGAATCGCCCGAGGAAATTGCGCCCTTGTTAGGGAAATATCGCCACGCGCTGGCGGAAAAAACTGCGGAAGCGGCGCAAAAAGCCCGCGAGCAATTGCAGCCTCTCGAAGAGCAGACTCGCATCGAAAAAGAGAATATCCAACAAGCCCCTGCCGAGCGCCTGGCTGAACTAGAAGAGGACATCCGCCAGTCAAAACTGCACTTGGAATTGTTTCGTTTAGACAGAAGTATCACAGGACGGGTGCGCAATTTGTACCGCATACGGCGTGAGGAAAAAAGGTTGGCGCGCCTGGAAGCAGCCCGTGCCGAAATTATCAGTCGAGTAGAACGGCTTGTGGCCGAGCAAGAACATCTGCTGGCCGAAAAACGCGCCGCCATCGAAGCGGAAACCGCCCAAATCTATAGCGAGTTGAACATCAAAATTACCACCTTGCAAAAAGTGCTGGATTCCCGCCAACTGGCCGATGCGTTACTAGAGATAGAAATGCTTGAACACCTGCGCGCCTTGCCCGAAAGCGCTTGGGTGCTGAATGGCATTCACCTTGAGATGGATGGCCCCGTGAAATTGGATGGTAAATCATTTTGGAGTGCCAAGATGGACCACTTGGTCATCACACCGGCAGGATTATTTGCGGTGAATGTATGGCGCGGCGGGAAGCCCGAAACCGGCGAACCAGACCCGCTCGAACAGGTGCGGCGCGCGGCGCATTTGTGCTATGAGTTGCTCAAATTTGAGTTCCCCGGCCTAACGGCACGCGCCGTGCTAGCTTGCCCTGGCCATGCGCCAGAGAGTCCCCACGCCCCCTACGTAAAAATCCTGCCGCTGGGCGAGGTAAACAGCTATATCAAATGGTTCAAAGATAACAGCTTGACTCCAGAACAGGTGGAACAAATCGCCGCTGCGTTGAGGGAGTGAAGCGGAGATGAGAAACGAATCAAAGAGAGTTTTGTTTCTATGCACGGGGAATTATTATCGCAGCCGTTTTGCAGAAGATTGGTTCAACCATTTGGCCAAAAAGCAAGGGAGAGAGTGGTTGGCAGAATCACGCGGCCTGGCCAATGATTGGCTGTGGTTGCGCAATAGTGGGCCAATGGCACCGGAGGCTATTCACGAATTAGAAAAACGTGGTGCAAAGCCTTCGGTGAAGCGCTGGCCGCAAGCGTTAAAGGCGGGCGAATGGCGGTCGTTTCAACGCGTCATTGCTCTAAACCGCGAGGAGCACAAGCCGTTGATTGCAGCGCGGTTTCCTGAATTGAGCGATGTAACGTATTGGGATATTAAGGACTTGGGAGAAGAGGAAAGCGCCAGCGCGCTAGGACGGCTGGCAGAGCAGGTGGAGAACCTGTTGAGAGAGTTACGCGGCCAATGACGATTAACCGCTCAATAAGTGGTCAACGGCCTCGGCCAATTCGCGCAAGTTGCTGACCTTAAAGACGTTATCACATACCGGGGCATATTTTGGCATGTCGCTATCACCGTTCCAGAGAACGGGTGGCTCGGGGTTAAGCCAGATGGTGCGGGCAGCACGGCGTGTCAGCAGAGTAAATAGGTCTAAACGAGGGTCGTTGTAGTTGTTGCGCCCATCGCCCACCATCAGCAAGGTGGTTTGACTGTTGAGTGTGTCCAAGTATTCATCGGCAAAATTCTGAAGCGACCAACCCAGGTCGGTGTTGTAGGAACCAGAGGGCATACGCCACAAGACAGAGGCGATCGCTTCATCGGCATTGGTGGCATTGAAATCGCCAGAGATGTATTCTAAGTGGTCAATAAAGGCAAAGGCGTAAGTTTTGTGCACTTGTCCCTGCAAAGCGTAGAGAAAAGTCAGCATGAGTTCTGAGCAGAAACGCATAGACGTGCTGATGTCACAAATAACGACAATGCGTGGTTTGCGGGTGCGGTCTTTGTGGCGAATTTCCATCGGCACGCCATGATGTTTTAAGTTCGCCCGGATGGTGGCTTTGGGGTCAAGTTGGCCTGTTTTGGCGCGCTTCTGCCGCAGGGCAATGCGCGTGCGCAGAACAGCAGCTAGTCGGCGCACTTCACGTTGGATGGCTTTTTTATCAGCATCGGACAGGGCGCGAAAAGGACGATTCAAAATGTTATCGGCACTCTCGCCGGGTGGCTGTTGGCTAAGGTTTTCAGCAATACGCTCACCGGCAAATTGCTGCAGTTGCTGTTCTAAACCCTGCATATTTTGCTGAATCATTTCACGCAATTGTTCCACCCGTTCGCGATTGAGGCCCATTTGAGCCAGTTGCTCCATCAGTTCTTTGAGGGCTTCGCGCACTTCAGGGAAGGCCAAAGCACGCATCATACGCTGAGCCATCCAGTTTTGGTAGCGCAAATCTTGGGTGTTGTTTAATCCGACCAGTTGAGCCAATTGCTCGAGTTCTTCTCGGCTGAGCGGCTGACCGTTCATCAGGCGTTCCAGGCGCTGGCGTATATCCTGGGTGAACTGACGCAAGGCTTCGGCCAAGAGATGCGCTTCTTCGGGAGATAGGCTCTCGGAAAGATTGCCGCCCATCAAAGAGGGCGGGGCAACGCCAAAGAAAAGCGGAAAAAGTTTATCAAAAACGGGAATGTCGCGCGCATCTTTGATGAGGGTTGCGCGGAGAGATAGACGAAATTGTTCGCGGTCTTGAACGCCCATTAAGTCCACTGCCGAAAAGGCTTCTGCACTTTCGGCTAGGCTGATGCGCACACCGCTGGCGCGCAAAGCAGAGATTAACTGTAAAATGCGGCTTTCCATAGGACAAGATTAGCAGGTAACGAGAGAAACGACCATCAATTTCCTGAAAAACGCCGGAACTCATCGGAACCGGAGCGCGAGGGCGGGGGATTGATAAACTGGCGCTTGGCTTTTTGCAAATCGGCTTCGTGTTTGAGCAGGACGAAAAGAGTCTCTTCAAGGGTTTCTTTATCCAAGTTGCTGGCATTCAGGGCAACCAGCGCGTTCGCCCAGTCAAGTGTCTCACTAATGGAGGGAGATTTGCGCAGGTCGCTCTTGCGCAAGCGCTGGACAAACTCTACGGCTTGACGCGCTAGCTTGGGATTCAGGTCTGGCACTTTGAGACGCACAACAGCCAGTTCGGCTTCCAAATCAGGATAATCAATAAACAGGTATAAGCAGCGGCGTTTGAGGGCTTCGCTCAATTCACGCGTGTTGTTTGATGTGAGAATGACAAACGGACGGTGCTTAGCAGCCAGCGTGCCAAGCTCTGGCACTGAGACTTGAAAATCGCTCAGGACTTCTAGCAAAAAGGCTTCAAATTCAGCATCGGCACGGTCAATCTCATCAATTAGTAAAACGACCGGTTTTTCGCTTAGGATAGCACGCAAGAGGGGGCGTTGAAGCAAGAAGCGGGTGGAAAAAAAGACATCTTCTTCCGCAGCCAGGCGGTCGGCAGCTTCGGCCAGGGTTTCGGCGCGGCCAAGGGTTTCATTGAGCTTATCGCGCAACAATTGGGTATAGAGCAACTGTTTGGAATATTCCCATTCGTACAAGGCTTTGGATTCGTCGAGGCCTTCATAACACTGTAAACGAATCAAGTCGCGCCCGGCGGCACCCGCAATTGCTTTGGCCAGCTCGGTCTTGCCTACACCGGCAGGTCCTTCGGCGAGCAGGGGTTTACCTAACTTTTCCGCTAGGTAAACAATGGTGGCAATTTCGTTGGTGGCAATGTATTTTTGCTGCGAAAGTTGCGTTTTAACAGTTTCGGTGGAGGTAAAAAGAGAGTCGCTCATATGTGGAAGCCTGATGAATTAGGAAAAGGCAAAGCACAAACTCCGCTTATTTATTTTAGACCAGTATACTCCGATTACATGGCAAATGTTTCTTAATGTTCCGTAAGAAAAAAAGAGACGGACGACTGCTGCCGTCCGTCTGAGAATTACAGGATTTGTTTGGTGATTTCTCTTGCACAGCGCACAAAATCGAGCACAACCGGCACACTCCGCATCATGACAGCCATATTGCCTTTGACATCCAATCGCCGCGTCAGCATGGCTTGCATCGGGTCGAGTTCTCCGGTCAGGACTTTGGCAAAATTCGAATAGGCAGCCTTGAGAGTGAAGGCTGGGGTGTGCTTAGAAAGGTCATTGACAATTTCGACGCCGCGACATTTTCCATGCCACAGGTCAAGATACATAATCATGCGTTCTTTGAGATTGCCTTCTGGCTCGATAATAAAGTACATATCCCCTTCCCATTTGCTGGCAATGCGCGCATATTGTTCATCGGAATTCAGTTTTTCATGAAAGGTTTGCAACCATTCGGCAGAGGGGAACACAGCAGACATGGAAATCACTCCTTCGATGGGATACATGTTCGAGGAAATCTCGCGCTCAATACATGCTTGGGGATGATTTTACCACCAGCAAGTGGCTCGCTTGCGCAAGGCAGCCCAAGGATTGTCTGACATTTTGTTCCCAAAAAAGAACAGATTTGTTGACACACCCTGCGAATGTTGCTAGAATGATAACGTGAACTTCGGCAAGGTGGTCTTTTCAATTGTACTATACGCAGTTCTTGTGGCTTAATCTCGCTGTTGGTGTGCAGAAACAGCGCGATTGTAGTTTTAACCAACCTATTCAATCGTCAAAGGAGAAGAAGAATGATAAAAGCAACGTTTTCGAGCATAAAGAAGTTCGGATTGTTCCTGATTATGCTTCTCCTGCTTACGAGCCTGACGCTGACGGGCTGCCAGCAGGAGAAAGTATTAAAAATCGGGTACATTACCGAACAAACTGGTGTAGATGCTTACGTAGGACCGGCTTCTATCCCGGCGCTAAAAGACCATGTGGATAAAATCAATGCCGAGGGTGGTATTGGCGGGTATAAACTGGAGTTAATTGTCTATGACACGCGCTCGGAAGTGACGGATGCCGTTGCTGTTACCAAGCGCCTGATAGACCAGGACAAGGTCGTCGCCATCATTGGCCCTTCTTGGTCGGCGGCAGGCATTCCGATTGCTGATATTGCCGATGCAGCCAAGATTCCGATTGTCGCCACAACGGCATCGAACGTCAATGTGACCGTTTCAGAAAGCGGGCAGCTCCACCCGTACATGTTCCGCGTATGCTTTATTGACCCCTACCAAGGCTATGCCCAAGCCGATTTTGCCTATAACAAACTTGGCATCCGCAAGGCAGCCCTCCTGACCGATGTCGCTTCCCCATACACAGTGGGGCTACATCAGTTCTTCAAAGACCACTTCACCGAGCTCGGCGGCGAAATTGTGGCGGAAGAGGGCTATAACCAGGGCGACACAGAGTTCCGTGCACAACTGGCAAAAATCAAGGAATCCGGCGCCGAGTTGCTGGTGATGAGCGCCTATACATACAAGGATGTTGGTTTGGCAGCACAGCAAGCGGAAGCGCTGGGGCTGAAGATTCGCTTTATGTCGGGCGATGGTGTCTTTGTGCCTGAACTGCTAGAAATGGCCGGCCCACAATTGGAAGGCGCGATTGTAACGACCGGTGTTTCAGAAAATGCGCCGGAATTTGCCGAGTTCAACGCAGCCTTTGAGGCCAAACATGGTGTGAAAGCCAACGTTTACACCTACTATGGGCTGGACGCCTTGATGGCGATTGAATACGCCATCCGCGAGGCCGTCAAAAAAGGTGAACCAACGCCCACCGCCATCCGCGATGCGCTGGAGACGATGAAAGATGTGCAATTATTCACCAGCAAAGTGACGATGGACCCGGCCACACATAACCCGTTGAACAAACCGCTGCTTATCAACACCATTCAGAACAGTCAGTGGGTCTTGCTAGAAACTTTCCAGCCGAAATAAGTGTTAACCCCTTGCGGGGGTGTTTGCTTACGCATGGGCAAACACCCCCCTTTTGATTCTGGAACACACCCGCCAAAAACACTGCTTGGGAAAGGGCAAACGCATGGAGTTATTTATCCAACAACTGGTGAGCGGCGTTTCTATTGGAGCAATTTATGCACTACTGGCAGTAGGATACGCTCTGGTATATAGCGTCTATAACTTTACCAACTGGGCTTTTGATGCCTTTATGGCGTTTGGGGCGTTTATGGCCTTTGTGGGTATCTCCTCGCTGTTTATGCCGTTTTGGCTGGCGATGATTTTATCTATTCTGCTAACCATCCTATTATCGGTCGGCGCAGAGAGCATGGCCTATCGTCCGTTGCGCGAACGCAAAGCGCCACGCCTGTTCATGATGATTTCGGCCATGGGGGTCAACTTGGCAGTAGTCAACATCATCAATTTGATTTTCGGCGGCACCTTCCGCAAGTTTCCTGTTGAAAGTGTTCAACCCATTTTTGTTGGAAATGTTTCGATTGGTCGGATGGACTTAATCGCCGGATTGATTTCGTTTGGTGTGCTGGCTTTGTTGTGGCTCTTTCTGTACCGCACCCGCTGGGGTTTAGGAATTCGCGCCAGTGCGATTGATATTCAAACCGCTGCCCTGATGGGCATCAACAACAACGCGGTTGCCATCATCATTTTTGTCATCACAGGCGTGCTTTCCGCCATTGCAGGAGTGTTCTACGGAATCAAATATGCCGTCTATCCAATGATGGGCATTGTTACCATCAAAGCCATGATTGCCAGCATCGTCGGCGGCTTGGGCAGTTTGCCGGCTGCCATTGTGGGCAGCATGCTGCTGGGTGTATTGGAAACGCTCGTCTCTGGTTACATCTCTTCCAGTTATCGTGACCTGTTTTCCTTCCTATTCCTAATTGTCATCCTGCTCTTCTTCCCCAACGGGCTGATGGGCAAAAACGTGGACGAGAAACTCTAAAAGCAGGGAGCGAGTCTATGGGATACATCAACGCCATCATCATTCTGGCTGGTATCAACATCATTGCCGCGCTAGGGGTTGCCATCCTCACCGGTTACACCGGCCTATTTAGCATTGGTCACGCCGGGTTTATGGCGCTAGGCGGGTATTTTAGTGCCATTCTGGTTAAAGAATTTGGGGTGCATTTTGTGCCAGCCTTATTGGCCGGTGGGTTATTCGCCGGGCTGACGAGTTTCATCATCGGCTACCCAGCCTTTCGCAGCCGGTTGCGAGGTGACTATTTTGCCATTGCCACCTTGGGCTTCTCAGAAGCCATCCGCCTGATTTTGAATAATACGAGGGAAATTGGCTTCATCAAAACCGGGGCCGCCTTCGGGTATATGAACATTCCAGGACATACCAATCTTTGGGTTGTGATTGGGGCCGTCGTGCTGGCCATTTATTTTGCACACATGTTTGTCACTTCACAATATGGCAAGAATTGCATCGCCATTGGACAAGATGAAGTAGCAGCGCAAATGATGGGTGTGGATTTGCTCAAGACCAAGCTCTTGGCGCTGTTTATCAGCGCGTTCTACGCTGGGGTGGCTGGCGGGTTACTCGGTTTTTATTTTGCCTATCTCAGCCCCTCCTTCTTCACCATCACAAAATCGTCCGACCTACTAGCAGCAGTGGTCTTTGGCGGCATCCAATCTCTGATTGGGCCGGTCGTCACTGCTTTCATTCTGATTGCCGTGCCAGAAGTCCTGCGGGCGCTGGCCGAATGGCGTCTGATTATCTACGGCTTCCTGTTCGTGGTCGTGATGATATACCGGCCCCAAGGGCTGTTCGGCTATGTAGAAATGAACCTGCATTTTGCTCGCGCATGGTGGCAGCGGTTACGGCGCCCAGTTGCGGAAAGGTAGAAAAAGATGACTGCCTCCAACGAAATTTTGTCTTTGCGCAACCTAACAGTAGATTTTGGCGGTGTGCGTGCCGTAAATGACGTTTCTCTCTCGCTGCAACGTGGCGAAATGGTAGCGTTAATTGGCCCCAACGGAGCAGGAAAAACCACCATTTTTAACCTTATCACCAGCGCTGTGCAACCTACCGCCGGTGAAATTTTGCTCAACGGCAAAAGCATTCTTAGAAAATCGCCCGACCAGATTTGCCGCCTGGGCATCAGCCGAACCTTTCAAAACATCCGGCTCTTCCCCCAGATGACCGCGTACGAAAACGTAGAACTGGGGTTGCACAGTACGCCCCACTATTCACTCGCCGAGGCCTTTGTGCGCACCCCGCGCGCCCGTCAAATTGAAAATGATACCCGCAAAAAAGCGCTAGAGCTGCTAGAGATGGTCAATTTGCAGGAATACGCACACGCCCGTGCGGCTAGCCTGCCCTATGGCTTACAACGGCGCCTGGAAATTGCGCGAGCCATGGCGACTTCGCCGCAATTGTTGCTGCTTGACGAGCCGGCGGCCGGCATGAACGAAGATGAGTGTAACGAACTGATTGAGTTGATACGAAAAATTCACCAGCAAATGCAATACACCATTATCATTATTGAGCATCACATGGCGGTTGTGATGGAATTGTGCCGGGATTCGCGCATCTATGTCCTCAACCTGGGTTCCCTGCTAGCGGTTGGCAGCCCCCAGGAAATTCAAAACAACCCGGATGTCATCCGCGCTTACCTGGGAGAGAGAAAAAATGCCCGCGACTTCAGCGCTTCTTGAGATTCATGACCTTTCAGTGTACTATGGCGGTATCCGCGCCTTGCATGGAGTCAGCCTGCGTGTAGAGCGGGGCGAAATTGTGGCAGTCATTGGCGCCAACGGCGCTGGCAAATCCACGCTGATGAAAACCATTGCAGCAGTTAAGTCGTACCAAAACGGCACAATTTTCTTTGAAGGTCAGCCCCTGCCCAAAGATACACACAAAGTCGTCACCAGCGGGATCACGCTCGTGCCAGAAGGGCGGCGCATTTTTGCGCCTCTTTCCGTGCGCGAAAATCTACTCGTCGGTGCTTACACCCGCTCCAATCGCCAAGACCTTGAAAAAAACATGGAAGAAGTTTTTCAACTTTTTCCACGCCTGAAGGAACGCATTCATCAGCGCGGCGGCACACTTTCGGGTGGCGAGCAGCAAATGTTAGCCGTTGGACGCGCCCTCATGTCACAACCTAAATTACTCATGCTCGATGAGCCTTCGCTTGGCCTGGCGCCCATCGTGATTGATGCCATGTTCGAGACCATCGTGCGCCTGAACCGTGACCTGGGCCTGACGATTCTGCTGGTAGAGCAAAACGCCTCCCTAGCGCTTGAACTCTGTCACCGCGCTTATGTGTTAAAAACAGGAGAAATCGTGATGGAGGGAACAGGCAAAGATTTGCTGGAGGACCCTCGGGTGCGTGCAAGCTATCTGGGAATCAAATAACAACGAAAAAAAGCGGATGGGTGTGCTCCCATCCGCTTTGTATTTGTTATATAGTTGTACGTCCGTCCTTACGCAAGAGACTCGTCACGTCTCAAAGAGAAATCTAAGGTGCGGCCTTACCGAGGTGAAACGGGAAACCGGTCTACCGTGCCGGAAAACGTTTGGCGCAGGCCAAAAGCCTTGTTGCCGTACACATCACACCCCGATTTCACCTCCGGGAGTGCCAGCGGGATAGTTTAGTACCGAAATTCTGACCTCCTTTCTGTAACTGTGTGAGAGAGATGTCGTAGTTACTACACATAGAATACAACAAAACGCGGTAGTATGTCAATCGTTGTGTAAAAGTTGAACAGCGGTTTCCTGAGCAGGAATGGTAATTCTTCGCAGTTTCAGGCTGCGGGTGACCGCATAGAAC
>QEXW01000155.1 GCA_003130845.1 Anaerolineae bacterium
AGCCCTGCCTCTTGGGAGACACCCGACACCACTGCAGGCTGTCCAGCAGCAGGTTCTTCACCCACACCCGCCAACCAATCGGGCAGTTCTTCACGCCGCTCTTCGGGCCGCGTCAGCAATTCTTCTGGCTTGGCGCCCTGGCGCGCCGCCAGCGATTCTAGCCACTTCAGGGCTTCGTCTTGCTCATCCGCACTTGTGCCAGGACCAGACACCGGCGCGGATGCTGGTTGTGCGGCAGCAGAAAAACCTGTTAACCAGTCTGAAGTCGCTTCGGGTTGGGAAGTGGATTCTATTCTTTGAGAAGGCAAGTCATCCAACCAAGTCGGACCAGCGGAAGGAGTAGATAAAGATGCAGATGACACAGGCGATTCTGTGGCAGCAGGCTGTGAAACGCCACTCAGCCAATCAGGCAGCTCATCTCCCGAAGAAGCAGATGGTTCAGAGCCACTTAACCAATCCGGCACATCTTGTGCCGATGAGGTAGTCACAGGTGGATTTACAGCATCAGCCGACGAAATCGGTGTTTCCAGATTGTTCAACCAATCAGGAACATCCGTAGCAAGGGATGCTTGCGCCTGACCCGGTACATCCTGCGATGGTACACCTAACCCGGCTAGCCAGTCTAGGTCTTCTTCGGCCGATGGAGTAGAAGAGGCTGCCGGTGCCAAGTCACTCAGCCAATCGGAAGCAGGTTGTGAAACAATGTCGGGAGAAGAAATTGGTTCAGGGGAAGTGCTGGTACTGAGTGGAGCCCCTAGACCCGCTAGCCAGTCCAAATCCTCAATCGCCGAGGATTCTTCTTGAGGCTGTGATTGGTCCGCAGATGGAGGCGCCATCGCTTTTAACCAATCGGGAATCTCCGCCTGAGCAATCTCAACTGAGGAAGATTGCACTGGGGATGCCTGGGGTTCTTCAAACTCTACTGGGCCTTCCTGAAACTCACCGGTAGAGGGTCCCCAACCTGCTTGTTTCATCCAATCGGGCAAGTTTTCTGTTGAGGGCTGAATCGAGGGAGCAGCTACAGGTTGAACCGATTGTTGCCAGGTTGTTCCCTGCCCGAATGCATCGTATTCCAGGCGGTCAATCGAAACGGCGTTATCGGGGACATTCTCTGATTGAAACAACGAACCGCTAACAAAAGCAGCGTATGGGTCTAGCGCATGAACGCGTTTTTTGTACTGTTCTACATTTCCGGCCAAGCTCGTGCCTGGGAGAATTTCAACCAGAATACGGTTAGCATCCAGGTGATATGGATATTGCCGCAACAATTCGGTACAAATCTCAGTGGCTTCCACCTTCATACCGGCACGGAAGTACGCACGCGCCAGCAGGGTTTTTAGGTCGAGGCGGGTAGGGTCTTCGGTCAGAACAGATTTGATTTCAACAATCGCTTGCTGATATTGCCCGCCTTTGGTGTACATCTGCGCCAACGCGCCGCGCGTTAGGCGAATTTTTGGGGGTTCAAGCCCATCACGACGGCCATATAGCCGGCGAAGTTCGTTTTGCACACCCGCGTTGGATGGATAGACTTCATAGGCCCGCTCCATGTGCCAGATGGCTCGATCTAAGTCTTTTTGTTCGTCATAGATGATGCTCATTGCCAAATGCGAGACAAAATCATCTGGCACAGCCAACAAAACGCGCAGGAAAATATCAGCAGCCTCGGCAAAGCGACGCGCTTCGAGGTACGCTTTCCCTAAAAGGCGATATATTTCCAAGTATTTTGGGAAAGTTTTGAGTACATGCTGACAATGGGCTATGGCCTCGTCGTAGTGTCCCTGGTCAATGAGGGCTTCGATGTCGCGGTTGTAAACACGCAAGGCAACTTTACTCATGGGATAACTCCACGGGGGGCGCGCTCTGGCGCTGGGCGCAAAGCGGGCAAAAGATAGTTAGACCGGCACAAGTGGTATGGATAAGTATGCACGAAAGAGTAGCAAAAGGCAAGGTAATTTAAGTTTATTATAGAACAAATGGGGCAATTTATAACAAAATGGCGCGAATTTGTAATTCACGCCATTGGTTTTCACTCATAAAACAAAGGAAAAGGAGAAACGGACTGCGGGCTAAAGTGATGTGCCATTAATACAGTTTGCCTCGCTTGTGCCAGCTTTTCAGGGTCATTGGCATGAATGACAAACAAAGGCTCGCCTTTGCTCACGCGGTCGCCGACTTTGTGCAAAATCTCAAAGCCAACGGCATGGTCAATCGAGTCTCCTTTTTTGGCGCGGCCTGCTCCCAATGTGACGGCGGCCTCGCCAATCAGGCGGGCATGAATTTGAGAAAGATAACCGGTTTCAGGAGAGGGAATCGTTTCGATATAACGAGCCTGGGCCATTTTTTCAGGCGAATCGATGTATGAAACATCTCCACCCTGTGCGGCTACCAGTTGCCGAAATTTTTGCCAGGCAGCCCCATTGGCAATCACAGACTCGGCCATACTGCGTGCCACTTGCAAATCATTGGTACGCCGACCAAGCAGGAGCATGTGTGCTGCCACATGAAGACAATGTTCACGAAAATCTTCTGGTCCGCCACCATGTAAGGTCTGAATGGCTTCGCGCACTTCTAGGACATTTCCAACGGCGCAACCAAGCGGTTGATTCATGTCAGAAAGCAGAGTTTTCACCTTGCGGCCGGCCAATTCTCCAATCATGGTCATGAGTTCGGCCAGTTCGCGCGCCGAATCCAGTGTTTGCATAAAAGCCCCCAACCCTACTTTAACATCTAACAGAATTGCATCGGCACCCGCCGCAATTTTTTTGCTCATAATGGAAGAAGCGATGAGGGGAATAGATGGCACCGTGCCGGTGACATCGCGCAAGGCATAGAATTTGCCATCGGCGGGAGCCAAATCCGCGCTCTGACCCGTCAAGACGATGCCGAGTTCGCGCAATTGTTGCTTAAATTGCTCGATAGTAAGGTTGACATTGTAACCAGGAATAGATTCAAGTTTATCGAGCGTGCCACCACTAAAACCCAAGCCACGTCCCGACATTTTTCCACAAGGCAAGCCACAGGCTGCCACAATTGGCAAGACAACCAGGGTCGTTTTATCGCCTACACCACCGGAGGAATGTTTATCTATAGCAATTTCGACCACATCGGATAAATCTAGGACTTCGCCACTCTCGGCCATTGCTAAGGTTAACTCGGTCGTCTCCTGCGGAGTCATGCCATTCAGGAGGACAGCCATAGCAAAGGCGGCTGCCTGATAATCGGGGATGCTGCCGTTGGTAAAACCTTGCACAAAGAAGCGAATTTCTTCGGCAGTGAGAACTTGTTTATCACGTTTTTTGATGATGATGTCCACAGCGCGCATAAAAATACTCCTTTTGTCTGACAAATCTTATTTTAAACCAAAAAGGCAGCAATACCTGAATGCGCACCAAGAAAAAACTGTTCATCCGCGAACCAGTTTTGGCCCTTCGGGCGTATCTTGCACTGTCCAGCCAAGTGCCTGAATACGCCGACGATAATCATCGGCTCGAGACCAATCTTTGCGGGCGCGAGCAGCCTGACGAGCTTCGAGCAAAGCAGTCACTTCAGGGGGAGGTATTTCTTCGCCTGTGGTAGGATGTGGCGAAATGCTGCTTGCCATCTCCCAGATGGCAGGAGAAATCCCCTGTGAAAGCGGATGGGGTATTTCAATCGAGCCAAATTCTTCAAATAAAATCGTAGAACCCGCCGGGTAAATGCGCGGATTACAGGTGCGTAGCAGCGAAACGGAACTTACCCCCATCACGAAACATTCGCGCTGACGAAAGTCAAAAACAATAGCGGTGTGTTCATCCAAACCAACGACGGTGTGATTTTCTGGTAGGTAAGCACACCATACTTCAAAGCGTTCACGCCCGATAAAACAACGGCTGGTGTCTAACTCTTGGCCACCATCTGTATTATTCCAGTGTGGAATGAACGAAAGCGCTAGCCCAAAATCATCAAACAGCCCCAACCCAGGAACGGTATGCACATCCTGTCCAACTTTGTAGATTTCGTACACAGGCAAGCCGATTTGTCCTGCTGCAATGGTAGCGGCAGACGCAAAGACTAAGGCTGCGCCCATGCGGTGGCGGGCACGCAACAAATCCCAAGCCAAGCTATCCTTGAGTTGACGGATAGCATAGGTGGGAGAGCCAGGCCCCATGAAGACCAAATTAGCCTGTAAAAGGGGCGCGCAGATTTCAGGGTCATCAGGACTAAAGGGGGTGCCGCGCTTACGGGCAGGGACAATCTGTATCTGCGACTTGTAGTTACTCAGGCGAGTTTGCAGAAAGTTGGCAACACGCGCTGCCACTTGCGCCGAGTTCAGCTCAAATCCGGCTGGGGTTTCGAGGATGGCAATCCGCAACGGTTGTTCTATCTGGCGCGCAAGATGTTCAAAAACACGACCTCCAGCCAACGAGGTTTCACCAGAACCAAGAAATGCGATGGGACCAAGCGAAGTCATTGTAGTTTGCTAGCCGTCCGAAGCATCAGAAAAAAAGTCAACGAATATTCAATTCATCCAATAAAGATAAAATCAACTGGTTCTCTGGAATGTCTTTCATAGAATCACCATAATGCTGATAGCGAATTAGGCCAGATTTATCTACCAGGAGCAACGCCGGGATGCGTCCCAGCTTGAAAATGTTCCATTCCTGTCCATATAAATCAGCAACTTTGTGCCGGGGGTCAGGCAAACCAAGAAAGGGGATGTTGTTTTCGCTCCAGTAACGGCGATAGGCATTGGGACCATCGGGGCCAATGGCCAGGATTTCCGCGTCACGCGCGGTAAAAGCCGCGTAATCATCGCGTAAGCGCGCGAGATGAGCACGGCAATACGGTCACATGAAGCCGCGCAAGAAGACCAACACGAGGTGCTTCTTGCCGCGAAAATCGGAGAGCCGAATCAGATTGCTATGCACATCAGGCAGTTCAAAGTCGGGGGCGAGCATATCGGTCATAAAAATCTATCCGCATCAAGAATACAGTTCAGCGTGACAAGACAAATTCACGCACGGCTTGCATAAATTCGAGGGGTTTTTCTTCGTGGGGTAAGTGTCCGGCTTGTGGAATGACAACCAAGACAGCGCCGGAAATCTCAGAGGCCAGACGGATGGAGTCTTGTGTCGGGACAATCCGGTCATCATCGCCGGTGATAACCAAAACAGGCAAGTTCAATTCCCCCAACCGCTCTGCCAGGCCAAGCGGACGGCTGGCAACGGTCAACTCCCACAAAGCGCGGTCCCAGTTGTTCGCACGCAGGGGTTTTCGGTAACCTTCTAACACTTCAGAAGTTACGAGTGAGGGGTCGTGAAAGGCACTACGAATAAAGTCGTTGCCTGTGGTAGCAATCTGACGGGCTAAAAGCGGCCCAAGATGGCGCATTTGGGGCGTGCCAAGCAACGGACGCACCCAAGCCGGAGAGCCGCCACCGGTGTAGATGGCCGCATCCACCAAAATCAAGCCGCTGACGCGCTGTGGATAGGTGAGCGCCGTATAGACAGAAACGGTGCCACCCGCCGAGTTACCGACCAGCCAGGCTTTTTCGATGCCAAGCGTATCCATCAGGTCAATCACAAGGGCGGCCTGGTCTTCCGGGCTGTAGGGATTTTGGCCTTGCCATTCGCCAGGCATCGGGCGGCTGGTAAGACCAAACGCCGGACGGTCATAAGCAATCACTCGTCCCAATTCGCCAAAAGGCGCCAGCACTTCGCGCCAAGAAAAAGTGGAGGCGCCAAAGCCATGCAGCAGGATGAAAACCGGTTCGCCCGCGCCGCGCTCCTTATAATGAACTGTCAACTGACCGACCTGAACAAAGCGACTATCGGCATCAGCCAGTTCACGCTCGCTGACCGTATCGGTCAATGGGGGAACGGGGACAAGAAACGGCCCAAGCAACACCAACGCTATCAAAAGGACAAAAACGGTCAGGAGAATTTTTTGCCAAAGTTTCATAGACAGTAACGGGTGAGAAGTTAAGGGGAAAGGGTTTGCAGGAAAGATGCTGTGACCTGTGCAGCCTGCTGCCATTGGGCTTCGGGTGAAATAGAAGCGAGGTTATCACCATTCTGCAAGCCATAATCGCCAAATTGGGCATGGTTGCCGCCCTCAATCGGGACAAAGCGGGCAGCTGAGGGCAAAAGTACGCGCGATTGCTGAATGCGGTCTGGCGAGGCTAGACCATCCAAGGTGCCATAAACAGAGAGAACAGGTAATTCGGCAGCCTTAAAGCGCTCATCAGCAGGATAAGAAGCCCAAAAAACGACTGCCCGCACTTCGGGATGGTTTTGGGCAAACAGAGAAGCGGCCACGCCACCCAAAGAATGACCACCCGCTGTCCACACATCAACACCTTCGGTTTGTGATAGCAAAGGAGCGCCGGCTTCGATGTCAAAAAAAGCCAAGTTCAGCCGCACGCGCAACAAAAAGACAATGATGCCCTCTTCGGCAATTTTCCGCAGAGCAGGAGCGTACGCACGGTAATCTACCCGCCCGCCCGGATAAAAAACGAAGGCGGTGATGGTGTGCGGTTGACCGGTGCGATTTTCTTCGGCAATTTTGGCTTCACAAATGGCGGGATAAAATACGATATGGTCTTCACGTTGAAAGACATACACCCGTTCATCGGATTCCAGTGCTGCCAATGCTGTCGGCCCAGGACGGGCGGGAGTTTCGGCCCACATAACAAACCCACCCACCGAAAGCAGGAGAAGGAACAGAAGAGAGAGGAGTGAAATTTTAAGAAACCGTTTCATATCGCAAGTTACGAATCAGGCACCGCCTGCAAAAGTGTCTTTACTTTACGCCAAACTTCATCAAACATTTCAACCGTTAGCCGCCCCGTGAGGGTATTTTGCTGGCTAGGATGGTAGGAGCATACCAGAGTGGCATGCGGCGCGCAAAATGTTGAGTTGGGAAGAGAAAAATGTGCGCCATGCGCAAACTTCCAAGCAGAATTTCGGATTGAAAATATCCGCAATATACTGTCAAATGCTATCTTTCCTAGCGCCACAATCACTTTCGGTTGCATGAAATGCAGTTCCGCAGCCAGGTACGGCTGGCAATTGATAAGTTCTTGGGGAGTCGGTTTATTATCAGGCGGCGCACACCGTGCAGCAGCGGTGATATAAAGGTTATGTAGGCTTAATCCATCTTCACGGCTACGGGTATAAGGTTGAGTGGCAAATCCAGCACGATAGAGAGCAGGATACAGAAAATCCCCCGAAGCATCCCCTGTGAACATTTGCCCGGTACGGTTAGAGCCATGCGCCCCCGGCGCAAGCCCAACAACAAACACCTGTGCCTGCGGGTCACCAAACCCTGGCACGGGTCTGCCCCAATAGTCCTGGTCACGATAGGCTTTACGCTTTTGGCGCGCAACCTGTTCACGCCATTCCACCAAGCGCGGGCAGCGACGGCAGGCAAGCAGCGCAGCGTTTAGAGTGTTCAAATCTTTCATTTGACCAACTGTCTGGTTTTGCGTTCCAAATATTGCTGGTAGAGCGTGCCTATCTCCTCGTACAGTCGTTTTTCGTAAAAATCTTCACCGGTTAAGCCATCAAAGCAAGCGTAAGCGGGAATCGGCTGGACGGTTGGTTGGCTAGCAGCAAAACGGCGGATGACTTCGACATGCGGCTTAAGTGTGCCATCTGGCCGTACCAAGCCAAAATGCCGCTCATGACGCGATTCGCCACACGGAGGCAAATGCCACAGTTCTTCGGCATAATCAGCAAAGCACCACAACATCGCACCGGTAGCACCCACCGCCTGGACGTTCGGCAACACCTGGCGGATATATTCCGTAAAGTCTTCTTCGGATGCCATAAACTGGGTGCGGTCCATTCCGTAAGCGGTCCACGCCCAAGTGGCAGAGGGCTGGCCTGGCAGATTGGTTGGGCCACCAAACTCCTCCATCAGCGCCGGTTTGCCCGCCAAATGAGCAGTCAGGGCGGTCATAAACGGTACGTGGTCTGGGTCAAGTGGGCCACGCACCCATTCGGTGTACATCGGATACGCATGCATAACGGCCACATCCGTCTCGGCAAATACGTCATGCACACGCAGTCCCGTATCCATCTCCAGGTTTGCGCTGTGCATACCAATCGTAACTGGTTTACTCTCATCAATTTCCTTAATGGTTTGGGTCATTTCGCGCACCCAAGCACGGCCCTGTGCAGCGCTGGCAGGCCAGGCAAACAAATCGGGCTCATTCCCCAAATTCCACATCCAAACCCCTACATGTCCCTTGAGCGCCCCGACCACCGTCTTGAGCAAGAGTCGCTCGGCCTGCAGTGCATCTGGCTCGGTGAACATATTACGATAATTTCCCTCTGGCACGACCTTGCCCTGACTGACAACCTGGCGCACAAAGCCAAAATATGGGGATGGAAAGCCCTGCCGCGCTTGCAGCAACCAACGAGGCGCCCAATTCGGGCCGCTCATGTGCCCGGTAAAGAAGGTCACATCGAGTCCAAGACCATGCTTAGCAGCCAGGTCGGCCACTTTTACTAGATTCGCCAACGCATGCTTGTCCACACATTTGGGGTCTGGTTGAAAATCATCCCATAAAAGAAAAATGCGGACAGCATATAAGCCTACATCGCGAATCAAAGCAAATTCATCATCCACTTCGGCGGCATCAAAGTCTGACCACCAATACATCGCTTTGCGGCGCGGCCAATAATTCACGCCCAAGATAAAAGGAGTTAGGGTAGACATGTTCGCAGGTTCCATTTCACGGGGGTAGGATGATTGACAAACCAATTAGAGAATCAACATGGCATCGCCAAACGAAAAAAAACGATAGCCCTGCTGCTTGGCAACTTCATAAGCGCCTAGCACGGTTTCACGTCCAGCAAAGGCGCTAATCATCATAAGAAGTGTGGATTTGGGCAAGTGAAAATTGGTAATCAGCGCATTGACTGCACGAAAGTGATAGCCAGGCAATATGTAAAGAGAAGTTGGACCCGAAAAAGGCACAACCGTCCCTTGCTCTGTGCAGGCACTTTCCAGCGTTCGGACAGAAGTCGTGCCCACGGCAATCACCCGTCCACCAGCCGATTTTGCGCTGTTGATTTGGGCAGCCGTTTCGGGCGTCACTTCACACCATTCGGTATGAATTTTATGCTGGCGGGGGTCATCCTCTGTAACAGGAGCAAAGGTATCCAACCCTACATGTAACGTAACTTCGGCAAAGAGAATGCCACGCGCCCGCAATTCCTCGATCAAGCGCGGGGTGAAGTGTAACCCAGCAGTTGGAGCGGCAGCTGAACCAGGGATTTTCGCATACACGGTCTGATACCGCTCTGGGTCACTCAATTTTTCATGGATATAGGGCGGAAGAGGCACTTGTCCGTCACGTTGAAGATGGTACTCCACCGGCTCAGCAAAGCGCACCAAGCGGCGAGCACCTTCCAGTTCGGTCAGAATTTCCGCTTCTAGGCCATCTTCCAGTCTCAATCGCTTGCCCGCCCTCAACCCCTTACCGCCCACCAGGCATTCCCAAACCCTGTCTTCTACGCGCCGTAAGAGCAAAACTTCCGCTCGACCACCGCTCTCCTTACGCGCCGGCAAACGTGCCGGAATAACTCGCGTTTGATTGATGACCAACACATCGCCTGGGTTCAAATACGCACCAATCTCACAAAACGTGCGATGTTCAATATAACCCGTCTGACGGTGCAAGACCATCAAGCGAGAAGCATCACGCGGCTCGACAGGGGTTTGGGCAATGTAGGCTTCAGGCAGGTGATAATCAAAATCAGACGTTTTCATACATTCACCAAAAATTGATTTTACTTGACAAACCGTTTTTTTGTTTAAGGGCAGCCCAAATGTGATATTTATCGCAGACTTTATTTTGTTTTTGAAAGATATTTCAAATCAAACATATTCAAAATAATCTCGGACTTGTAATCACCAGCAAGACACGCTCAAATGGCACATCGTTAGATAAATATAAAAATACTTGCTAATCTCACAGAACCACTCCACAATCGGTTATAATCTCGCCGCTTTTGAGAAAGGACTGCTACGATGTTAAGCGTCCGCGAAGCGCGTGAGCGTATTCTTGCCCGATTTTCTCCGGTAGAAGCAACGGAATGTCCGCTAGAGCAAGCGGTAGGTCGCGTGCTAGCCGAAACTATCCGCGCCGACAGCGACCTGCCGGCTTTTGATAATTCTGCCGTAGATGGATTCGCCCTGCGCGCTGCCGACACCGCCACGATACCGGTTCAATTGCCAGTGGTTGGCGATATTCCCGCCGGCAGCCTTGCGGATCTTACACTCCAACCTGGTCATGCCGCACGCATCATGACCGGAGCCAAACTTCCGGCCGGCGCCGATGCCGTAGTGATGGTCGAAGACACCGATTTCGGCCAAGTTTCTGCTGGGGCGCCCCTCCCCCTGCACATTCTCATCCAGAAAACAGTTCAACCAGGCGCGAACATTCGCAAACAAGGCTCAGATATACGCATTGGGGCTGAGATTTTACCGGCTGGCCGGGTTTTGCGTCCGCAAGACGTAGGCATGTTGGCAATGATGGGCAGGGCGCGCGTACCAGTCTACCGCAAGCCCAAAGTTGCCATCCTTTCCAGCGGCGATGAACTTCTGCCGCTCGACGCAGTGCAACAGGAGGGTAAAATCCGTGATACGAACACCTACACCCTGGCAGCACTCGCCACCCAAGCCGGTTGCGAAGTCCTACGCCTAGGGATTGCCGCTGACCGCCGCGAAGCGATACAAGCACTGCTTGACCAAGCCGTGCAAGCAAACGCCGATGTGATTATCTCTTCCGCCGGTGTCAGTGTAGGTGCTTTTGATTTTGTTAAGGAAGTGGTTGAGAGTGCAGGCTCGCTAGACTTCTGGAAAGTTAACATGCGACCAGGCAAACCCTTGGCGTTTGGTCTGTATCAAAACATCCCATTTTTTGGTCTGCCGGGCAATCCGGTTTCGGCGTTTATTGGCTTTCTGGTGTTTGCAAGACCCGCGCTCTGGCGTTTGAGCGGCATGAGCGTGACCCAGCCGCCTGCAGTGCGCGTCACTCTATCAGAAGCAATTGAAAACGATGGGCGCGAAAGTTACTTGCGGGCAGTGGTCAGGCACGAAAACGGTCGGTTAACCGCTCACCTGACCGGTCATCAGGGGTCAGGCAACTTGTTTTCTCTGGTACAGGCAAATGCTTTACTGATTATCCCAAGTGGGGTAAAATCCTGCGCGCCCGGTACCGAAGTAGAAGCCTGGTTATTGGAGACTTAAATTTATGGATAAAAAATTATACTGGGCCTCAATAGCCCTGGCTACCTTAGGCCTGCTCGTTTCAATTTACATGACCATTTACAAACTGACAGACAATAACGCCATGTGCCTGGGCAGCGGCGATTGTGCTACCGTAAACAACAGCATCTACTCTGAAATTTTCGGCATTCCAGTTGCACTGGTTGGAGTCGGCGGGTATCTCGCCATCTTGATTGTGCTACTGCTTGAAACATACGGCAACCTCAAGTTCTTCAAACAAAACGGCCTACTGTCTGTCTTTGGTCTGGGCGTAGGTGGATTTGGCTTTACGCTCTACCTGGTATACGTGGAGGCCTTTCTCATCAGGGCATGGTGTCCTTTCTGCGTCGTATCGCAAATTACCATGACCATTCTCTTCATCCTGACTACCATCCGCCTAATTCGCCAACCAGTATAAATTACGAGGAGGAATTCATGCCACGTATTCGCTGCCATTACAACGATTGCGTCTTCAACGATGAAGGATACTGTTCTGCCGCTGCTGTAGAGTTTGACCCCGACACCGGATGCGCTACCTACTCGCCGACCGATGGAGCTGCAACCGACGAGGATCAGTGGGACGAAGAAGAAGAACTGGAAGAATGGGACGACGAAGACCTAGAAGACGATGAATTGTGGGAAGACGAGGAAGAAGACGAGTTCTAGTCTCATCGCTCTGCTCACCGCAAAGGACGGAGAACGCCGCTCCGTCCTTTTTGATTCGAGCGTGATATACTATCCGTATTCCCATGGTAGGTGGAAAAACGATGCCCTACACAACCATCAACAACACCGAAATTTTTTACGAAACGTTTGGAACACCCCAAACAAACCAGGCGCCCATTTTGCTCATTCACGGCTCAACCCAAACCGGACGTTCATGCTGGTACAATGTCGTCACGCGCCTGGAGAAAAATTACTTCGTCATTCTCCCTGACTGCCGAGGGCATGGAAAATCCGGCAACCCGCACCTGACGTACTCTTTCAAAGAACACGCTGCCGATATGGCCACTTTAGTGCGCGCCCTGGGCTTTGAACGCGCTCACATCGTAGGACACAGCAACGGTGGCAACATCGCACTCGTTCTGCTCATGGAACACCCCAGCGTGGTGCAAACCTGCGTGATTCAGGCCGGCAACGCCTGGGTCAGCCCCGATTTGGTGAAAAAAGAACCGGCCATCTTCGACCCGCAGAGAATCGAACAACAGCGACCTGACTGGCTGCGCGAAATGCAGGAACTGCATAGCGGGCTAGGCTCCGACTATTGGCGAACCTTGGTGCGACTGACAGTAGAAGAAATCATCCGCGAGCCAAACTATCGGCCCGAAGACTTAGCCAAAGTCACCCGCCCGGTGCTCATCGTGCAAGGCGAACACGATATGGTAAACGCGCCGGCAAAACACGCACAATTTATGGCCCAACACATTCCAGATAGCGAGCTATGGATACCCCAGGGCATTGGGCATAACGTTCATGAAGAAGTACTCAACGAGTGGTTGAAACGAGTCACCGATTTCTGGGCACGCCGCGGCAATGCAATCAGCGATACGCTTTACCGCTACAAGTTGGCGCATTACCGCGATGAACGCGACGGAATCTTCGATGTACGCCTGAATGTAGACGGCACGCTGCACGGAACGGTATTAACCCAAGCCATGCACACCGAAGCGCGCAACATCGCCGGGCAATTCCAGGCCGATAACATCCACGTATTACTGACTCCAGAAACTCCCTGGGCACTGGTCAACCGCCCGGTAGAGGACGTTCGACGCGGACCGGGCATCCTGACCGAGCGTGTTAGCCAGTTGTGGCTAGGGGAAGCGGTGCGCATTCTGGAAACCCAGGACGACTGGACGCGAGTATACGTTGTGCATGATGGTTACACCGGCTGGGTTCACAGCCGCGCCCTGCACGCTTGTTCCGAAGACCAAGTACGTGCATATCAAGCAGCCGGGCGCTATATCGTCTCGGCCGTCTTGGCAGAAGCCCACGACGAACAAGGCAACCTAGTGCAAAAAATCCCCTTTGCCACCCTGCTCAACGTCAAAGAAAGCAATGAAACGGAAGCCTGGATTGAGCTGCCCGATGGGCGTCAGTGGCGATTATCTGCTTGCGACCTGACAACCGCAAACCGGCAACCCAATTGCAGCGCGACAAGCATTGAGCAAACTCTCACCCTGATGCGCCGTTTGGTAGGCGTACCGTATCTGTGGGGCGGACGCACACCCTATGGCTTCGACTGCTCCGGATTTTCTAGCACCTTCTACGCGTACCTCGGTATCACCATTCCACGCGATGCCGACCAGCAGTACATGAAAGGGGAGCCGGTTGAAGGGCCGCTCCAACCCGGCGACTTAGTTTTCTTTGGCGAGATAGAAGAAAACCACCTGCCCGGCCCAGATGCGCGCGGCTACGTGCGCAAAGCACGCATTACGCATGTTGCCATTTCGCTTGGCGGTGACGAATTCATCCATGCCAATGGCACCGACTGGGGCGTCTCTTACAACAGTTTTAATCCACAGAGCAAAATTTATGGCCAGTGGCTGGCAGAAAACTATCGCGGCGCCAGACGATTCCGCTGATAACCGCCGGCACATCCTATGGAACTGATTGCTTCCCCCCTCACCCTGGGTCTCAAAACCACCTTTCGCGTGGCGCATGGCGCCAGCGATGAGCGGCATAACGTTTTCGTACAAATCAAATACCGCGCTCTGACCGGCTATGGTGAAGCCGCTGCCGTACCGTACTACGGTGATACCCAAGAGAGCTTAATCGAGTATCTACATAGCCTGCCGCCCCTCGGAGATGACCCCTACGCATTGGAGGCCATGCTCGCTGCGCTGCCACCTGGTTCTCACGCCGCACAAGCAGCAGTAGATATGGCCTTGCACGACCTGTGGGGTAAATTGCTCAACCAACCCCTTTACCGGCTGTTTGGCCTATCCCCTGCCCCTCTGCCACCGACTTCATTCACCCTAAGCCTAGACCGACCCGAAGCCATGGCCGAAGCCGCCCGGCAGAGCAGGTATCCCATTCTCAAAATCAAACTTGGCCCGGATTCTCCAGAGCAAGCCCTAGCCGCCATCCGCACCGCAACAGACGCCCGCCTGCGGGTAGATGCCAACGCCGGTTGGACGCCCCAACAAGCCCTTGACCTGATTCCACGTTTGGTGCACTACAACCTAGAGTTTATTGAACAACCGCTACCCATCGGAGATATCGAATCCTACCGCTGGCTCAAGCATGAGTTGGTGCAACGCGGCGTGAAGGTAAAAATCTTTGCCGATGAAAGCGTAAAAACCGCAGCCGATGTAGCACAATATGCTGGAGCACTGGATGGCGTTGTGATTAAGCTGATGAAAACAGGCGGCATCCGCGAGGCGCTACGGGCTATTCATACGGCGCGCGCCCATGGAATGGAAATTCTGCTCTCTTGCATGGTCGAAAGCTCCCTTGGAGTCACCGCGGCAGCGCACCTCGCCCCACTCTGTGATTACCTAGACCTGGATGGCCCCCTGTTGATTGCAAATGACCCCTTCACAGGCCTCATCTACAACGGTGCAAATCTAAGCCTACCCAGCGCTCCCGGGCTAGGAGTAACGCAGCGAACAATCCTGTAGCAAAAATCAAGGCAGCAGAGCAAACATTTACGCACGCATTAGGTATAATTCACCCCATGAGCGCTGCCCTTCACCTCTACCGCCTACAACAAATAGACACCCGCCTCGACCAGATAAACGCACGCTTGACCAGTATTCAAAATGCGCTAGAAAACGACTCGGACCTAAAAGCGGCCCGGCAAAAACAAGAAGAGATTGCAGCCACACTCAAAGAATGTGAGCGCGCTTTGCAAGAGGCCGAACGCGAATCCACCACCCAGCGCATCAAATTGGAACAAGCAGAAGCCAGTCTATATAGTGGGAAAATCCACAACCCCAAAGAACTCACCGATTTACAAAACGATGTCGCTTCTCTCAAGCGCCGCTTAAGCGCCCTGGAAGACCGCCAATTAGAATGCATGTTGGCCTTGGAAGAAGCGCGCGCAGCGCTGGAACAAGCGCAAAAAGCGTATCTTTCGACCCAAGGACAAGTTATCAGCAAAAACGCTTCGCTCAAAACCGAACAAGAGAGCCTAGAAAAAGAACGTGAAACACTGCTCGCGCAACGCCAAGCCGTCTTGCCGGCCGTCCAAGCCAATTGGCTGGCTCAATACGATACCTTGCGCCAACAGAAACGTGGCCTGGCAGTGACTGCCTTACATGACGACGCCTGTGATGCCTGCGGCGCAGCCATCACCCGCGCCCATGCCCAAACAGCGCGACACGCTCAACAACTCGTCACTTGCCCCTCGTGCGGTAGGATTTTATTCGCTGGCTGAGGAGGACATCACACCATGCGCAATTTATTTTATTGGCTCAACTGGCCGTCTTTTTGGCTCGGTGCCATCGTAGCGACCGTCGCCTGGTGGGTTCTGTCGTTACTGCGTCCCACATTTCGGCAATTGATAGAATCGATGCGCGAGCAGCAACGCGAACGTGCATTACAAGGCAATGCCGACCAAGAAACAGCCTATCGTAAAATCGTCTTCCGCCAAACACAGGGAGCGCACCTGGCGGCTTCACTCTTCGCATTAGATGAAATTGCGATGGAAACCCGTTTGCTGGCGCCGCCTTCGTATGCCGACCCAGGCACGCCTCGACCGCACATTGAAATCAGCGAGCAGGCCATCCCATATTTACCAGAATACCCCGAGATAGCCTCCATCTACAAAAGCGGCACGCTCACCATCCCCGAAGCCCTTTCCGGCGGGGTAAATTTAATTCTGATTGGTCAGCCCGGCACAGGCAAAAGCACCGCGTTGGCGCACCTGGCTTCCCAAATCATCAATCGCCGCCCGGAAGTGGCCTCGCTGCACGAGAAAATCCCGTTTTTTATCCACGCCGCTGACCTCGGACTACCGCTCAAAGACCCCAAAAAGCCAACCGATTTCCTAAACCCAATTGTGGATAAATTGCTGGAAGTGAGCGGTGCCCTCACCGCCGGAAAACTTCCCGGCTTTGTCGAATATGCCTTTCAAAGTGGGCGAGCGTTGCTGCTACTGGATGGAGTAGACGAACTCACCCCGAATGGCATACAAGAAGTGGCAGCCTACCTGCGGGTTATCCTGCGGCAATTCCCACGCGTGCGCATCGTCACAACCGGCACACCCGAATATGTAGATGGCCTGTTGGCGCTCGGTTTTGTTCCGCTTGCCATCATGCCCTGGACAAAACAGCAACAGCGCGAGTTCCTGCAAGTGTGGACGATGCTCTGGCAAAAATATGTCGCCCCCGAAGCCTGGGCGCAAGCCTTTCTCTCGCCCATTGACCCTATTCTGCTCAATCGCTGGCTGTTAGATGGCAACGTTGGGTTGACTCCGCTGGAGCTGACCCTGAAAGTATGGGCTGCCTACGCTGGCGATGCGCGCGGCGCCCGCCCAGTAGATGCCATTGAAGCCCATCTGCGCCGTTTATTACCACCGCAAGCGCCGATGGAAGCGCTATACGCCATTGGTGCGCAAGCGAGCCTAAACGCCTTGCCACTCTTTGAAAGCGGGCGCGCCAAAGAGTGGACCAAGTCGTTCGAACCTGCTGTTCCGGTAAACCCCGAAGGAGTCACCACCACCCCCGCTGAAGCCCCACCCGCCCCCGAAGCGGCTGGCGCTCCGGCAGGCAAATCTCCCGCCAAAAAGGCCGCTGCGCCACCCCCGCGCCCGGCCAGCCTGGTGTCACAAATGACCGTTGCCGGCATTTTAGCAGCACACGGCGGCAGTTTGGTACGATTTGCGCACCCGCTCTACCTTGGCTTTTTGGCCGGCAAAGCGCTTTCTCCAGCCCAAGCCGAGACGGTGCTAAACCAATCCCCTTGGTTTGGTCGCACCACCACCCTGCGGTACCTAGCGGCCTTCAGCGATGTCAGCAATATAGCCAATGCGTTGCTCACCACCGAAGACCACATCTTGCTACGACCACGTCTGATGGCCGCGCGTTTGTTACGCGATGCACCCCCCAAAGCCCCTTGGCGCAACACGGTCATCGCTTCGCTCATACAAATTCTGCAAAACGAAGACCACCCCGCCGGTCTACGCGGACAAGTAATCGCCGCTCTGGCACTGAGCGGCGAACCCAACATCGGAGCGCTCTTCAGACAACTGATGCTCTCCCCCTCTAACGAATTGCGCCGCCTTGCTGCACTCGGTGCAGGAATGGTGCATGACAGCAAATCGGTAGAAGCTCTCATCCAAGTCCTCAACTCCTCCGCCGGAACAGCACGCCAAGCGGCCTGCCTGGCACTGGTGGAAATTGGAACACCCGAAGCGCTAGAAGCCATTGCCACCGCCCTGCTGGGTGGTGACGAGGAGCTACGCATTGCGGCTGCCGAGGCCCTGGCCAACAACCCGGTGGAAGGCTATGAAACGCTCAAAGACGGCGTAACCAGCCAAGACATTCTTGTCCGCCGCGCCATTGTCTACGGCTTAGCGCGTGTGCGTGAACCATGGGCGCAAGAATTGCTTGGCCGCATCCCCACCCAAGATGAGCAATGGGTGGTGCGTAACGCCGCCGTAGAGCTATTAGAAGCCCTGCAGCGTCCTAACCCACGCATCCCACAGCGCGAGCTACCTCCTGAAAACATGCCCTGGCTGATTGAGTTTGCCGGCAAATATGGCATGGGCGTCATCCCTGGCGAGCCAGCCACAGACCTGCTCTTGCTGGCACTCAAAGATGATAACCCTGACTATCGCTTGGCAGCGCTCCACTACCTGCGGCGCACACCCACCGAAGGGGTGTTATCTGCCCTCTATCCGCATCTATTTGGTGATGACCCTGAAATGCGCGATGGAGTCTTCCGCGTCTTACAAGAGATGGCGATGGGTGGTGTGCGGCTGCCCGCGCCCCAACAATTCGGCCTGGGATAACCTCGATTGTACCGACCATCATCGGCGAGTTTATGGAGGAAGGTCATGCTGATTACCAACGCAACACTCGTCACATGGGAAAAGCCCAATCGGATTTTGCCCGGTTGGGCAATTTACATCAAAGACGGACAAATTGCCGACCTAGGGCCAGAACCCGACCTGCGCTCACGCTACCCACAAGCAAACCTGTACGATGCGCGCGGACAACTAGTCTTGCCCGGCAACATTTGCGCGCATACGCATTATTACGGCGCATTCGCGCGCGGCATGGCCATTCCTGGCGATGCACCCACACAATTTTCAGAAATTCTGCAAAAACTATGGTGGCCACTCGACCGGTCACTGACCGAAGAAGACATCCGCTATTCAGCGCTGCTGTGCCTGGCAGATGCCATTCGGCATGGCACAACCACCCTATTTGACCATCACGCCTCGCCAAATGCAATTGTGGGCTCGCTTGACATCATCGCCGAGGCGGTGCAACAGGCTGGATTGCGATCGTGCTTGTGCTACGAAGTCACGGACCGCGATGGCGCAGAACGGATGAAAGCGGGAATACAGGAAAATGTGCGCTTCATCGAACGCACCCGCCGAGAGAACAACCCTCTACTCGCCGCCGTTTTCGGATTGCACGCCTCGCTGACTCTCTCCGAAAAAACCTTGGCCCTGTGTCGGCAGGCTGCCCCCGACGGAACGGGCTTTCACATCCATCTTTCTGAGAGTGAAGATGACGGCCGGGCTGTACAGGAACGCGCCGGCATGCGTCCTGTCGCCTGGCTGGAAAAACACGGTATCCTGGGACCAAACAGCATTGCGGCGCATTGTGTTTACCTGGACGAAGAAGAGCGTGAAATCCTCGCAAATTCCCAAACCTGGGTAACCCATCAGCCGCGTTCGAACATGAACAATGCTGTGGGTGTTGCCCCTGTCGAAGATTACTTGGCGCGGGGCATCCGAGTCGGACTGGGAAACGATGGATTCTCAAACGCAATGTGGGAGGAATGGAAGGCAGCTTATCTGCTCCACAAAATCCATCATCGCGACCCGCGCCGGATGAGTGGCTACACCGTAGTTGAAATGGCAGTCTATAACAACGCAGCCCAAGCGACACATTTCTTCGGACAGACAATTGGAAAACTCACTGTAGGGGCGGCGGCCGATTTGATATTCGTCGAGTACAACCCACCCACCCCGCTCACAGAGGGCAACTTGCCCTGGCACATCCTCTTTGGCTTCCGCGAGACGATGCTCACCAACACTATGGTAAACGGAAAGTTCTTGATGAAAGACCGTGAGATGCTCACTCTGGATGAAAAAGAAATCGCAGCCAAAGCCCATGCACTCGCAGAACAAACATGGCGCAGATACGAACAAAAGTTTAAAACGCTGTAACCCATCGCATATCGCTTTGGCTTCGCAACAAAATTGCCAATTCTCACAACCAAAGGAATACCATGACCGATTCTCTCCTATACACCATCGCCGTCTTAGGCGGCACCGGCAAAGAAGGCAAAGGACTGGCGTATCGCTGGGCCAAGGCAGGCTATAAAGTCATCATTGGCTCGCGCAACGCTGAAAAAGCACAAGCAACTGCCGCAGAGTTAAACGAATTACTGGATGGCAAAGCCGCCATCGAAGGGCTAGAGAATCTGACAGCAGCACAAAAGGCCGATATTGCCGTGTTGACTGTACCATATTCGGCCCACAAAGACACGCTTTTGGGAATAAAAGACGCACTGCAAGGCAAAATCTTAGTAGATGTCACCGTCCCGCTCGTCCCACCCAAGGTGACCAAAGTGCAAATGCCACCCGCCGGTTCTGCCGCACAAGAAGCAGTAGAGATTTTGGGCGAGGGCGTACAAGTGGTGGATGCCTTCCAAAACATTTCGTATGAACACCTGATGCAAGATGGAGACGTTCCCTGTGACGTGCTGGTGACCGGCACAAGCAAAGCCGCCCGCGAGGAAGTACTAAAACTGGTGCAGGCTGCTGGTCTCATCGGTTGGGACGCCGGCCCGATTGAAAACTCGTCGGTAGTCGAAGGTCTGACTTCGATTTTGATTTATATCAACAAGCAATACAACACAAACCATGCAGGCATAAAAATAACAGGTGCCAATGGGCACTAACATTTTGCTCGCTCTCGGACTACCCGTAGGCTAGTCCTTGGCTGCTCACCCCAATTCACAGCAGTGCCATGGCGCTCACACTCACCCCCCTGCCGAATATTCCCCTAGTTCAACCCGGCGACGACCTGGTCAACCTGATTCTGCTTGGTCTGGAGCGGGCAAGCCTCACCCTAGAAGATGGCGATATTTTGGTGCTGGCGCAAAAAATTGTTAGCAAAGCCGAAACTCGCCTGGTCAACCTGGAGACGGTAACCCCCAGTCCATCTGCTTTGGAATTGTCCAAACAGACCGGCAAAGACCCACGCCTAGCAGAACTCATCTTGCGCGAAAGCAACGAGATTTTGCGCACCCGTCCTGGCACGGCCATTGTGGAACATCGCCTGGGATTCGTATGCGCCAACGCCGGCATTGACCACTCAAATGTCGCTCCCTTGCAACAACCAGGAGAGTGGGTTCTGCTCTTGCCTGAAAACCCCGACCGCTCTGCAGCGATGATACGCACCCGCCTGGAATCAAAGAGTGGTAAACGATTGGGGGTCATGATTATCGATTCTCACGGGCGCGCCTGGCGACTGGGCACAGTCGGCGTGGCAATTGGCCTCAGTGGCCTTCCAGGCCTGATTGACGAGCGAGGCTGGCAAGACCTTTTTGGCTACACGCTAAATATCACCGTCGTCGGCGTAGCCGATGAACTCGCTGCCGCTGCCAGCCTGATGATGGGACAGGCTGCCGAAGGTACGCCGATTGTACATGTGCGGGGTTTCCCTTATCCTTTACGAGAGGGGTCACTCCAAGAGATACTGCGCCCCAAAGAGCAAGATATGTTTCGATAAATCTTGCCGAATCAAGCCTACCGGTTCTCCCTTATCGGTACGATGATGTGAAAACACTGGAGAACAAATGAAAAACATCCCCGAAAAATATCACGACTTATTGAAAGACGAAACGCGCGCCTTTCTATTCCTGGCGACGATTATGCCGGATGGGTCACCCCAGGTCACGCCCATCTGGTTTAATCATGACGGCGAACACATTTTGATTAATTCGGCCAAAGGACGCGTAAAAGACCGAAATATGCGCGCCCGCCCTCAGGTCGCTATGGTGATACAGGACCCCAACAATCCCTATCGGTACCTGC
The DNA here is from genome assembly GCA_003130845.1 of Anaerolineae bacterium. Taxonomy (GTDB): domain Bacteria; phylum Chloroflexota; class Anaerolineae; order Anaerolineales; family Villigracilaceae; genus UBA5195. The sequence continues at coordinate 21,482 of QEXW01000155.1, forward strand.
AAATTCGTGGCCGAGTGCTCGAAATCAGTGAAGAAGGCGGACTACAGCATATCAACACACTGGCGCTGAAATATACCGGTCGCCCTTGGCAAACCAATCCAGGCGAAATTCGGGTGATTTACAAAATACGCCCAGAGAAAATTGATGCCCATTGAAACCTGAGCCGATAAACAGACCTGCAAACAACAACCATGCGCCCCTCTCTGCTCACATTTCTGCGTTCGCGCCGCTCTATCCGCAAATTTCACAACCAGCGCGTTCCTGAATCTATTTTGCACGAAATTTTGGAAACAGCCACCTACGCCCCCTCAGCGCACGGGCTTCAACCCTGGCGGTTTGTCCTGGTCGAGAGTCCATCAGCGCGTCAATCGCTGGCGCTCGCCCTAACAAACAAGATGCGAATCGATATGCAGCAAGAAGGCGCTCGCGAAGAAGAAATTCACGAACGGGTCGCGCGCTCCATTCGCCGGATTGGCGAAGCACCGCACATTATTTTGCTCTGCCAAGATAGCAGCGCGGTGCGCAGCCAAACTCCTGAAGAACTCACAATGGGCGCACAATCGGTTGCTATGGCAGGCTTACAACTCCTGTTAGCGGCACATGCGCGCGGATTAGGAACAAACTGGCTGTGTTGGCCACTGTATGCGCAGGCAGAAACTATCCGTGCGCTCGAGCTACCACCCACTTGGCTGCCACAAGCAATGATTTTTATGGGCTTACCCGCTGAAGAGCCAAAACCCAAACAACTCCAAGCGCTTGATGCGCTTATTCTCTCACGCTAACCTTACCCCGGAATTTGAACTGTGACACCTGACACACCCTTGAAGCTTGTTGCCCTAGCCGGCGGCGTAGGAGGCGCAAAGTTAGCCGAAGGCCTAGCGCAAATCCTACCTCCCCATGCTCTAACCATCATCGTCAATACCGGCGATGATTTTGTTCATTGGGGACTAAACATCTCTCCCGACCTGGATACCGTCTGCTACACGCTAGCCGGACTGGCAAATCCTGTCACCGGCTGGGGACAAGCCGATGAAACCTGGAATGTGTTCCAACAGATGGAACGACTGGGCGCCCCAACCTGGTTTCGGCTGGGAGATAAAGACTTAGCCACGCACCTAGAGCGCACCCGCCGGCTGCGAGAAGGAGAACCTCTATCGCACATCACCCATGATTTGTGCATGCGATGGGGAATCCGGCACACCGTTTTACCGATGAGCGATGACCCGGTTGCGACCATCGTAGATACGGTAGAATTCGGTGAACTCCCCTTTCAGGAATACTTTGTGCATCAGCGCTGTGAGCCTACTGTGCGCAGATTTCGCTTTGCAGGGATAGAACAAGCACAGCCAGCACCTGGTGTGCGCGAAGCCATGGCACACGCTGACGCATTGATTGTGTGCCCCTCCAATCCCTGGGTCAGCATTGACCCCATCCTAAAAATACTGCAGACGGCTGCCATACACCTGCCCAACGTAGTGCTGGCGGTCAGTCCCATCATCGGTGGGCGAGCAGTCAAAGGTCCGGCAGCCAAGATGTTCAGAGAGCTAGGGATAGAACCCTCTGCCTTGGCTGTGGCCGAGCATTACGGCAAGCGGACTCTCACCGGTTTCGTTTTAGACAGCATAGATGCCAACTTAGCGCCTGCGGTTGATGCACTTGGTATCCAAGCCTTCGTTGCTCAAACACTGATGCCAACCTCCAAAGAGCGGCGCAAACTGGCTCAAGATGTGCTACACTTGGTAGAGAAACTTGTATGACAATTTGGGCAATCGTTCCCGTCAAACCATTGCGGTTGGGTAAATCGCGGTTGGCCAACGTCTTGACCGATGACGAACGTGGCATCTTAAACCGCAAATTTCTAGAGCAAACCCTGCAAACCCTGCGCGAAATGCCGGAAATTTCCCAGGTTTTGGTTGTAAGCCGCGACCCGGCAGCGTTGGCTATTGCCCGTGAGTTTGGAGCGCGCACTGTGCTGGAAGACGGCAACCCCAATCTCAACCTCGCCTTAACCCGTGCTACCCTGCTGGCACGCAACTACGCTACGCGCGGCGTGCTTGTCCTCCCGGCTGATTTGCCGCTCTTGACCGCAGAAGATGTGCGCAGCCTACTTGACCGCGCACGCCAAACCCCTTGCGTAGTCATCGCACCAGACCGTCATCAAGATGGAACAAATGCACTGTTTATGAATCCAGCAGGATTGATTCCCTACAGTTTTGGAGCGGGTTCATTCTACCGACACTGTGAAGCCGCTCAAAAAAGCGGCGTCCGCCTAGAAATTGTGCAAAATGCGCACATCGGTCTCGATTTGGACACACCCAACGATTTACGCATTCTCAACTCACTCGAAGAATCGGTTGTAGAAAGGAGATAACCCCCCCATGGCTCGCGTTGCACTCTATTTGCAAGATTCGCACGACTTGCGTGACGGGTTAGACTACGTCCGCTACGCGGAGGAAAAAGGTTTCGAAGCGGTTTGGCAGGCTGAAAGCCGCCTGGTGCGCGATGCGATTGTGCCAATGGCCGCCTATGCTGCCGTCACTGAAAAGATTAAAGTCGGGTCGGGTGTCATCAACAACTGGACTCGCAATATTGGCTTACTAGCAGCCACTTTTTTGACCCTGGACGACCTGGCGCCCGGACGCATCATCTGCGGTATCGGCGCATGGTGGGACCCGTTGGCAAAAAATGTCGGCATCGAACGCAAAAAACCCTTGCTGGCGATGAAAGAAACCGTCCTGGTCATGCGCCGCTTACTCAACATGGAGCGGGTCACCTTTCATGGTGAGTTCGTGCATGTGGACGGCATCGAACTGGATGTTGTGCATGGGCGCCGTGAACCCCGCAACGTGCCGATTATGATTGGGGCGACCGGTGATATGATGATGGAACTAACCGGCGAAATTGCCGATGGTGTGGTCTTGAATTATTGCGTTGCTCCAGAATACAATGACCGCGCGTTGGAACTACTAGATAAAGGCGCTAAGCGGGCCGGACGGCGCGTTGAAGATTTAGACCGTCCGCAGTTAATTGTATGCTCCGTGGATGATGACCATGACAAAGCCATAGATACGACGAAGATGTTGCTTTGCCAATACATTGCTCAGCAGCCACACATTGCAAAGGCAAGCAAAGTAAGCGATGAAGTGGTACATGAAATCCAGTCCATTTTAGGCTGGCCTGCTACCAAAGAGCAAATCAACCGTGCCAAACACCTGGTTCCCGATGAACTCGTTCATAAAATTACTGCATCTGGCACGCCGCAAGAAGCACGCGCCAAGGTGCAAGAATATATGAATCGCGGTTGCACTTGCCCCATCTTATATGCAGCAGGCGGCAATGTAAAGAAATTGATTGATACGTTTGCGCAAAACTGACCTGTCTCCCCGTCAACTGGCCTGGCAAGCGGCGGGAGTCTTTTCCGCCGCCTTGCTGACTCTCGGATTGAGCATCCTCCTATACCCCTTCCGCTCCGACTTGCGCATTGCGGTGGTAGCGTTGCTCTACCTGCTGCCGGTTATGCTAAGCGCAGCATGGTGGGGCTTAACGGCGGGTATCACAGGTGCTATCACAGCTTTTCTCGCGTTTAATTATTTTTTCATCCAACCCTATTACACATTTGATGTACATCATACCGGCGACTGGGCCGTGCTGGCCGTTTTTTTGAGCGTGGCAATCATCATCAGTGAATTAATGGGACGTGCACGTCTTAACTTGCAACTGGCTCAAGCACGCGAAGCGGAAGCCATGCGATTGTTTGAATTAAGCACGCTCTTAGCGCGAGCACGTGATGAACAATCTGTAGCACAAGCTCTCGCAGAAAAAACAATAGATACGTTGCTGGCCGATCGCATAGAGATTTCGATTGAAACTAGCGCAGAACACATCAAATTTTCGCGCGGGATGCGCTTTAACCGCAAGCCCGATGTAATTGTCCCTTTGCAGGCCGCGCGCGGCCTGATTGGCGAAATTCGTTTGTGGCGCAATCATCCACCCCTCCAAGCGCCCGAAACCAGAATTTTGCAAACCTTTGCCGGACAGGGCGTGTTAGCCATCGAACGAATCCGACTGGCCAATGCAGACCAAAAAGCCCAAGTGTTAGAAGAAAGTGACCGCCTGAAATCCTCTCTTCTTTCGTCTGTCTCCCATGAACTGCGCACACCACTCTCGGCCATCAAAGCCTCCGTCAGCAGCCTTCGTTCGGGCGAAATTGATTGGAATACCGAAGCGCGGACAGAATTGCTAGCAACGGTGGAAGAGGAAATTGACCATCTTAACGTTCTCGTAGGTCATCTTTTAGACATGTCGCGCATTGAGGCCGGGGTTCTCAAGCCGCAAAAAAAGCCCAATTTACTGGCTGAAATTGTCGAATCCGCACTGTCACACCTTCGCACACAAACCCAGAGACATCATGTGGAAGTCGATGTTCCAGATGATTTGCCGCTTATTAATGTGGATTTTGTGCAAATGGAACAAGTTTTTACCAACTTACTAACCAACAGCCTAAAATATTCCCCACCCGGTTCCACTATTCGCATTGTAGCCCGTCAGCAAGACCCTCAGACGATTTTGGTGCGGCTGACCAACCAGAGCCTGCCCGTGCCAGAAAGCGACCTAGAACGTATTTTTGAAAAATTCTATCGGATTAACCCCTCAGACCAAGTAACCGGCAGCGGGCTAGGATTATCCATTACCAAAGGCATCATTGATGCTCATGGCGGCAAAATTTGGGCAGAAAATCTGCCCGATGGTTTAGCCTTCAACATTATTCTGCCGCTTTACTGAGATGGTTTTCTATATACCCAACAAGACACCATGACACATCCTATCCACATTTTAGTCATTGATGACGAGCCACAAATTTTGCGCGCACTCAAAACCATTCTAGCGGCTAAGCAATTTCGCGTTAGCACAGCCACGCGAGGCGAGGAAGGATTGGCCCTGGCCGCAGCTGAACAGCCTGATTTGATTATCTTAGATATGTCGTTGCCCGATATGGATGGCATTCAAGTGTGTCGAGAGTTACGAACGTGGACCATGACACCCATTCTTATCCTCTCGGTGCGGGATAGCGAAAAAGACAAAGTAGCCGCCTTAGATGCAGGTGCGGATGACTACCTAACCAAACCATTTGGCATTGAAGAACTCTTAGCACGTATCCGCGTGGCACTACGACATAAGAATCAGGCCATGACAGGCAATAAAAGTTCAAAAATCCGTGCAGGAAAAGTAGAAATTGACCTAACCGGCTTCACCGTGCGCCGTGAAAATACCGAAGTTTCCCTAACAGCAACTGAATTTAAGCTCTTGGCCTATCTGGCAAGCCATGCCGGACGTGTATTGACTCACCAGATGATTCTCTCCAATGTGTGGGACCCTGCCGAGGCAAACAAAATTGAATATTTGCGTGTTTATATTCGTCAGTTACGCAAAAAGATAGAAGACGACCCCCAAAATCCTAAAATCTTGCTGACCGAACCGGGGATCGGTTATCGCTTCATCGCTGATGAGTGAAGATGATTTCGCCGAATGATTGGAACGGATTGACGAATACATTTGTGCAATCAGATAGCTCGATTTGCTGAAAAAACGCTCCACGTAAAAACGCGGAGGAGACCAAAATCTCCGCGTTTTCGTTTACAATCGTCCCCATGTTTGAATTCGACATCACCGCTTCTGATGGACGCGCCCGCACGGGCGTCTTCCCCACTCCGCACGGGGAACTGCACACCCCGGTTTTTGCCCCGGTTGGCACGCAAGCCACCGTCAAGACGCTGACCCCCGAACATCTCAAAGAGATGCGCGCTTCGCTGGTGCTTTCTAACACCTATCACTTGTACCTACGACCCGGCGATGAGCTCGTCCGCGAGATGGGCGGATTGCACGAGTTCATGCAATGGCCCAAGCCCATGTTGACCGATTCGGGCGGGTTTCAGGTCTTTTCGCTCTCCGATACGCGCAAAGTAGATGAGGACGGCGTGACGTTCAAGAGTCACATTGACGGTTCAACGCACCGCTTCACCCCCGAACGCTCTATCCAGATACAAAACAACCTGGGGGCCGATATTATCATGGCCTTCGATGAGTGCGCCGACCCCAACAACCCTGCTTACATCAAAAAAGCGATGGAACGTACCCACCGCTGGGCTGAACGCTCGCTAAAAGCGCATTCCCGCGCCGACCAAGCCCTGTTCGGCATTGTGCAGGGCGGCGTGGACCCGGATTTGCGCGCGCAATCGGCGGAGTTCATCTCGTCTCTGCCCTTCCCTGGCATTGCCATTGGCGGGCTTTCGGTGGGAGAAACCAAAGAAGAAATGCTGCGCACACTGGATGTGGTCACGCCGCTGCTGCCGGAGAATAAACCGCGTTACCTGATGGGGGTCGGCACGCCTGAAGACCTAATCAACGGCGTGCTGCGCGGGGTGGATATTTTCGATTGCGTCTTGCCAACCCGCCTGGCGCGCCACCATGCGGCGTTTTCGCCTGAAGGTCGCCTGAACCTGATGAACGCCGCCTATGCCCGTGATAAGCGCCCGATTGATGAGACTTGCGACTGCTACACCTGCCGCACCTTCACGCGCGGCTATCTCCGCCACCTGATTGTGGCCAAAGAACTGCTGGCCGGGACGCTAATTTCCATCCATAACCTGAGAGCGCTCATCCGCTTGATGGAGCAAATCCGCGCATACATTGCCGAAGGAACGTTCACGCAGCGCGCGCCGGAACTGTTGCGCGTGTGGCATGGCAACGCACAGCGGAAACCAACGCATGTTTCAGGAGCAACCGCATGAATCCGGAGAATTTCCTTACGCTACTCTGGCAAGCCGGGCTGCTTGCGTGCTGTGGCGCAGCCATCTTGTCGGTAATCGTTTTGAGCATTTGGGGGCTGTTCGATGCCGCCAGCCTGACGCAAAGAGAAGGCGCGCTCAAGCGCGGAGTCAAAATCAGCAGCCAGCCGCTCCTGCCCGAACAAGCCGACTTCCTGCGCAGTCTGACGGAGGACATCCTCGATCCGGTGGCGCCGTCGTGGCAAACGCCCAGTTTTATTCGCAAGCAAGCCAGCGAAGTATTGATTTACGTGAGCGACAGCCGAATCGGACGCTTTCGCCGCCTGGCGTATGTCGGTTATGTCAATCTAAACGCGCCCCGCCCGGTGCTGGAATTTCGCTCCTCTCTGCCCTATCACCTGCTGTTGCTCATCCTGCTCGTGTTCGTTTTTCCACTCGTTATCGCCGGTTTTATGATTAATTTTTCAGCAGAAAAACAAGCAATCGAAGCCTTTCTGCGCGAACAAGTGACTTCACGCCCAACCACTGCCCAACCATCATGAACCTTTTCCATGCCCTGCTGCTCGGTTTCATTCAGGGGTTGACCGAGTTCATCCCGGTTTCCTCTACTGCCCACCTGTTGATTGGGCAAACCCTGCTCGGCCTGCCCGCCGATAACGCCATGTTCTCCTTCCTGGTTATTGTGCAGTTGGGAACGCTGGTGTCGTTGTTTGTGTTCTACGGGAAGGACCTGCTCAAAATTGTTCAGGCGGTGCTTGCATTTTTACTTTTCCTCGTCAGACCGCGCGTCCCTTCGACTTCGCTTAGAGCAAGCCTGACAGCGGATACCCTGCTTGGTCTGTATATCCTGCTGGCTACCATCCCCGCGCTGCTGGCGGGCTACCTGCTGAAGGACGCGGTGGAGGCCCTGTTTCGACAGCCCATGCTCCAGGCGGCCACCCGCCTGTTTGCAGCGGCGATTCTGTTGACGCTGGCGGAAACGCTCTCCCGCAAGAATCGCAAACTCGAAGCGATGACCTGGCTGGACGCGCTCATCATCGGAGTTTTTCAGGTTCTGGCGGTCTTTCCGGGGGCGTCGCGCAGCGGCACAACCATCAGCGGAGGCATGTTCCGGGGGTTCGACCGGCCCTCGGCGGCGCGCTTCGCGTTCCTGATGTCGGTGCCGGTGATGTTGGCAGCAGGAGCCTTTGAAATGTTGGATGTCTTGCAAATGCCGAACCTGACGGATTTCCTGCTCCCGCTGGCGGTTGGGTTCGTTAGCGCAGCAGTTGTCGGCTGGCTCGCCATCCGCTGGCTGATTGGCTATCTCAGCCAACGTTCGCTGTATGTGTTCGCTGTGTACTGCACGGTTGTCGGTATCATCTCCCTGCTGGCGCACTGGCTGGGGAGGATGGGCTGAAGCCTGCCCGATACCGCTGGCCCCAAAACCTTAACGCAAAGGCGCCAAGGCGCAAAGATTTGTGAAAAAAGTTTTCAGTGCCGGTTTCATGTTATGAAACACGCCCTGTTCGCAGCGATTCTGTTCCTGACGGCGTGCACGCCGATGAAGTCGGAGATACCGCAGGAAGCCGCGCCCCCGCCCGTCGTCAGCGTGTATGCCAGCCCGACGGCAGAACCCTGGCTGGAGGCTGTTTACGCCTGTGCTGCAGAAATCTCCGTTGTCATCCGCTTATCCGTTTCCCAATCCGCTGCCGACATCCGTTTACGCCTGGGCGAGCCGCCCAACCTAACCACGCCCGCTTACCAGATTGGCGCGGAGGACGTTCTGGTGGTCACTCACCCGCAAAATCCGCTGGCGGACCTGACGATGGAGGACGTGCGGCGGCTGTTCGCCGAAGGCGGGGAAAATGTTGAGGTGTGGGTGTACGCTTCCGGCGGGGAGGTTCAGGAACTCTTCGAGCGCGAGGTGATGCACGGGACGCGAATCCACGCTTTGGCACGGCTGGCGCTCCATCCAGAACAAATGCTAGAATCTCTGGAAAGAGATAGCCGCGCGGTGGGGTTGCTGCCGCGCCGTTGGCTGCGCGCTCCGCTGCGGGAGGCGTTCGCACTGCGCGATGTGCCGGTGCTGGCAATCACGCCCGGCGAGCCACAGGGCGCGGTCAAGGAATTGATTGCCTGTCTGCAGCAACGAAAGGAGTGAGTATGGGTGATTCTTTCGATTTCGGCGGGCCGGTGGTTTGGCGGCCCACGCAACAACACATTGAGCAGGCGCACCTGACGGCGTTCATGCGCCAGAACGGGATGGCGGATTTTGACGAATTGATGCGCCGCTCAACCGAGGATGTGGCCTGGTTTACGGATGCGGTGCTGAAGTATCTGGATATTCAGTTCTATGAGCCGTACCAGCAGGTGTTGGATTTAAGCGAGGGGCTTCCGTTTCCGCGCTGGTGCGTGGGCGGCAAGATGAACATCGTCCACAATTGCGTGGAGAAGTACCAGTCAACAGGAATCAGTAATCAGTGCGCAGTGCTGTGGGAGGGGGAAGAAGGGGCGACCCGCAGGCTGACATATCGCGATTTGTACGAAGAGGTGAACCGCTGCGCAAACGCCTTGCGCTCACTGGGGTTGGGCAAAGGGGATGTGATTGGGTTGTTTCTGCCGATGACGCCCGAAATCGTGGTGGCGTTGCTGGCGATTGCCAAAATCGGTGCAATTATCCTGCCGCTCTTTAGCGGATACGGCGCGGGGGCGATTGTCTCAAGGATGAATGATGCCGGGGCGAAGGCGCTCTTCACGTCAGATGGCGCGTATCGGCGGGGGAAAGCGGTTGCGATGAAGCCGGTTGCCGATGAAGCGGCGGCGCACATTCCCACGCTAAAGCACATCCTGGTCACGCGGCGCACGGGGCAGGCCGTTTCAATGATGCCGGGGCGTGACCATTGGTGGGATGACCTGATGGCACAGCAGTCAACGGAGTCGGAAACGGAGCGCATGGACGCCGAAGACGTGCTGATGCTTATCTATACTTCCGGTACGACCGGTAAGCCGAAGGGTGCGGTGCATACGCATTGCGGTTTTCCGGTGAAGGCGGCGCAGGATATGGCTTTTGGGATGGATACCCACGCCGGGGATGTTTTTTACTGGATGACCGATATGGGCTGGATGATGGGCCCCTGGCTGGTGTTCGGCACGCTCTTATTGGGCGGAACAGCCTTTCTGTACGATGGCGCGCCCGATTTCCCAGCCCCTGACCGCTTGTGGCAATTGGTGGAACGACACAAAATCAATCAGTTGGGGGTTTCGCCTACGCTCATTCGTTCGCTTGTGCCGCATGGAGACCTGTTCGCGCGATACGACTTGTCTTCGCTGAAGTGTTTTGCTTCCAGCGGGGAACCCTGGAATCCCGCGCCGTGGATGTGGCTGTTTGAGCGGGTCGGGAAGGGGCAAGTTCCAATTGTCAATTATTCCGGCGGGACGGAAATCAGCGGGGGGATTGTTTCAGGTAATCCGCTCCTGCCGCTTAAGCCGTGCGCGTTTTCCGGTCCCTGCCCGGGCATGGCAGCCGATGTGTTCGATGAGCAGGGACAGCCCGTGCGCAATGCGGTGGGGGAGTTGGTGATTAAAGCGCCTTGGATCGGTATGACGCGCGGGTTTTGGAATGACCGGCAGCGCTATTTGGAAACGTATTGGAGCCGCTGGGAGAATGTTTGGATGCACGGCGATTTTGCTGCCATTGACGAAGATGGGTTGTGGTACATCTTGGGCCGCTCCGATGATACGATTAAGGTGGCCGGGAAGCGGTTGGGGCCGGCGGAAGTCGAGTCTATTCTGGTGAAGCATCCGCAGGTGGTGGAGGCGGCGGCGATTGGCGTGCCGCATGAGGTGAAGGGTAGTGAATTGGTTTTGTTTGTGGTGCTGAAAGCGGAAGCAACGGATGAGGAAGCGGATAAGCGGATGGTGGTAGCGGAAGCAGCGGATGAGGAAGCGGATAAGCGGATGGTGGCAACGGATGAGGAAGCGGATAAGCGGATGGTGGCAACGGATGGGGCAACGGATGAGGAAGCGGATAAGCGGATGGTGGCAACGGATGGGGCAACGGATGAGGAAGCGGATAAGCGGATGGAGCGGATTCGGGGGGAGTTGCGCAAGATGGTCATCGAGGAGATGGGTAAGGCGCTGGCGCCAAAGGCAATTTTGTTTGTGCGGGATTTGCCCAAGACGCGCAATGCGAAGGTGATGCGGCGTATGATTCGGGCGGCGTATCTCGGTCAGGAGCCAGGCGATGTGTCGTCGTTGGTGAACCCAGAAGCGGTGGATGAAATTCGCAAGGCAAGGTAATTGGTGATTGATAATTCGGGTAAAATCAGGCAAATCTTTTCATCAACGAGGTCTCTTTGAAACTCAAAGCAGTTATTTTCGATTTGGACGGTCTCCTGATTGATTCGGAGCCGTTTTGGTACGAGGGAGAAAAAATTTATTTTGGGAAGGTCGGTCTGGATTTGAGCGATGAGGATTGCTTGCTGACGACTGGGATGCGAATTGACCGGGTGGCGCAGTTCTGGTATGAACGCCAGCCCTGGCTAATTCCGCCCACGCCTGAGGATGTGGCGATGCAAATCAACGATTACGTTATTCAATCCATCCGCGAGCGAGCGGAATTGTTGCCGGGCGCAGGCGAAGCGGTGAAATTGGCCTATACGATGGGGTTGAAGGTGGGGTTGGCGTCTTCTTCGCACTTGAATCTCATTGAGGCGGCGTTGGAGACGTTTGGACTGCGGGAGTATTTTCAGGCGGTGTCGTCTTCGGAGCAGAGCGGGTATAGTAAGCCGCACCCCGGGGTGTATCTGAACGCCGCCGCGATGCTGGGCGAGCCGCCCGAAGCGTGCCTGGCAATCGAGGATTCGGTCAACGGGTTGATTGCAGCCAAGGCGGCGCAGATGAAGTGCCTGGTGGTGCCGGGTCATGGCCTGCAAGAGGACCCGCGTTTCGTGTTGGCTGATTTCCGCTTGGAGTCGCTGGAGCAATTTACTGCAGAGTTTTTGGAATCGTTGTTAGGAGAACGCCGATGAACCCGCAAACGATGGTGGATGTGGTGGTCTTTGCGTTGGCTGCGCTGTTGGGAATGTGGTTGGCGCGCCGTATCCGCTCCCCGCGCAACCGCTGGTTAAAAATGGGATTGTTGGTCCTTCTGGTGCTTGCCCCCGCGCTCGGCGCGGATATCCGTTTGGTAGATTTGCTGGCAACGGTGTATCTCAACGTCGTCCTGCAAGGGTTGGTCTTTGGCCTGGTTGCCGGATGGTGGGCGAGAAAGTAGAAAGCGAGGCAAACAATGCCCAATCAACGTTTTGAATATCGTCTGTGTCAGGTTCAATTCAACCGGGTGACATTTGTCAACGGAGAATGGGCGGGAACTTTGCCGCCCAATCACGAAAAAGCGCTGGAAACTTGCCGCTGGATTTGGGACTACCTAAATAAAGCAGGCGCGGAAGGCTGGCAGATGAGCGGCGCGCTGATGATGAGTGAAGATAACAACGCCCAAATCTTATATCTGATGCGGGCGCTCAGTTAGCAGCAATGGCCCGCTCGTAAGCCCTGCCCGCCCGCAAGACTCCGCTTTCGTCCCAGGCTTTGCCCACGATTTGAAGGCCAACCGGTAGGCCGTCCACTGTTCCGCAGGGGACGGTCAGCGCCGGTAAGCCGGTCAGGTTGAAGGGCGCGGTGAAGCGCGTCAGTTTGGGGGCATAGGCGGCAGAGTTGAGTCCCTCGATGGGCGCGGCGACGGCGGCGGTGGTGGGAAGTAACAGAAAATTGTATTGCTCAAAAAATAATTCAAAATAGCGTTTCATTTCGGTTTGTACGCGGCGCGCTAGGATGTATTCGGTAGATGTGACCGCGCGGCCTCGTTCTAACCGTTCGCGCACGTCCGCGCCGAACCAATCGGGGTGTTCCGCGAGCCGCTCGCGGTGGAAGGCTGCCGCGTCAGCGATGACCATTGTGCTGTTGGCTTGCGCTGCTTCGCGCAGGCGCGGGATTTCGACTTCGACGACTTCATGCCCCAGGGAACGGAATACTTCGGCGGCCTGCCGCACTGCTGCCAGCACGCCGGGGTCGGCTTCTTCAATGTATTCACCAACCGCCAGGGCGATTCTGGAGGTCGGCAGGGCATCCAAATCACGCAAGATACCATACCCCGCTGCAACAGAATGGGGGTCGCGGGGATCGTAACCGGCGATCACTTGGTACAAGATGGCCGCGTCTTCGACCGTTTTGGCGATGGGGCCAACGTGGTCGAGATTCCAGGAGAGCGGTAGGACGCCGCGCAGGCTGACTCGCCCAAAGGTGGGTTTGAAGCCAACTACGCCGCACAACGCCGAGGGGATGCGAATCGAGCCGCCAGTGTCCGTTCCGAGCGCGCCAAGCACCATGCCGGCTGCCACAGCCGCCGCGCTGCCACTGGATGAGCCGCCGGTGATGCGGCTGGGGTCATGCGGATTGCGTACCGGCCCGGTGTGCGGGTTGATGCCGGTGATGCCGAGCGCAATTTCGTGGGTGTTGGTTTTCCCGATGAGAAGCGCGCCCGCTTTTTTGAGTTTTTCTACCACGAAGGCGTCTTTTTGGGCTGGTTCGCGGCCAAAAAACTTGGGCGACCCGGCTGCGGTGGGAAAGCCGGCCACATCCAGCATGTCTTTGATGGCAATCGGCAGGTTGGCCAGAGGCGCATTGGATGTCTGGAGATAAAAAGAACGCGCGTCGAATACCTGGCTGAAAGCATTTAGGGCGGGATTCTTGGTTTCGATGGCGGCAAAACAGGCTACGGCCAGACTTTCGGGGGTGAGTTCTCCGCTCTGGAGCAGAGTACGCGCACGAGAGAGGCTGAGTTCCGTGGGTTGCATACAACAACTCTTTCGAAGGAAAAATGGCTTGGGGATTATACCATTCGGGTTTGCTGGCATAAACCCCTATTGACAATTTCGAAAAGCACTTTATAATATATATAACTTTATAATATAAAGTAAAAAAGGAGCAAATTATGTCTCAATCTATCGAACAAATCCAATACCTGACTCAAAATTACTCTCGTTTGCAAGGTCTGCGGGCAATTCCTGTAGGAATTTTTGTTTTGCTGGCAGGCATCTGGGCCAATTTTGCTGCTGGCAATCTTGGCATGCCATTCGTCTTGCTTTTGATTACGTGGCTTGGATACGGTCTGATTGACCAGTATTATGCGCGCCAATATGGCAAAGTGACGACCCTTCGCCAGAGGCGAATCCAGGAATTCATCACGGGCATTCTATTTATGGTGCTGGCCTTGGTCAGTTTTGTGTTTGATAGCGCGCAGGTTCTTGCGATGAGCAGTGTGGGGTTGGTGATTGCGGCAGGTATTCTCGCAGATTTCTGGCAGAATATCTCCAAGCCGGCGTACTCGTTCGAAGCGATAATCAGTGCTGCCCTGATTGCCATGCTGAGCCTGTTACCCCTCGCCGGCTGGCAATGGTGGCATTGGGTGGGAGTTGGCACATTAACAAACGGCATATTGATTTTGTCTGGTCTGCTGATGATTGGGATGGGTGTCATCGGTCATGGCCGGTTGACACACACGCTGAAAGCAGTGGAGAAGGCAAGCCATGAGCAATCCATTTGAAGAACTTGCCAATTTGGATAAACTTCTGCACGAACCAGCGCGGTTGTCCATTCTGACGGCGTTGGCCGCATGTGAAAGTGCTGACTTCACTTTTTTGCGCCGATTGACCGGGCTAAGCGATGGGAATTTATCAATCCAGATAAGCAAACTCGAAGAAGCCGGGCTGATTCATGTGCAAAAACAGTTTGTGGCCAAAAAGCCTAGTACGCATATCAGAATCACAGAAGCAGGCAGAAACGCTATAGAGCGGTATTGGGCGCAGCTGCAAGAACTCAAAAAGAAGGCGGATAGTTGGCAAAAAACTTCAGAGACGGAATAAGGCGGAATCTCGTGTGTCGTCCTGCACGTTTCAGTTCCTGTCAATAAAGTGACAGGAACTGTTTGTAAGCAGGATATAATCATCGCATGAATAAATTTTTGCGCTGGCTCACTGCGTATGCGACCAAATTCGGCTTAGAGGTGCTGTGCCGAATCCACAAAGAGAACTGGGAGAGGCTTCCCTTCCAAGGGCCGTTGATTGCGTATGCCAATCACACCGGCATGGTCGAGGCGCCGCTCATTTACACCCAACTGATGCCGCGCCGAGCAACGGCGCTGGCGAAAATCGAAACCTGGGACAACTGGTTTCTGGGTTGGATTTTTACGCTGTGGGAAATTATCCCCATTCGGCGCGGGGAGGCCGATATGGAGGCCTTGCGCGCGGCATTGGAGGCCTTATCGCAAGGGATGATTTTGGGTATCTCTCCCGAAGGGACGCGTAACCGGACCGGGCAATTGTTGCGCGCGCACGGTGGGGCGGCGCTATTGGCCCTGAAGAGTGGCGCGCCGCTGCTGCCGATTGCCCATTGGGGCGGGGAGAATTTCCTCGCCAACCTAAAACGCTTCAGGCGGACGGATTTCTACATCCGGGTCGGCAAGCCATTTGTGCTGGATGCAGGCGGGGAACGGGTGACAAAAGAAGTCCGCCAGCAGATGGC
>QEXW01000156.1 GCA_003130845.1 Anaerolineae bacterium
CCGTTGCCCCATCCGCTGCCGAATCCGCTTCCCACATCCGCTTATCCGCTTCCCCATCCGCTGCCCCATCCGCTGCCGAATCCGCTTCCCACATCCGTTTATCCGCTTCCCCATCCGCTGCCGAATCCGCCACTGTCCACTTCGTCCAAGCCGACGTCTTCGACTTCATCCGCTCCCACCAAGCACAAAGCGCCGACCTGCTCATTGCACACGCCTTTCTGGACCTGCTGCCCCTGCCGGACAGCCTAACAGCGCTCTTCTCCCTGCTCCAACCGCGTGGACTAGCCTGGCTGACCATCAACTTCGACGGCGTCACCAGCATAGAACCGGCCTTCCGCCTGGTCGGAACTGAGGACACCGTTCTCTCCCCGCCGACAGCGGAGACCGTAGACGCCCTCATTGAACGCCTATACCACCAGACCATGGACACCCGCCCCAGCGGTGGCGACAGCCGCACCGGACGGCATCTATTCGGCCACATCAAACAGAGCGGCGGCGAAATTATCGCAGCGGGAGCATCGGATTGGATTGTTCACCCGCTCAACGGACAATACCCTGCCGAGGAAGCCTACTTCCTACAATTCATTCTGCACTTCTTTGAGAGCGCCCTATCCAACCACCCTGAACTTGACCCGCGCCTACTCCAAGCTTGGCTAAAACAAAGACGCGCTCAAATCGAGCGCGCCGAACTAATCTACATTGCACACCAGATAGACTTCCTCATCCGCCGGTGCTGAGCATCCGGGCAGATTGCAACAAATCCGAAGCAGAACGCAAAGTTCCTTCGCTCACTTCGCCAAGCATACCGGCCAATTCTAACAAACGCTCATCACCTTCCAAACAGCGCACTTGCGTCGTTGTACGTCCATTTTTAACCACCTTTTGCACCTGAAAATGTTGGTCACCAAAGGCTGCTAACTGCGGCAAATGCGTAATACACAACACCTGATGAACCCGCCCCAACTGCCACAACTTCTGCCCGACCACACCGCCCACACGCCCGCCAATACCCTGATCAATCTCATCAAACACCAAACTTGGAACAGGGTCAGCCTTAGCCAACACATTCTTAAGCGCCAACATCAAGCGGCTCGTCTCACCACCAGAAGCAATCTTCGCCAGCGGCTTAAGCCCCTCACCGAGATTAGGAGCCACCAAAAACTCCACCCGGTCGAACCCATTCCCATCAAAAGCCACCCTGCTACCCAAAACCGGCAAACCGGTCGGATCAGGCCGAGTTTGAAAATCCACTGCAAAACGAGCAGCGGTCATCTTCAGGTCATTCAGCTCCGCTTCAATCCCTTGAGAAAGACGAGCGGCGGCCTGCTTCCGCTGTGCCGAAAGCCTCTCGCCACGCAGAGCCAATTCATTCAACAAAACTGCCTCGCGCGCTTCCAACTCATCAATCCTCTCAGTAGCGCTGGTAATCGTTTCCAACTGCTGGCGAACATTAGCACCAAACGCCAAAACAGCCTCGATACTCCCTCCATACTTACGCATCAGCCGATGAAGCAAATCCAAGCGCTCTTCCACCTGCTCTAAGCGCTTAGGATTATATTCGATCCTATCGAGATAATCGCGCAACTCATGCGCCACATCGGCCACACTCTCAAGCAACGACTCTGCCCGCGCCGCCAAATCCGCCTTCGAGGCATCCACACGCGCCAAAGAAGAAAGCGCCGAAACCACCTGTCCCAACTGGTCGGTAATCGCAGGTGTATCGGGAGTACCTTCGTCCAATAACAGAATAGCCTCCTGCGCATTCGCCGCCAACGTTTCGGCATTGGCCAAACGGTCACGCTCCTTGCGTAGTTCATCGTCTTCCCCTGGTCGCAAACGCGCCGATTCAATTTCCTCAACCTGAAACGTATACATTTCAATCCGCCGCGCCGAATCGGCTTGTGCAGTGCGCAACTCAGACAGCTCTTTGCGCACCGCCTGAAGCGCCTGATAGGTTTGACGATACCCCGTCAAGAGCGAATCCAGCCCAGCATACCGGTCGAGTAACGTCAGGTGCGACCGAACATCCAAAAGAGAGAGATGCTCCGTCTGCCCGTGAATATCCACCAAATGAGACCCCACTTCCCGCAACAACCCCACATTCACCGTGCTGCCGTTAATGCGCGCAGTAGAACGGCCTTCCCGACGCACCTCGCGCGCCAACGTGACATAATTCTCATCATCGAGCAAATCTTCCCGTCTGAGAATCTCATTCACCGCATCTTTCGTCACCCCGGTGAGATGAAACACCGCCTCCACCGTAGCACGCTCAGATTGCGCCCGAATCACCCCGGTTTCAGCGCGCCCGCCCAGCAACATTTCCAGAGCGTCCATAATAATAGACTTACCCGCACCGGTCTCACCGGTAAACGTAATCAGACCGGGACCAAACTCCAACTCCAGCCGGTCAATAATCGCAAAATTTTCGATACGCAATTCAGTCAGCATAAAAATTTAAGTTTTGAGATGCAGCCCGTGCAGTTTACTTAAACAAAGCAATACCAGACAGCCTATAATAAGCCGTTGGCGCAGAGACAAACAAATAAATCGCCTGAAAAAGAATACCAAAAACATTCAACGTAAAAATCTGAACCAGACCCATTGGCAACGCACCCACAATCAGCCCCGCCAAAATAACACGAAACAACAGCGCAGCCCTACGGCGGCGAGTGACAAAGCGCAACACCTCCGCAATAATCACTCCCGCGGTTGGTGCAGCCAGACTCACCAAAATCAACCCAAAGAACCCCACGAACCCAATCAAACTAATCAGAAAGCTCCCTATCAGCGAAAGCACAACCGCCGCAGCAAAGCCAAACACATAATCTAACGCTTCAGCCGTTTCAAAAGCCTTCTGCTGCGCACGTGAACAGTCCTTACAAATATAGCCGGTCGGTGTACGAACAGCACATTGTGTACAAATGTACTTTTCGCAACGGCGACAACGCAGAGTCGTCTCGCGATTGGGATGATACACACAATAAGTGATATTACTTTCAGTCATCGCGGCAATCCTATCAACGTATTCTGGTTCATATGCTCGGTCAAATTCCGATAAAAATACCCAGGGTCACCAAAACGGATAAACTTAACCGTATTCTCTCCGGCGCGCACATCCACCCGGTCATGCTCCTCTAACCCGAGCGGCGTCTGCCCATCCATGCTCAACACACCATTATCACTCAAAATCGTCATACTGACGGTAACACCCTCCGAAAGAACAATCGCGCGGTCAAACGAAAGATGGGGAGCAATCGGAATCAGCAAAATATTGCGCAATTCAGGCGGCAAAATCGGCCCACCACAAGCCAAGGCATAAGCAGTGGAACCGCTAGCCGTCGCCGAAATCAGCCCATCGCACACAAATTTCGTCAAATACTGCCCATCCACACTGGCGGTAACGTGAATCGGACGCATATTCGGGCCGCGCGCCACCACCACATCATTCAACGCCTGCCAAGAACCCAATCGCTCCCCGGCCCGAATATGCTCAGCGCGCAACATCATACGCTGTTCGACCCAGTACTCTCCGGCCAGCAAGCGTTCCAACATGCTACGCCAACCACCTTCGACGATTTGAAACAAAAAACCCAGCCGCCCTTTGTTCACACCCAGAATAGGAATACCGTTGGGCGCACACAAATGCCCGGCGCGCAACATCGTGCCATCGCCACCAACCGCAATCAACAGGTCAAACTCCCCGGCATGGACACGACGGCGCAAAGTTTCATCGTACAACGAACCGTATGGCACATCCAAACCTTTGTGACCCAAAAAAGCAGCAATCTCAGCAGCCTCACGCATCGAATCGGCCAGTTTAGGATGACCAAAAACGACGATTCGCGAAAGAGGAACGGCGCTCGTCATGGGGATATTATATTACAGCCGCTGGTCACACACCGCACGAAAGCCACACCGTGCGCACCGCGCCGCGCTCGTATGAGAACGAGCCACCTCATCACGCCGTTCATCTCGGCGAATTTCAGCCAACAGCGCAAGCAAAGCATCTTCCAATTCATGAGTGTAATCTACCGCAAAATTCCGATTCGGGTAATGAATAATGCCATACGGCGGACGCCGACCCATCGTTCGTTCCACCAACAAACAATAAGCAGCCAACTGATAGATATGCGAATCATAAGGCGCTTCGGGAGCGTGTCCGCTCTTCACTTCCACCGGAATCAGATGACCATTTTTTTCCACCAAGTAATCTGGCTTCCCAGTTAACCCTAGCACTGGGTCATACAGCGGCTTTTCCACCTTGCCCCAACCCTGCGTATCGGTATAAATGATGCGACCACCAGGTAAACCAGCCGCACGGCGTGTGCGGCCCGAAACCCAAAACAAAACCAGCGCCAACACCAACAGCGCAAAAGCAGCATACAACCAAAACATCCTACCCACCCAGCAAATAAAACAAGCCAAAAGCCGTCAGCATCACGCAAGACACCAGCAACGCCAAAAACGCCAAACCACGCTGCACACTGGCCAACAAAACCGTACGACCATGCTGATGATGCAATTCCGTCCCGGCAGCCATCTCAACCGCATTGAGAGAAGTTTGCCCCTGCTGACGATACCACCACGCCCGACGGCAATACAAATACGAACCAATTTCAGAAGCACGAATAGGTCTCATTAGCACATTTATTCTAACAGAAAAAACAAAAGACAGGTTAAGGTTGGGCTTGTCCTGCCAGCATTCTGCCCTTACAATAACAAAGATATGCGCGACTGGAACCTCGGTCCTGGCGACCCAATCCAACTCACCATCGCGGCCGATGCACGGCTGACAACGACCGATTATCTCAACGACCACATTTGGGAACTCGACCTGAGTGGCGGCGACCCAGCGGCCCTAGCCCTGCGCACAACCTATGGCTTGCGTGCCCGGCTCATGCGCCTCTTTCCCCGCTTCACCGAAAATGGCAAAACCATCAACGACCCGGCGGCCTTCATTGGCCCGCCACGTGTGCGCCGCTTTTATCCCAACTTCCTTTCTGTGACCTTCTCCCCCTTTGCCGGCATCGAAGTCAGCACCGAGTATTGGGTAGCCACCTCACAAGTCGTCTGCGGGCGACTGAACGTCATCAACCGCAGCATTAAACCTCGTTCTCTGCGCCTCGAATGGGTAGCACAACTGAGCCCCATCGAAGGGCGCAGCATGGCCGCTGAACAAAAACAATCCGTCGTTGTTCTACAAGGTCAAGTCGAAGACCTGTTTCCTGTTCTCTTCCTCACCGGCGGGCCACAAGCCGGGCCAGGGCCATATTCCTCCTTAGCACTCATGCTAGACTTACTCCCCGGCGCCAACCGTCAAGTAACCTGGGCACTGGCCTCGCTCCGAGACCCACAACAATCCTTTGAACTCGCGCGCCGCACCGCAGCACGCCCCTTCGATGCCGAAAAAACACGCATCGAATTGCTAAACACCAGCCAAACAATAGACATTGTAACCGGCGACCCAGAATGGGACGCTGCGTTTGCCTTTAGCCAAAAAGCAGCCTACGGACTGTTTCATTCCCCCACCGAACACCTACCCTACCCTAGTTTCGTCTTCTCACGTCAGCCCGACCAAGGATTTTCTCGGCTGGGCAACGGACAAGACTATCCCTACTTCTGGAGCGGCCAATCGCCGTTCGAAGCATACTACCTTACCAGCCTGTTCCCCTGCAATGCCGAACTAGCGCGGGGCGTGCTCAAAAACTTCTTAGCCGTACAAGATGCTCACGATGGCACCATTGACAATAAACCCGGTCTAGCAGGTCAACGCGCACGCTTCCTGGCCGCCCCCTACCTAGCCAGCCTGGCTTGGAAACTTTCCTGCAACGGTCAAGACCAAGAATTCTTAAACACAGTCTACCCCGGACTAGCCGCCTATTTCTGGAACTGGTTCTCGCCCACCCGTGACCATGACCGCAACGGCCTGCCAGAGTGGCAACACCAACTCCAAACCGGCTTCGAGGACAACCCCCTCTTCGAAGGCTGGCACGCCTGGGCGCAAGGCATAGATATTACCACCGTACAAAGCCCGGCGCTCCTGGCCGCTCTATACCATGAAGCCCAATCCCTCATCCGCATCGCGACCATACTAGGACGGACTTCAGAGACCATCACACTCAAAGCACAAGCCGAACTCTTACACAAAGGCGTACAATCCTGCTGGGATGCCGAGGCCGCCCTCTATCGCTATGCCGACCGAGATACCCACCTCAGCCTGGCCGGCAAAGTCTTGAGCGAACGGCAAGCGGCTCCCGTCATCGAAATTCAAAAACAATTTAAACAACCTGCACGCTTGGTCATTCGCATTTTTGGGCAGGAGCAAGCACTCAAACGCCCACGCGTCACCATCAGCGGCGAACTCAACGAAAAACCACAATTCGAAGTTCTCGATACACGTGATTTCTCCTTCAGTGCCAATGGCGCAATTGCCACCACCGAAAAAGTATACACATCCTTAGGAAAGTTCGAGTTTGAAGGCCTGAGCCGCCGTGATCGCGTCAGCATTCAAACTGCCGACCTCACCATGACCGACCACACCCTGCTCCTACCGCTCTGGGCACGCATCCCAAGCGAACAGGAAGCCCATGCGCTTGTCTTCCGCACCATTCTTTCCGCAGAACACTTCGACCATCCTTACGGCATCCCAGCCTTACCACGCCTATTCTTACACGAGGCCGACCCGGTGAGCTTAGGTGTGCATTTACCCTGGAACCAACTGATTGGCGAAGGGCTGCTAGCATACGGCTACCGACGCGAAGCCGCCCGCCTGACAGCACACATCATGTCGGCAATCATTCACAACCTCAAACGCTCCCATGCGTTTTATCAAACCTACCATGCCGAAACAGGTGCCGGGCAAGGAGAACGCAACGCGCTGCACGGCCTAGCGCCCCTTGGCCTGTTCCTACGCACATTGGGAGTAGAAATTCTCTCACCCACCCAAGTGCGCCTGCGAGGAGAAAATCCCTACCCTTGGCCGGTTACGGTAAAATATAGAGGCCTGATGGTGATGCGCCAGATGGGACAAACCGAAATCATCTTCCCCAACGGACAACCCATTGTTCTCAAAGACCCAACCGATGCGCTCATCACCGCCGGGTGAGGAGTTCTCATGACAGAATCCAGCAAAATTCATGCGCTGATGACCGCTGTCTTACAAGAGCAAGATATTGACCTGGCCTTGCGCGCCCTGCTGCAACTCAACTTGCCAGTTGTCCACCTCGCCAGCGCAGGAGGTTTCCTAGGCCGCCGCAATGCCACCGTCCTCATTGGTCTACCCGACGGCATGGAAGCACACGTCATCGAAACCCTGCGCAAATCCTGCCGTCAACGGGTGGAATACATCGCCATTCCACTCGAAGGCTCCCCTCTGCCCATGCCCACACCAGTGCCGGTCACCGTGGGCGGAGCCACCATCTTCATCTTGCCGGTCGAGCGCTTTGAGGAGTTTTAGCCATGAAATTAATTATTGCCATCCTAAAAGACGATGACGTCGAAAACGCCGTGCAAGCGCTCACTTCCGATAGTTTCCG
>QEXW01000157.1 GCA_003130845.1 Anaerolineae bacterium
CGTTTCTCCCATCGAGGGACGCGAAATCCGCGCGCCCCGACAGGAGCAAGAAGTTTGGCACCGCCCAACCCGAGGGCGGTGTTTTGTTTGTCCTCGTTTCTCCCATCGAGGGACGCGAAATCCGCGCGCCCCGACAGGAGCGAGAAGTTTGGCACCGCCTAGCCCGAGGGTGGTGTTTGATTTGTCCTCGTTTCTATTCGTTTGATTGCCTGTATGGAACTTGGTGTGATGCGGTCTTCGTAGATGCGCAGGAAAACTACGCCGGATACGATGAGTAAGCCGCCGGTGATTTGTGCCAGGCTTAACCGTTCGTTCAGGAAAATATATGCAATCAAGGCTGTAAATGCTGGTTCGAGCGTGGCCACCAGGTTGACAATACTAGATGGTAGGTAACTTAAGCTAACATTGTAGAAGCCAAATCCCCCAATCGTCGGTCCGATGGCGAGCAGAAAGACAATTCCCCAGCCAGAGAGCGAGTCTTTCAACCAGAATAATTCGGCTGGGTTTGAAGCAGTGCCGGGCAGTAAGCGGAATGGTAAGAG
The DNA here is from genome assembly GCA_003130845.1 of Anaerolineae bacterium. Lineage (GTDB taxonomy): Bacteria > Chloroflexota > Anaerolineae > Anaerolineales > Villigracilaceae > UBA5195. The sequence goes on from QEXW01000157.1 coordinate 543, forward strand.
ATTGATGATTAGGAGAAAAAAGGTGGCAAAGCCGAAAATGTATAACAAAGTTGTCCAGGGATTGAGACCACGTTGTGCTGCAGAACGCCCCATCAGGCTGTAGATTGCATAGGCCAAGCCAGTTAGAACACCAATGCTCAGGCCGTGTAGGTTAGATTGCCAGGCAGTTGGTGTATAGGCTTCGGCTACGAAGATGCACCCTATCAGGGCCAGCCCGATGGATAGGATTTTCGCTTTATCTAAACGCTCTTTGAGAATTAACCAGCCTAGTAAGGCAGCGAAGGCAGCAGAGCAATAGGCCAAGACGGTGGCCACCGCGGCGCCATTCAGGGCAACGGAAGTTGTCCACAGTGAGTTGAATCCTGCTAACAGTAAACCGTATCCGGCTAGATACAACAGTGAGGGGCGAGAAACGCGCACCAACGCTGGGCGAAAGAGCGTCAGTATGGGGAGTAAGGTCACTAATACGAAAAAGTTTCGCCATAGCGCTAGCACGAGTGGCGGGATGGCGTAGGTTTGTGTCAGATGCCGGATAAACGGGGCCGTGCTTGAAAGGAACAGTGCGCTGATAAGAGCAAAGGTGTAGCCTTTGGATAGGTGAGATGATGAGGTAAGGGATTGGATGGTATGCATGCTCACATTGTACTTGATGTAAATGGATATATTCTCTCTAATGCGCAGGAGACCGCTCAAGGCGGTCTCCTGTTGGGGTTATTCAGACGTTGGCTTATGTTCGAATTCTTCTTTTCTCAGGGCAGGAAAGAGCAAGACTTCGCGGATAGAGCGTTTGTTGGTGAGCAGCATGGTGAGACGGTCTATCCCCATGCCAAAGCCTCCATTGGGAGGCATTCCGTAGCGCATGGCCCGTAGATAGTCTTCATCGAGCGGGTGTTTTTCCTCTTCCTCGTCACGAAAGTCCTTCTGCATATCCAAGAAGCGCTGTTCCTGGTCAAGCGGGTCGTTCAGCTCGGTGAAGGCATTACATAACTCAAAGCCCGCCACATAGCCTTCAAAGCGTTCTACGGTCAAGGGGTCGCCGGGCTTGGGTTTGGCTAAGGGGGAAATGTCGCGTGGGTAGTCGTATAGGAATGTTGGTTGGATGAGAGTCGGTTCGAGAAACTCGCCCAGTAAAAAGTCAATCAACTTGCCGCGTGTTACATGGGGGTCGGGTTTTTTGTCGGGATGTTGGGTAACGATGGCCCGAAAGAGTGATTCGGCGGTGGGGTGTGCGGCGATGTCAATGCCGCTGGTTTCCAGGATTCCTTGTCGCATTTCTAATCGCCGCCAAGGGGTGCTGAAATCCAGTTCGTACACCGTGCCGGGTTCTTTCTCGAAGGTGAATTTGCGCGTGCCGAAGACGGTATCGCACACATAGCCAATCATTTCTTCGGTGAGTTCCATCACTTTTAGGTAATCGAAGTAGGCAGCGTAGAACTCGAGTTGGGTAAATTCGGGATTGTGCTTGAAAGAAATGCCTTCGTTACGGAAGTCGCGCCCAATTTCATAGACGCGCTCCAGGTTTCCTACCAGCAGCCGTTTGAGATATAACTCGAACGAGATGCGCAGGTACATATCCTGGTCAAGTTCGTTGTGGTGGGTGATGAACGGCCGTGCCGCCGCGCCTCCGTAGAGTGGTTGTAAGATGGGAGTTTCCACTTCTAGGAAGCCATGACTATCCAGGAAGTCGCGTAGGGCCTTGACGATGGCTGCGCGCTTGCGGAAGGTTTCGCGTACATGGGGGTTGACGGCTAAGTCTGCATAGCGCTGACGAGCGCGTAATTCAGGGTCTTCGAGCGCTGCATAGCGCTTGATGGTGCCATCAGGCTGTTCCACGTCTTTATCGGCTGGTAAGGGCGAGATGGCTTTGGCAAGCATTTTGAAGTCATGGACAAGCAAGGTTGGTTCCCCGGTGCGGGTACGCATCAAAACGCCTGCGGCTTGGATGAAATCACCCAAATCGAACATGCGGTTGAAGAAGTCAATTTTCTCTTGCCCTAATTCGTTGATGCGGAAGAAGAGTTGAATTTTCCCTGTGCCGTCCTCAATGTGAGCAAAGGTCAGCTTGCCCATCGGACGCGTGGCACGAATGCGCCCGGTGAGAACAGCCTTAATTTCCGCAGGAGATGGGTGTTGTTCGGCTTCTTGTAATGCGGCAATGGCTTCGGCGCTTGTATGTGTGCGCTCAGCACGGGGCGGGTAGGGTTCAATGCCTTGTTTGCGTAGCTCCTCGACTTTTTGCAGACGAATGAGTTCCAGGTGATTGTATTCAGCCATAGATGGATTCCTGTGGATAAGAGTGAACGTGAAGAATTTTTTGTTATGCAGCCGCGACAAAGAAAAAAAGCCCGCGCCAAAGACTTCTGCCCAAGCAGAAGTCAGCGCGGGGCTTGCAGAGACTGCCCCGGTCTTCTAGGTGGTCTTTAGGATTTTGACTTTGAACGAACCGCCGGGCGCATCTACGGTGACAATATCGCCAGGGCGGTGATTAAGCAAGGCTTTGCCGAGGGGAGATTCGTTCGAAATTTTGCCTTCGCGCGGGTTGGCTTCGGCAGCTCCGACGATGATGTATTCTTCCGGTTCGCTGCCTTCTTCTTGGATGGTAACGGTATCTCCAACCTGGACGCTCGTAGGGTCATGCTGACCTTCGATGATGTGAGCAGCAGCCAGAATAATTTCTAGTTCTTGAATGCGCCCTTCCACGAAGGCTTGTTCGTTCTTGGCGGCTTCGTATTCGGCGTTTTCGATGAGTTCTCCACCTTCCATGGCTTCGTGAAGACGCTCGGCCACTTCCTGGCGCTTGACGGTGCGCAGGTAATCCAATTCTTCTTGAAGTTTCTGGAAGCCCTCTTTGGTCAAGTACATTGCGGACATGCTACTATCCTGTATAGAAGAATTTGTTGCATCTCTTTCTTGAGATGCAACGCAATGACGAACATCTTTCTCCCGTTCGTGCGCATACTATATCATGAATTTGTGTCAAAATCAAGCGCTTGCGACATCCTCTCTTATTCTCGCTCCCAAAGCGTGATGCCGTTTTGGCGTTGGGCATATTCACGAATTTTCTGACGCATATCGGTTAAATCGGAAAAGAGTGACGTGATTTGCGAGGCATGTGCTTCGATGCTGTCTTGCCAGCCAGCCAAGCCTTGCGGTGAGACGAAAAACGATTTTCCGGTCATGCCTTCGGTCATTGGTGCTAGGGCCTCAGGGTCCCACAGGACGTATGGCACGTCAGCGTAATACCACAGGGGTCTGCCTAGTTGTTCGACGGCTTGGCGTGTGAGAATATGGTCTACATGTTGGCCAATGGTCAAGGGGCAGACGATGGTATCGTAGGGAGTTAGGCGGGTGGCCAGGTGTGCTGCAATGTCTTTGACCAGTTCATTTTCGCGTGGGTTAGGGGGGGCGAAAATGCCCTCTGGATAGTACAATGTGCCGGTTTTGGAGCGGCGGTAGATGGCATCGGGGAAAGGGCAATGGTAAACAGAAGCACCGACACGGCGTGCAGCGTTTTGGTCTTCTCCGCGGCGCAAGGCGACTGTTTCTTGGGCGCTGCTGGTCTGCCAGTTGGCATGCAACTGTTTTGCCAGAGCCGATTCGACACCCAGCGGGGGGTCTCCGGCCATAATCGTCCAGATTTCGACCGGAATCCCACTATGAGTCTGTTCCCAGATAAGCCCGCCACAAGAAAGAACGGCGTCATCGAGATGGGGGGAGATGTATATCCAGCGCATATTCCCCCCTATGATATGAGATTTGGAATTGGGTAACATGGCAATACCGTAATAAGGAGTTTGGTGTTTAGTGGTTTTCGTGTGGCAATCGTTCTGCTTCTGCCAAAATTTGCTGCGCGAGGGTCCGGAGCGCTTCTGATTCGGCGGGGTTGAGATGTTGAGATTTCCAGTATAAATCCAGTAGTTCGAGTGGTGAGAGCGTGGCAATGCTTTCGTTGTGTGGCAGGCGGATGCGCGTCTCTCGTTGTGGGCGCTTAATCAGGTGAAACTCGAAGGTTTGCGCGGTGTATCGGCGTAGCTCGGCTTCATCTATCAATTGTTCGTAATCGCGTGGGTAATCTATGGTCAGTTTGACGATGGCGTCTTTTAGTTTTTCGGGTGCGGGTAAGGCGGCCTTGAGCTGCTGGGTGATGTTTTCGGGAGATTCCAAGCGTAGCCAGGCTTCTAGGAAGGGGCGGATGCCTTGTAATTTGCGCCATTCGACTTGTGTTGGTTGGCCTTTTTGGATGTGGGCGATGGTGAAGAATTTATCATCCTGGGCTTCGCCAAAATCTACGCGTTCGATGGAGCCGGGGTAAATGACAGGCGGATGGTTGTTTTCATTTAGATTTTGCGCTTTATGGATGTGACCAAGGGCAACGTAATCGAAGCGAGGGTCTTTGACAAGCGAGGCCGGCAGGACGAGGTCTGCACCGAGCATAATGGTTCGTTCGGCACCATACGTTGCGCCTTGGACGGAAGCGTGTGCGGTCAGGATGAGTGGTAGAGATGGGTCAGATTGTTCAATATACGTTTCTATGATTTGTGTTATGCGGGTTTCGATGGCGTTGTAGACTTCGTTGATACTCGTTTCGGTGGCTGCTAGAAGGCCGGAGCGTGAAATCCAGGGGAGTCCGATCACTTGCACTGGTAAGCCTATCTGCTCGGCGGTCAGTAGCCTTGGGCTAGAGATGACGTGGACGTAGGGAATTTGTAATGTGTCGAATTCTTGGATGGCATGTGCGCGTCCGATGGAGGGAGAGACATCATGATTGCCGACCAGCAGGATGGTGGGAATGTGGGCGCGCGAAAGGCGGATGATGCGCTTTCCCCATTCGCGTTGGAATGTAGGGGCAGGGGTGCGGTCTTTGTAGGCATCGCCGGCAAAGATGACTACGTCTACTTTTTCTGCGATGGCAGTTTCTATGATGGTATCTAGCGATTTTAGAAAGTCTAACACGCGCATGGGCAGGCCGGTTTGGGGGTCGTGGCGGCCATAATTTGCCATGTCAATGTGGGCATCGGCAAAGTGTAGCAGTTTCATCGCAATCCCCATTCCTTTAGGCGTTGCACTCCGGCAGCAAAGTTTGGGTTTAGGCGTACGGCTTCGAGCATATCTCTGGCAGCCGGGCCGGTTTGACCAAGGGCATAATAGGCCATGGCACGCCAGTATAGGCTTTCTTCTAGCGTTGGACCAACGGAGGGGGTGGCAAGCGTAACATCGGCCAGGTTGATGACATCTTGGTATCTACCGGTGTAGAAGTAAGCCCAATAGGGGCCGGTTTGGTACCATACCATGCGATAGGGGCGCTGGCTATTATCATGTGTCAGGTTAGCGTAGAGCGTGAAGGCTTGATCGTAGGCTGTGGCAGCGGCTGCGTAATCTTGCATTTGGACGTAGCTAGTGCCTTTGTTGAACCAGGCAAAGAACAGGTCAATTTCGGTTTGGGTCTGAATATCGGCTTCGGCCAGTTCTAAAGCATGCTGATAAGCCCATTGCGGGTCACTCCATTCGCCCAGAGCGCGCAAGACTTCTTGTTCTCGGTCGGGTGGGTAAACGACCATGAACAAGTAGTTGAATGAACGCCAGCCTTCCAGTAATTCATCGTACGAAATGCGCCGGTTTTTGCGCGGTTTTTCTTCGTTTAGGTAATAGGCATCTTGCACAATAAAAACTTTTTCGGCTTCATTGTAGCCGGTGACGAACAGGTAATGCCCCATCCAAGTGCGTTTTCCTTGGGTATCTCGTTCGTAGTATCCTTTTTCGATGATGGATGGGAAGCCAGCGCTGAGCAAGGTCTTCAGTGTGTTTAATTCGCCACCGTGTCGGATAAGTGCAGCGTAGTCGGTGTATTCGGTGACAAAGTCGGCCATTTCGTACGGCATGACGTTCAGGTCCAGCCGACCGCGCTCGATGAAGTTTTTTTGGGGGTCGGCAAAGCCAGGTTTGACGACGCTCGCGACCTGGTCGCGTAGGTCGTCGGTGCGGCCGGGTAGACCTTTCCAGCCCCAGAATTTGAGCGCCATGACGAGGTTGGCCGGCCCGCAGTAGTTCCAGCGGTTTTTCTGGTCTGTATAGAAGCGTTCACCTTTTAAGTCTACTTGTTCTGGTAGGGGAGTGGGTGTGATGGTGGGGGTGGAGGTGGGTGCGAGTAGCGTTGGCGTATAGGTAGCAGAGGGTTCGATGCGCGTGACAATCGGCGTGGGTAAGGCTGCCTGCGTCGGGAGCGCAGCCGAGGGGACAAATACGCGTTCGCTCGGTGGGTGAATTAAGTTGCGAATTTCAGCTTGGAGCGCTTCCACTCGCCAGGCCAGGCGGCTGTTAACAAAGGGAATGTTGTAAATGATGGTGGTGAGAATGCATAGCCCGATGATGGCCAATGCAATGCGGTGGGGGTGTTTGAACATGGGGCAGATTATAAACGCGATTCAACCGTTGTGATTGGATATTGGGGTGTTAAATAGCGAACAGGCAACTCAAGGGGAGTCGCCTGTTCGAGCATGAACTTGGTTTATGCGTCTTTTACTTCGCCATCTACTACGTCATCGCCGGCTGGTGGGGTGGCTGCGCCCGGTTGGCCTTGCGCTTGCGGCTGACCATAGAGCTTTTCACTCAATTTGTAGAAGGATTGCTGCAAGGTCTCGCTGGCTTTGCGAATCCGGTTGACATCATCGCTATTCAAGGCCGATTTCAAGTCGTTAATTTTGGCTTCCACTTCACCGCGCTCGGTCGAGGCAAGCTTTTCGCCTAGGTCGCGCATGGCTTTTTCTACCTGATAAATCAAGTTGTCGGCTTGGTTGCGGGCTTCAATGAGTTCTTTGCGTTTTTTATCTTCGGCCTCGTGCGCTTGGGCTTCTTTGACCATGCGCTCGATGTCTTGTTTGCTTAGGTTGGTGGACGCGGTCACGGTTACTTTCTGCTCTTTGCCGGTGGCTTTGTCGCGCGCGGTGACGTGTAGGATGCCGTTGGCGTCAATATCAAAGGTCACTTCAATTTGTGGGGTGCCGCGCGGAGCGGGTGGAATGCCATCGAGTCGGAAGCGGCCTAGGCTCATGTTGTCAGCGGCCATGGGGCGCTCGCCTTGCAGAATGTGAATGTCTACAGCGGTTTGCCCATCGGCGGCGGTGGAGTAGATTTCGGTCTTTTTGACCGGGATGGTGGTGTTGCGTTCGATCATGACGGTCATAACGCCGCCTAGGGTTTCGACGCCCAAGGAGAGCGGGGTAACATCCAGTAGCAGGATGTCACGCACTTCGCCGCCCAAGACACCGCCTTGGATGGCTGCGCCAATCGCGACGACTTCGTCTGGGTTGACCGATTTGTTCGGCTCCTTGCCGGTGAGTTTGCGCACCAGGTCTTGCACCATTGGCATACGGGTAGAACCACCTACCAAGACCACCTCGTCCAAGTCGGTTGCTTTTAGGCCGGCATCTCGCAGGGCGTTGTTGAACGGGATTTCGCAGCGGCGCAGTAGGTCATCTGTCATTTGTTCAAATTTAGCGCGCGTCAGTTTAAGCAGCAAGTGCTTGGGGCCGCTGGCATCGGCGGTGATGTAGGGCAGGTTGAGTTCTGTCTCCATCATGCTGGAGAGTTCGATTTTTGCTTTTTCTGCGGCCTCGCGCAAGCGTTGGAGCGCTTGACGGTCGGTGCGTAGGTCAATTCCTTCTTGCTTTTTGAATTCGTCTGCCGCCCAATTGACGATGCGCTGGTCCCAGTCGTCACCGCCCAAGTGCGTATCACCGCTGGTGGCTTGACTTCGATGACGCCTTCGCCAACTTCTAGAATCGAAACGTCGAAGGTACCACCACCCAAGTCAAAGACCAGGATGGTTTCGTTGGATTTTTTGTCTAAGCCGTAGGCGAGGGCGGCAGCGGTTGGCTCGTTGATGATGCGTTTGACATCCAGGCCGGCAATCCGTCCGGCATCTTTGGTGGCCTGACGTTGGCTATCGTTGAAATAGGCCGGAACGGTGATGACGGCTTCGGTGACAGTTTCTCCTAAATATGCTTCGGCATCCGCTTTGAGTTTGGCCAGTACCATCGCCGAAATTTCTTGGGGGCTATATTCGCGCCCCGTCACTGGGATTTTGACGCGCACATCATCCGCTGGACCTTCGATTACCTGATAAGGAACCATTTTGCGCTCGGTTTCGGTTTCTTCGAAGCGGCGGCCGATGAAGCGTTTGATGGAGTAAATGGTATTTTCTGAATTGATAACAGCCTGACGCTTGGCGGTTTGACCGACTAGGCGCTCACCGTTTTTGTTAAAGGCCACCACCGAGGGGCACAGTCGTCCGCCTTCTGCCGTGCTGATGACGGTGGGCTGACCGCCTTCCATTACGGCTACGACGCTGTTGGTGGTGCCGAGGTCTATTCCGATGATTTTTCCCATGGTTCATAACTCCTGTTTCGATAATTTTCCGGGCTTATACCTGCCAAAGGATAACCGATGAATGATAGAAATGCGTTAACAACGTATAGAAAAAACGTAGGGCGAGATGTGTATCTCGCCCACGTTTGCTGATTAAGTGGTGGCTGGTTTATGGTTCTTCGATTTTGAACCAATATACATCTACGATGATTGGCAAGACATTCAGAGATGAGATGTTGAAACCGACTTGACCTTCTTTGAAGGCAAATTTGTTTTCAGTGATACGCCGAATTTCTTGCCCGTTGATGCGCAGGATGATTTCGCGGTCACGGCAAATCATTTCGTAATCGTTCACTTCTTTTCCTTGGCGCAATGCTTTGGCGCCGCCTTGTGCAATTACGTTATAGCCGCTATCGTAGGCGTATAGGTACCAAACCCCACCGCCTTCGGTACTAAATTCGTACCATTGATTACGCTCACTATTGTACCGACAGACCAGGCTCACGTTATTGTTGTTCCGTCCTTGGTTCTCGGCGCGGATGGAAACGTGAACGTTGGTGTAAGAGTAGGGACTGTACATGAAGTAGGCGTACACATCCAGGTCTTGTATCTCGACTAAGAAGCTATCATTCTTGGCCTCGAAACTTACTTTGTTATGGTCGCCTTTGCCAAGGATGAAGTAAGACCAGTTGTCTAAAGAGGTTTTTCCGTCAAATTCTTCCACAAAGTAGGCTGGGGCCTCGCCAGAAGCGCCGCCGCTGTTCCCACCGCCGGCAAACGTGCCGGTCACTTCTAGTTTGCGGCCATTCAATTGCCCTTCCAAAATTTCTTGCGTGCCAAAGCGGATGATGGTCAATCCGATGGTGTCGGTTGCACTGCGCGAGCGCAGAATATCACAATAGGATTTCATGGTGCCATCGGTGGCCAGCACCAGGTTTTCCATCTGGTAGAGAATATCGCCAGGTTTGACGCCTGCTTTATCGGCCGGGCTGCCGGATTTGACTGAAGAAACCCAAATGCCAGAAAGCGAACCATCCTCTAGTGCAAAGGCCTGACCGTTGATGCCGATGCTTAAAACATCTTTTCCGCCTTTGAGGTCTTCAACAAATTTGAGCGCTGTTTTTACGTCAATGGCAAAATATTGGTCAAACTGAGAGCGCGAAGCGTAATTAACACCGATGACTTGTGCGTCTTTGGTGACGAGCGGACCGCCGGAGTTGCCCGGGTTAATCGTAGCATCGTGGCTTAGCGTGTAGTCCAAAGATGCCCAGGAAGTTTGTCCATCGGCTTTTTCTTTGGAGATGATGCCTTTGGTGAGGGTAAATTCCGGCTCACGCAGGGGGAAGCCGGCCGAGTAGACTTCCATGCCGGTTTTGGGGGCGTCGGTAAACCATTCTAGGTAGGGAAAGTTGTCGCCTTCTAGTTGGATGACTGCCAGGTCGGCGCACTCGGAGACGCCTAAGACGCGTGCGCGATATTCCTGACCATCCAAAATCGCCTTGAGGGTAGCTGCTCCGGTCACAACGTGGTTGTTGGTGACAGCGAGACCAGACGGGTCAATCAGGAAGCCAGAGCCACCCCAATCGGCATTGACAACGGTGCCTTGGGGTTCGACAAATGTGCCGGTGGCTTCAATTTGGATGACTGCTTTGCGCAATTCATCAAGCGTTTTGATGGCGTTACTGGCATGCTCGGTAGGGGGAACCGCTGTTGGGGTAGGTTCTTCGGTAGTTTCTTCGGTTGGTTCTGGTTGCCTGGTCGGCGTACTACCGAAGCTACATGCTAAGCTGATAATTGCCAACAGCGTGAAAAAAAATAAAAACGGCTTTGTGAATTTCATGGTGATATCCTCCGTCAAAAACAGCTACACTTGAAGGTAGACAAACGGGTTGCCCCACATTACATATTTGTTATTTTAGCATAATACAACCGTTGTTCAAGTTAAGATTTTTTTGACAATATTTTTTAATATTCCCCCAAAGGTCATAGATATTGCTCGGTTTTATTTCCGTTCAACCGGATAGGGGGGTGAGAGTAAAGAGGCAAATTCCGAAAGCCGTTGGTGGTGTACCAGTGCCAGCACTTCGTCTAAGGCTTCTAGGACGGTGGTGCCACGCGGAATAATCAGCCGGTGTTGGCGAATAATCGCAACGATGGTGCATTCTTCGGGCAGTTGCACATCTTTGAGAGCCAGGTTACAAGCAATGGCGGCAGGGTGGACTTTTTCTTCGACGAGGGAATATTCACCGCGCTTGAGTTTGAGCAGGGTCATCATGTCACCCATAGACATCTCTTCCGCTACGAGGTGGGCCAGGATGTCGGCTTGATTGAGGGCTACATCTACCCCCATTTCTTTGGTGAATAACCAATGGTTTTTTGGGTTATTGACACGCCCAATGATGCGGGGGACGTTAAATTCAAACCGTGCCAAGGAACTGATGACCAGATTGGTTTCGTCATCGCCCGTTACGGCGGCGAGGACGTGTGCTTTGCGAATATTGGCTTGTTCCAAAATGGCCGGGGAGGAACCATCACCTGCGAGAACAACTTCTGTAGGCAGTTCTTTGCGCAGTTTTTCCAGAATGAAAGGGCGTTCTTCGATGATGCGAACAGAGTGTTGGCCTTCCAGAAGTATTTTGGCTAGGTAAGAGCCGGTGTTGCCGCCTCCAACGATGACGACGTGCATACTTAGTTCCTCCTTTCGATGCCGAGCAGGTCTTCCAGGCGGGTCATGGATGTGGCAAGTACGGCGAGGTGTAAGATGTCGTCCTCGCGAAATTCTGTGCCTCCGGTAGGAATGAAAGCATGGTCATCGCGTGTGATTGAGACGACGCTGACCTCGCCGGGAATGCTTAAATCGCGTACCGTGCGCCCGGCCAGGGTTGGGCCGACCTCTACTGTGATTAGGCTTACTTCGCCGCGCCCAAATTTTTTGACCACATCTAGGTCAGTATGCGTGACCATCTCGTAAATTTGTCGCACGCCTAGGTCGGTGCTGGAGATGGTCATTAGCCCCAGGCGCTGATAGATTTCCGCGCGGCGTGGGTCGTACATGCGGGCCACCACGCGCGGCACATGGAAAATATTGCGGGCAATACGCGCACCGATGATGTTGGCATTGTCGGAGGCGCTGGCTGCTACAAAGGCATCGGCTTTCTCTATACCGGCTTCTAAGAGTACTTGCCGGTCAAAGCCCAAGCCATTGATGACCCGTCCTTTAAAGTTCGGTCCAAGCCGAGTCAATGCATCTGCATCGCGGTGGTCAATCACGGTCACATCGTGGCCGCGATTTGCGAGCAGAAGGCTGACTTGTGACCCGACCCTTCCGCATCCCATGACGATGACTTTCATACCAACCTCCTTACCGCATCTTTTTCGATTATCGCATATTTGTGCCTTTTGTCTAGGCAGGCTCGTTTTCGCGTTGTTTGGCTAGCATGAGACGGGCCATTTGTTTTCGTATCCATTCCATGCCGTATATGATGAACGGAAACATCATCAATCCTAGCCAATACCGCAGGGGAATATCTGTGTGGCCAAAATATCCGGCGATGCTTTCTAAGTGCACAATAATAATGATGCCGGCAATTTCCAGTAGAGCAGCATAAATTAAGAGACGGTTGCTGCCCCAACCCAAGCGAGTGTTGCGCAAGGTTTCAGAGCGGCACGCAAAGGCATTCCCTACTTGTGCCATGACCACGCCTGCGTGAAACACAGTGGTTACCATGTTGCCTGCTTCTTCTGGTGAAAGTTCTAGGTGAAAGAAGAGCGGGTATGGCAGGTCCATCAAGAAAGGTATGCCGAGTAAATGAGCATTGCCAGAAAAAAGATACACAGCAAAGAAAGCGATGTAACACAAGGATGCCTCTAGCATTCCAAGCCAAAGGAAGGAACGCACGAGCAGAAAGTTGTTGATTAGCCGTGTGCCGCGTTTGCGTGGCCGATGCTGCATAACGTTGGGTTCAGGTTTTTCGGTGCCGAGCGCCACAGCGGGTAAGAGGTCAGTCCCTAGGTCAATGGCAAGAATCTGACGGGCATTGAGTGCCAAAGGAATGGTGGGGTAACTGGCTGTGACTAAAAAAGGCATCACTTCTGGCACATTGCTGGAGAAAATATAGGTCACAAATTTTCGCACGTTGTTGTAAATGGCCCGACCTTCTTCGATGGCGTGAACAATGGCGCCAAAGTTATCATTGGTCAGGATGATGTCGGCGGCTTCTTTGGCAACATCGGTCCCCACAATGCCCATGGCGATGCCTACATCGGCCTTGCGCAAGGCGGGGGCATCATTAACGCCATCTCCGGTGACGGCCACCACTTCGCCCGCTGCCTGCAGCGCAGAAACAATGCGCATTTTGTGTTCAGGTGCCATCCGTGCAAATACGACTTCCTCTGCCAGTGCTTTTTGCAGTTCGATGTCGCTCATTAGGTCTAGTTCAGCGCCGGTGATAATGCGGGCATGCGCATCCGTGAGCATGCCTACGCGGCGTGCTAGCGATTCGGCGGTTAGACCGTAGTCTCCGGTAATCATAATAATACGGATTCCCGCTTGGCGACAAGTTTTGATGGCGGTTTCGACTTCAGGGCGGGGAGGGTCCATCATGGCCATCAATCCCAAAAAGGTCAGGTCGCGTTCCACGTTTTCAGCGCGATAGGCCTCCAGGTTGGGGGGAAGGTCGCGCTTGGCAATGGCTAGCACGCGTAGGGCACGGCGTGCAAAGTCATCGTTCGCGGTCAAGATTTCTTGGCGCAAGGTCTCGTCAAGCGGGATGACCTGGTTGTCTATCTCAATGTGTGTGCAAAGTTGTAATACTTCGCGTGGTGCGCCTTTTGTGAAGGCGATTTCTTGGTGCAGGCCTCGGTGGATGGTGGTCATGCGTTTACGACGGGCATCGAAGGGGATTTCATGCACACGCGGATAGAGCAGGTTGAGTTCTTTTTCGCTCAGGTTGGCTTTGAGCGCAGCGACTTTGAGTGCCGCTTCGGTTTGGTCGCCTAGGCTGGTCCAGGTGGGGTGTTCAGCACAAGGTGGGTTCAGGCGGGCGTTGTTGCAACAATCAGCGGCTTCGAGCAGACTCAGCAAGGTTTCTCCCCAAGGATGTCCGTTGGGGTGGGGGGTAAATTTTCCCTTGGGTTCATACCCAACGCCACTGACTTTTATTTTTCTCCGCGAAGTCCAGATTTCGCGTACGGTCATCTGATTTTGGGTGAGAGTGCCACTTTTGTCGGTGCAGATGACAGAAACAGTGCCAAGCGTTTCGATTGTGTTCAGTTTTTTTACAAGAACTCCCTTTTGGGTCAGCCGTTGAACCGCAATCGCTAGAGAGAGGGTCAGGGTGGCGGGCAGGCCTTCGGGGATGACGCCTACAATGATGCCAAGCGTAAAGACCAGCAGGTCGGTTCTGCTCAGCCCCAGGCCGGTTGTAAAGCCGACAATCAGAACAAGCAGGCCGATGCCAAGTGCAACCAGGGTGATGATTTTTGTCACCTGGCGTAATTCTTTTTGCATTGGGCTAGGAGGGTCGGCGATGGTTTGGGTAAGGTGGGCAATGCGCCCAAACTGCGTTAACATGCCGGTTGCGTAAACAACGGCGCGACCGGTTCCCGCAGCAACCGAGGTGCCCGCGAAAATCAAGTTGGGTTGTTCTAATTCGCTAATCCCTTGCTGAAAGGAGGCATCGGCGATTTTGCGGGCTGGCATGGCTTCACCGGTCAGGGTGGCATTGTTAACGCGTAAGCCGTATTCTTCTACCACGCGCGCATCGGCAGGGATGTTATCGCCTTCTGCCAGGATTAACACATCGCCTGGGACAACTTCTCTGGCCAGGATGTTTTGACTTTTCCCATCGCGCAGGACGTGGGCGTAGGCGGGTAAGATGGCTTTGAGTTTTTCTACCGCTTGTTCTGCGCGGTATTCACGCCAATAGGAGAAAATGGCGTTAAACACGACCAGCGCTACAATAACTATTGTCAGGCCAAAATCATTGCCAAATGCGGCCAAAACTGCGGCTAGTAATAAAATGGCGGCCTGTGGATGTATGGCATGGCGTACAATTTTGTGACTGAGAGGTTCTTTTTGTTCCTCGCGTAATACGTTTTCTCCGTACAGTGCCAGACGTGATTGCGCTTCGGCGCTGCTCAGTCCGTTGGGTGATGTTTCGAGAGATTGAAAGACCTGCTGGGGGCGCAGGCATTGAATCGGTTCAGAGGGCATGAGAAATGCTAACTAAATAAAGTAGCAATTTGGAATCTCGTCAGGAATTACTCTTCATCGGTTGACGTAGATGCAGTTTCTTTGGGAGCGCCACCCAGACGAGGTGCTTGCTTGGGTTGGTTTTCCAGATATTCTTGCAGGAATGTTTTTCGTCCTTTGGGTTTTAATGCTTCTTCATATTCGCCGGCCGGTAAAGGCAAGGGCATTTCGGCGCTCAAGGGCTTCATGATGCCAAAAATTGCCATAAAACTGGCCACTGAGGTCAGCAGTTTGTAGCGATATTCCTGCATTTTGAGGGATTGCCATTCCACGACATTGCCCATTGCCCCTTCGACACGCGATTTTTCACGGATGATGCGGTGAATATCTTCAGGGTCACGATAGCCGGCAGGTGAGATGAGAATAATGTAACTGGTTAGTACTAATATAATCATTGTGACCAGTACCACCCAGCCGCCTTCGTTCCATTTGGTGACGATTTGCCCAATCAAGATGAGACTAGAAAGGGTAACCGAGAAAGTTGTGCCTAACAGGCCGAGTGTGCGAGCGCGTCCGCTTAGGTTGAGTTGGATATGGTGGCGCATGGCTAAGCCCATGATGGTAATCGGCAGAAAAACACCAACCCCATAGAAAGGGATGGCTGTGCTGGTGTTGCCGCGCACTAAAAATTGAATGATGATAGCAACAATTGCTGCCGCTGTCACCGGTCGCGTAAAGGTTCCTTTGGCATTGCGATACACCACAATTTCAGGGATTTCGCCAATGGCAACGTTGCGCCAGGTAATGGCTTGCAGGTCCTGAAAGGCTGTCATCGAAGCAGCGGTGAGCAGGCCAACAGCCAGGATTTGGTATGCCCAAAATAAAATGACTCCGCCTTGCTCTGAGAGGGTGGTGAAGCCAATGTATGCCAGGTTGCCAACCAGGGTGCGGCCTTGTACACCATCATAGGCCTGGAAGTGGATGCCAAAATAAGTCAGGAACAGTGTGGTGAGTGCGCCGTAGAATAGGAAGGCCGTCTGCACGGTGCGGCCGATTCCCGTTTTGCCGCTGTAATAGTTCCAAAGCCAGTTCAATTGAGGTAAGTGCTTCTTTCCCCACTTAACGTAACCTGGGTCATCCTCAATGACGAATTGAATGCCATCGGCCATGGCTTCTAGGCCGGTGAGGGCAACTAGGCCTTTCATGGCAGCGGCAATTAAGTAAAACAGAGCACGTCCTATGGATGGCTCGGCGGCGATGAATTCGCTTTCGCGTGGCAGGGGTGGCACGCCGCTGGCCTTCGCAAGGAACAGACCGATAGCCATTGTCAGCGTCATGAGCACAAAGATGCCTAATCCGGTGAAGACCACTTGCGCCGATTCACCTCGTCCTCGAATGGTAATGTACCAAGTGGTGCCGACCATGGCCGCGCCAATCAAAAAGTTGACGTACCATGGCGAATTTCCCCATTGCCCAAGCGATAGCAACTGGTCTGCTCCTGAAAGCGTAGAAACGACAATGGTAAATACATAATCTTGTAACAAAACAACGGCTACAATCAAGCCTACTGCGGGGCCCAGATAGCGGATGGCGGCTGCAAAGGAACCACCACCTTCTCTGAAGACGCCCAAAAAGTACATGTAAAGAAAACCGAAGGTGATGTTGGCGATGGCGATGATGAAAATGGCGTAATAGGCCAAGTGGTCCAGGCCGTGCGGATGTAAAACGTGTAGCATTTCGCCGGTGGCGTAGTAGTAGGATGTAAAGTAATCTACGCCAAACAAGGCAATTGCGGCAAGCAAACCAACCTGCCCGGCGCCATGCACGTGGGCGTCTTCCTGTCGCTCTCGTGGGGCTGCTCGCCATGAGAGATAGATGATTAGCACAAGTAAGAGAATGGAGAAGAGCATATCTTTCTTCCCTGATTAGGTTGGATGGGCGTATATCACGCTTATGCTGGTGAAGCCAATAGAAGAGCCTTTGCTTCATGCCGGACGATAAAATGCATCTTCCAGCATTTTTAGGCCTGCCAGCATGTGTTTGCGGGTGGAAGCGTTGAAGCGTGTATCTTGTGCACGTTTGACGGCTTCTTCGCGCGCAGCGCGCACCACAAAGGCTGGCACGAACATAATCCGTCCGGCGGGAATGACCTCAAAGCGTAGCATATCCATGCGCAGTTCCTGGTCATCAAAATAGGGCAAACTCAGGCTCAGGCCGCGATTGAGTGAACCCGCCGCGGCGCGCTCTTTGATGGTGCTGATAATCTCCCCGATTTTGTATTTGGCCAGTGCGCGCCCTTGGTTAATCAGTTGTCCTAACATGCCATAGCGTTTTCGTTGGTATTCTTCGTCGGCGATAATGTACGGAGCAAGAGACGAAGCAGTGTGCAAGATTTCAATATATCTTTGCATGGAGGCAATGTGTGCCTCGGCTTCTTGCACGCTGCCGACCAAGAGTTTCCCTTCATCATCAAATGCCACCCACTGGGGTAAATAAAATCGCCGCGCTGCCGGGACAAAGGGTACTTGTAAATCCCCGCGTCCGGCTTCGATTTTTCCCTCTTCGGCAATGGCGTCGGTGCTTTGGGTAATGGCCGATTCCGGCTCCATGTTGGCGACGGGAATGGTGGGGATGTCTTCCCCTTCATCGGGACGATATTCCACCGAACGTCCGGACGGGAGCATGGTATGCACCATATGCACGGCTGTGACGTATCGTAACAACCCCGCGCTGGTAGCAATCGCATGGTCAGGAGATTGTTCCAGCTCGTTTAGGCGATGCCGCAACTCTTCTTTTACATCTCGTTTCATCAATCGGTTGCGTAACCCGCCTATGGACTGTTCTCGTTGTTCGGGTGGGACGGTGATGGTAGCCGGCTGTTCAATTTGCGGCAGCTCGGCCACAATTCGGTCTGGCAGCGTAAAGCGCACCTGTGGCTGATGTTCGGTCAGGGCTTCGGCAATTTTGCGTGCTTGCGCTTCTAGAAAGCGCTGGACAATCGCAGGTTGGGCATCGAACAGCGATTGTTTTTCGTGAAATTCCTCGCGCAATTGACTGGCGGGAGAGCGTGTTTCGGTCATGCAATTATCCTTCTATGAAATCAACAAATAAATCTTACCATAAAGTAGGGCGAGAGATTCTCTCGCCCTATCCGTTGCGGTTGAATTTGCCCCGCTTTTCTTGTTTTGTATGTGCTTAGTGAAGGGGGGTTGTGGCATCGCGCGTTTCGTTGGGTGCGCCTCCAAGCCGCGCCGCCGGACGTGGTTGGCTGTTTAGATATTGTTCTAGAAATGTGCTGTTTTGGTTGTGATGAAGTGCTCGTTCAAATTCTCCGGGGGCGATTGGGGCGGGATACTCATCAAATCGTAGGGGTTTGAAGACCCCAAATAGGCCAAAGAACCGCGCAATTCCCATGAGCAGGGCATACCGATACTCTTGCATTTTTAAGGATTGCCATTCCACAATGTTTCCCATGGGGCCATGAATGCGTGATTTTTCGCGGATGACGCGGTGAATATCTTCTGGGTCACGGTAGCCGGCAGGGGAGAGCAAGAGCAGGTTGGCTCCTATGATGAGCAAGGAAAAGACAATCAACACGACCCAACCGCCTTCGTTCCATTTGGTAACGATTTGCCCAACGAAGATGGTAGTAGATAAAGCTGCTGCGAGTGTTGTGCCAAGCAATCCCCAGGTGCGTGCCCGACCTGTTAGGTGTTGTTTGACGTGTTCGCGCATGGCCAAGCCCATGATGGCAATAGGCATAAACACGCCTACGCCATAATAAGGAATCGCTGCGCTGGTGTTTCCTCGTACCAGGAATTGAATGATGATGGCCAGGATAGCCGCCGCTGTGACCGGTCGGGTGAACGTGCCGTTGGGGTTGCGATAGACCACCACTTCTGGCAATTCTCCAATGGCTACGTTGCGCCAGGTAATTGCTTGTAAATCTTGGAAGGCGGTCATTGAAGCCGCCGTAAGCAAGCCGATTGCCAAAATCTGGTAAGCCCAGAATAAGATGATGCCGCCAGGGAGCATAGAAAAGCCAAGATAAGCCAAGTTTCCCACCAAACTGCGTCCTTGCACCCCATCGAATGCCTGAAATTGGATGGCAAAGTAGGTGAGCATGAGCGTCGTCAAAGTGCCATAGAACAAGAACGAAGTCTGCACGGCGCGGCCAATGCCTGATTTGCCACTATAGAACGTCCAAAGTTTTTCGAGTTTGGGGAGATGTTTGCGTCCCCATTTGACAAAGCCGGGATCGTCCTCGATAACAAATTGAATCCCGTTCGACATTGCCTCTAATCCGGTGAGCGCTACCAACCCTTTCATTGAGGCTGCTAGCAAGTGAAATAAGGCTTCTCCCAGCGTAACCTGGGCATGCTGAAGCGTCTCGCGTGGGAAGGGTGGGGCTTGATTGATTTTGGCAATTAGCAGCCCAATCACCATGGTGATGGTGAGCAGGGCAAAAATTCCCAGCCCGGTAAAGACCACTTGCGCTGATTCGCCGCGTCCGCGAATGGTGATGTACCAAGTAATGCCGACGAGAACCGCGCCGATGAGAAAGTGCCATTGCCAAGCAATACCGCCAGCCTGGTTGAGAGACAGCAGTTGGTCTACACCGGACAGGGTCGAGACCACAATCGTAAAGATATAATCTTGCAATAAGATTACGGCGACAATCAAACTCAGGGCGGGCCCTAGATAGCGCATGGCTGCGGTAAAGGAGCCGCCGCCCTCATTAAACACACCTAATGAGTACATGTACAACCCGCCAAACACCAGGTTTGCCAAGCCAATTACAACCACGGCTGCATAGGCATATTGTTCTAGACCGTAAGGGTGTAAAGCATGCAGCATTTCACCGGTCGCGTAGTAATACGAAGTGAAGTAATCTACGCCGAACAAAGCAAGCGCAGCCAGTAATCCAACTTGCCCTGCGCCATGCACATGTGCATCTTCTTCGCGCTCTTTGGGAGCGGCTTTAAATGAAAGTGTAATGAAAACAATCAGTAATCCGATAGCAAATAACATATTTTTACCTCTTTTGTTCTAAAGAGGATAGCCGCAAGGTATAAAGCCTTCACAAAATTACTTTTGCTTTGCATAAAGAAGAAATAAAAATCGGCTGACAAAACCGTAAATTCCCCCACGTACCTAGCGGCGATTGTTATCTACTACCGAATGCTTCAAGCAAAATGAAAATATAGAACCACAAAAGCGTGAACAAGACTAGGAATTGTTGTTCGCGTTGTTGTATTGGTTGAAAAGAAGCCCATACAATGCTTAGCAGGGGCAAAACTGATATGAGTTTGCGCCAATTTTTTCTGAAAATATTCATGGTGTTCATTCTCGCCCCTAGTGTATTCCTTGCACATAAAAAACTTAATACAAACCACTGCTTGTTTTATAAAAGAAGCATAAAAATTTCTCCCCGGTTCAATCATGCATTGGCTTGTGTGGCTTTTTTTACGAGGGCAATAATCGCTTGCTCTACTTCAGGGGTTAATTTTTTGAGTGCAAAAGCAGTTGCCCACATAGCGCCTTCATCTAGGCTTGCCGAGTCGGTAAAGCCTAAGGTGGCATATCTGCTGCCAAATTTTTGCGCGCTTTGAAAAAAGCAGACCACTTTGCCTTCTCGGTTGGCATAGGCGGGCATGCCGTACCAGGTTTTTGGCATCAGGTGCGGTGCGTGAGTTTGAATCAGTTCGTGCAAGTGCATTGCTATGCTGCGTTCTGGTTCGGGCATTTCGGCAATTTTTTCCAGTACGGCCGCTTCACCCGCCGCTCGATCGCGACTCATGCGCGCTTCTGCTTTTAATTCCTTGGCGCGCTCACGCAGGGCGGCTTGTTCTTCGGAGGAAAATGTGCGGTTGTTTGTATCCATGTGGTTCTCCTAAACGTTGTGATGTTCTTATCATATCATTTCAAATCGCTTAAAACTGCGTACAATAAGATTAACGCAAGTTGCTACCTTTGGTTCTTCAATCGCTTGCGGGTGGGCTTTAATCATCCAGCGGCGATAAGACACCAAGATTCTCGTGCTTTTTCTTTGCGTCTCTGCGACTTTGCGTTGAAACCCGTGCAAATTTTGCAAAGCGGCAACTTGAGTTAAGGATGAGACCTTTCGTACTTTGCCCTGTATAATCTATGCCAGGTGCCAGGATGCAATTTTGTCTATAGGAGGCGCTAATGAACACCCCGGAATTCCAAACTTTGCTTGAGCAACTCCGCCACGAATTGGAAAGTGCAGACTCGATTGATGATAAAGGACGAGAACTGTTGCAAGCCTTGGATGCCGACATCCATGCTTTGTTGGAACGCTCCGAGCAGGCCTCGTTGTCTTCTACGCTCTCTCGCCTGGATGCGGCGATTGTCCACTTCGAGGTGGAGCATCCCCGTCTGACCGCTGCGCTCTCACAGTTATTTGCCTCCTTGAGCAATGCGGGGATTTGAGGAATGGCAGCTCTTATCGGGCAAGTGGCGCTTGTCACTGGCGCTGGCTCGCCCGCTGGAATTGGGTTTGCCAGCGCGCGAGCTTTGGGCTTGGATGGTGCTGCGCTTGCCATTGTCAGCACCACCGACCGTATTTATGCACGTGTGGCTGAATTGCAAGCAGAAGGCATTCGTGCTAAAGGCTATGTGGCTGACCTGACTCAGCCGGCATTGGTTGAGCGGATGCTAGATGACTTGCGTGCCGAATTTGGTCGTCTTGACATTTGTGTCAACAACGCTGGCATGACCGTTGTCACCGAGCAAGGTCAGTTAGAAGCCCGCGTGGATGATTTGTCTCTGGCAGAGTGGGAAAAATCGCTGGCGCGCAACCTGACGACTTGCTTTCTGGTCAGCCGCGCTGTTCTGCCGCTTATGCGCGCCCAAACGTATGGTCGCATTATCAACATTGCCTCCACGAGTGGGCCGGTGCAAGCCTTTGTGGGCGATTGTGCTTATCATGCTGCCAAAGCCGGCATGTGGGGATTTACCCGTGCGCTTGCTCTGGAGGCCGCCGGGGATGGTATTACAGTCAATGCGATTGCGCCTGGGTGGATTGCTACCGCTTCTCAGCTTGAATCGGAACGACGAGCGGGAGAACTCACTCCGCTGAAGCGTTCTGGTACGCCGGCAGAAGTCGCCCATGCGGTACGCTTTTTGGCCCATCCCGATGCTTCGTATATCACCGGTCAGTTAATTGTGGTAGATGGAGGCAACTCCTTGCCGGAAGATCGAGGTTGGAGGCCGTAGAAACTCCTACCTTATCCCATCCATTGCTGCGCCTAACCGTTTGATAATTTCATCTACTTCCTCTTCACGAATGACAAGAGGTGGCGCAAATGCCAAGGTGGCACCAAGTGGGCGAGAACGCAGGCCGTGGCTTTGGGCGGCTTTGAAGATTTTCAGCGCTAAGGCTGGGTCGGGCGTTTTCGTGTCTTTATCTGAGACGATTTCCACACCGCACATCAACCCCAGTCCGCGTACGTTGCCGACAAAGGGGAATTCTTGAAGTGTTTTTAGGCCTTCGAGTAAGCGTTTTCCCATCTGACGGGCGCGTTCAGGAAAATCTCCTCGTTCCATGATTTCTAGGTTTTTTAATCCAACCGCGCAGGCAGTGGCATGACCAGAGTAGGTATAGCCGTGCATATAGGCTTCACCTTCTGGGGCAGTTTCGATGGCATCCCGGATGGTATCCGAAATTTGGATGCCACCCAACTGCGCGTAGCCGCTTGTGATGGCTTTGGCGAAGGAGAGGATATCCGGTTTGACTCCCCAGTGCTTGAGCGCGAACCACTGGCCGGTGCGCCCAAAACCGGTGATGACTTCATCGGCGATGAATAAAATTTCGTATCGGTCGCAAATCTCACGCACCAGGGGGAAATAGTCGTCGGGTGGAACGATGACGCCACCCACCCCCATCACCGGCTCGGCGATGAAAGCCGCGATGGTTTCGGCGCCTTCCCGCCAAATTGCTTCCTCTAAAGCACGCGCGGCTGCCTGACCAACGGTTTCTCCTGGTTTTATTGCGCCCTCGAAGCGATAGGGGTTAGGGGCAGGGATGTGAATAAAATCGGCAAAACCTGGCCCAAACATGGTGTGGTATTTTTCTAGGCCGGTGGCAAAAGTGGCATACATCGTTACGCCATGGTAGCCACCCTTACGGGCGATGATTTTGGTCTTGTTGGGTTTGCCCTTGCGTTTCCAGTAGTAGCGGGCAGTTTTGAAGGCCGAGTCATTGGCCTCCGAGCCGCCGGAAGCAAAGAAGGTCGTGTTGAGACCCTGGTAGGCAAAGCCGGCTAGTTTTTCGGCCAGTAAAATGGAGGGCAAGTTGGTCATGCCGGCAAAATTCGAGGTGAAGGCCATTTGCTGCATTTGCTCGTAAGCAGCATGTGCCAGTTCCTCGTTGCCGTAGCCGACGTTGACATTCCACAACCCGGCCATACCATCCAGGATTTTTTGGCCATCGGTGGTGTAAAGCCACACGCCTTCCCCGCGTTCGATAACGAGCGGCTCGGTGTGACTTTTTGGGTGATAGACCGGATGGAGTTGTTGCCGGTCTCGCTCAATCCACTGGGCGGTTTGTGATTTGTTCATTTCTTCCTCCGTAGATTGATTATAATCACAGCATGGAAATCAATGTTACTACCCCCGCTTTGTTGTTCCCGGCCATTTCCCTTTTGCTGTTGGCCTTTACCAATCGTTTTCTAACTCTGGCAAATCTCATTCGCGATTTGCACGCCAAGTACAAAATTGACCAAAACGAGGTGTATGTTGGACAAATTGCCAACCTAAAGTACCGCATTCGCTTAATCCGCGATATGCAGGCCTTTGGGATTGCCAGCCTGTTGTTCTGTGTGGTTTCGATGTTTGCGCTGTTTGCAGGTTGGTTGGCAGTGGGTAAGTGGATTTTTGGCTTGAGTTTGATTTTGATGATGATTGCTTTGGCGCTCTCGCTGCGCGAAATTCAAGTATCGGTGGGGGCGCTCGATTTGCATTTGAAGGATATGGAACAAATCATTCTGGAGGCGAAAAAGAAGCATTAGGGGCGCTTAGAGCGCCCCTAATAATTTCAGCGTTGTTTCCACGGCTTGGGGTACCGCAGCGGCGATTTCAGGGCTTAGCTCTTCGGTGAAATCGTACACGTGTGCGGCTTCGATGGCGACAACCTGGATATTTTCCTCGTCTGGCAGGCTTGCTCCCATCGTTCTTCCCAATTCTAGGGCGCGTTTGAGTGAAAGGTCATGTGCTGAAGCGCTGTGGCCGTAGGTTAAGTCTTCAAGAGAAGCCAGGCTGAACGTGATGACTGCCCCCTGCGGGTACTTTCCGGTATTGAGCGAGTCAATCAGGATGATTCGCTCGTAGCCAATCATCCGCTCCATCAGCGAGATGCCGGCCAGCGAGAGGCATTCGATGGTGATGGGTGTGTTCTGTTGCCCGGGACTGCTTAACGATGATGAAGCGTGTAGGCGGCGCTCTACTTCTTGTGCGACTACCCAACCTACGCCGTCATCTCCAAGGATAGGGTTGCCGAGTCCAATGACCAGAATTTTGCTCATGGCGTTTTAGAACGGTTGGCGATTGGAGAAGCAGCCTCCAATCGCCAACGAGAGGGGAGGAATGTGAGCGTTTTTACTCTACAAATTGCTTGATGACTTCCAACACTTGGCCATCAGGCGAGCGTAGGGTAATTTCGAGCGGCATTTGTCCGGGGAGAGAGTGCGTGGCGCAGCCGAAGCATGGGTCGTAGGCGCGGAAAGCCATTTCGACCATATTTAATAAGCCCTCGGTTACCTTTCCACCTTTGATTAGGTTGCGCGCTGCTTTGTTGGTGGACATTTGAATGGGGGCGTAGTTGTTGGTTGTGCCGACAATTAGGTTGGCTTTGGTGACAATGCCGCGTTCGTCTGTCCAGTAGTGATGCGTCAGCGTGCCGCGCGGGGCTTCCACAATCCCAACGCCTTCGGTGGGGGTTTGGGTGGGCGGGGTGTGAACATGGGGCGAGGTGATTTCGGGGTCGGTTGCGAGTTCTACCCAATGTTCAGCAGCGTACAGCAGTTCAATCAGCCGCGCCCAGTGAATGGCAAGCCGCTGATGAACGGGCTTGCCGCCCAGCGTGGCATACATTTCTTCATAAGCCTCTTGGGCGCGTGGGGTGGCCATGCCATCGCTGGCGTTGAGCCGTGAGAGCGGTGTGGCCATATACACGCCGGAGTCTTTGCCATCTACAAACCCTTTCCAGCCGACGTTTTTGAGATAGGGGAATTTCAAGTATGTCCAAGGCTCAACATGCTCGGCGATGTGGTGCATGTAGTCTTTGGGTTCGTACTTGCAAAATTCTTTGCCCTCCGGGTCTACGACGCGCACTTTGCCATCATAAAAGTTGACTTTGTTGTTGGCATCTACCAGGCCCATGTAGTAGGTTTTGTGGGTGTATACATCACCTACGATTAGGTCGAGGTAGGTTTTGTTGGCCAGGACAATGTCTTTGAAGGCTTGCAGGCTGAAGAGAGCAAAGTCAATGGCCCAGCGCCCCATTTCTTCGATGTGCTTGCGCTCTTCTTCCGAGAGAATTTTGGTAATGCCGCCGGGGATGGCTGAGGCCGGATGGACTTTGCGTCCACCGATGATTTCTACGGTTTCATGGCCATATTTGCGCATTTGAATCACTTTGCTGCCTATTTCTAGCCCAACTTTGTGAATGACGCCCAAGATGTTGCGTTGGGCGACCGGGGCATCGGGGCCGACGATGAAATCGGGGCCACCCAGGGCGTAGAAGTGCGTGGTGTGGTCGGTGGCGTAAAAGGCCATGTAGAGCAGTTCACGCAGTTTTTTGGCGGTGGGGGGTGGGTCTACGTGATAGACGGCATCGGCGGCTTTGACGGCGGCCATGTGGTGCGCCTCGGGGCAGACGCCGCAGATGCGGTTGGTCAGCAAAGGCATTTCCTCGATTGGCCGCCCGACGCAGAAGCGCTCGAACCCGCGCAGTTCGGGAATTTGGAAGTAGGAATTGGCAACGTCCCCTTGTTCGTCTAGGAAGATGTCAATTTTGCCGTGACCCTCCAGGCGGGTAATGGGGTCAATCGAAATTCGTTGCATGCTCATAATCTACCTCCTAATGCCCGTTCTTCTTCCAGGCGCCTACCCCGGCCCGCAGCAGGGAATCGGCTAAATTGAAACGGTAGAATTGTCCGAC
>QEXW01000017.1 GCA_003130845.1 Anaerolineae bacterium
GGTAGCGGATGTGGCAACGGATGGTGAAGCGGATAAGCGGATGGGGGTAGCGGATGTGGCAACGGATGGTGAAGCGGATAAGCGGATGGGGGCAGCGGATGAGGAAGCGGATAAACGGATGATGGTAGCGGATGGGAAAGTAGAACACATTTTCATTATACCCCGCACATGCTTGATTATTGTTGGTTGTTTTGCTCTTGGTATTAAGAAGTCCTTTGGGGCTTTCACTTTATGCGTTCTATAGGTATATCATAATCGGATATTTTCCTGATTAAGGTGTGTGGGGGCTGTTATTTGTTGATGATTTCTCGTGGTGTTCTGTCTGATGTAAGGACATTAGCAGTGCAATCTGTTTTTGGGCAGTTGTAAAATCACATACTTGACCGCCAAAACCAGTGGCGAAGCGTTCTGCATCTGTTTTTTGTCCAAAAGCCAGTACTGAAGGTTGGCAGCACGGTGCGACGGTGCTTTGTAGAACGTACCAAGCGTGGGCTGCGTTGAGGAAGGACCCATATAAAAAATCAGTGGTTGTGGCTTGCTGTGTGTTGGGGAGGTGGTTGAGTGCTAGTAATCCGCAGTGCGCACAGCAGGCAGCGCGGCGTTCACCATCGGGTTGTTCTAGGTAAAACACTAGTCGCGAGTTGACCAAACGATGACAATGCAGACATAAACCGGCGATAGCCGGCAGGAGCGATAAACCACCAGGTGTTTTTTGGGCAATGCCTGCTTGCGCAAGGGTTTGTACCTCGCGGTAGGCCGTAGCTTGTGAGATGCCAGTCAGTTGACGAATTTCGGCGATGGTTAAATCGCCTTTTTGGGTGAGTAGATTTAGAATTTTTTGTTGCCGGGGTGAAAGATTTTTCATCTGTGTAGGATGGAAAGTGGTGATAGAATTTTGTCTGTCTTGATAATTTTCTCAAATTTTCTCATGTTTTCCGTTTTGGTCAAGGAGGTAATAATGAAGCATTGGTGGTTGGTGGTTGTGAGTCTGGTTGTATTGCTGTCGGCTTGTGGGTCAAATGATGGTATGCAACATGGGTCAGGGATGCCTGTGGGGAATATGCCTGTCTTGACGGTTGGCACGTTGGAGATTTATGCTCCTCGCGCTATGGCGGGCGCTAAAGGACAGACGACAGGTGGATTTTTGACGCTTAAGAATACGGGCGCGGCAGCAGAGCGTCTTTTGGGTGCTTGGTGTGATGCAGCCACGATGACGCAAGTGCACGAAACGGTGATGGATGGCGATGTGATGAGGATGCGTGAGGTCGAGTCGATTGAAGTTCCTGCGGGTGGAATGGTGGAGTTGAAGCACGGTGGTTATCACATTATGTTGATGGATTTAAAGCAGGATTTGAAGGCTGGTGAAAGCACTCTCTGTACGTTAAAATTTGAGAGTGCGGGGGAAGTAACGGTGAGTTTTGTGGTGATGAGTCGTTAGGTCTATGAAGCGTCCGTTTGTGGTTTTTGCTGGTTTGGTTTTGTTGTTGGTGGTTGGGATTGGGGTTTTTCAATTGACGCGTCCGCCGGTTTTGCATGGCACGTTGATTGAGCCTGCAAAGCCAATACCTGATTTTAGTTTGCAATCGCGCGATGGTCCGGTTTCGCTCAGCACATTTCGAGGGCGGGTGGTGGTTTTATACTTTGGTTATACGTCCTGCCCAGATGTCTGCCCAACGACGTTGGCGCATTTGCGTTGGGCATTGAATGAATTGGGTGAGCAGAGCCGTCAGGTCCAGGTTTTGTTTGTGGCGGTGGATTGGCAAAAAGATACGCCAGAGCGAGTGGCTTCTTATTTGAGTGCGTTTCATCCTGATTTTGTGGGGTTGAGTGGTTCAAAGGAGCAGATAGATGCTGTGACGAAGGCGTTTGGTATTTTTTATCAAATTAATCCGCCTGATGAGAATGGGTATTACACTGTTGACCATACTGCGACAACGTTAGTGTTAGATGAGGAAGGGCGGTTGATGTTAACTTGGCCGTATGGCTTGACTGCACAGGAGATGTTGGACGATTTGCAGGTGGTGCTGCGAAACTCAGCGGGTCGATAGATGTTGAGATTAAGAAACGAAGTCCAAAGTCGGAAAACTTTGGACTTCGTTTTTGTTTGGAGTAGGTGCTTTTATGGTTCGATGGGGTAGCCTAGGTCGCGCCAGGTTTTTAGGCCACCATCCATGCTGGTGACGTTGGTGAATCCGGCGCGTTTGAGGATGTCGCGGCCTTCGTCAGAGCGGTTGCCAGAACGGCAGACAACAACGATGGGTGCGTCTTTTGAAACGGGGATTTCATTGATGCGTGCCGCTAGTTGTCCTAGGGGGATGAGGGTGGTGTTGGGTGCGTGGTATTCATTCCACTCTTCGATTTCGCGCACATCGAGAAAGAAGGCTTGGTTGGTTTGGTACAGTTGGTATGCGTCTTGTGTGCTAATGGTGGCAGGTAGTCCGTTGTTGCCGCTATTGGCTGTAAGGATGAGTATGATGATTACCAGGGCGGCAATGCCAAGTAGGGTTAGCTGTCCAGCAGGACGCTGTAAGAAAGCGAGAGGGTTGTTGGATGCGGTTGCACGACGACGTGCAGCCGCGGTGGATGGTTTGGGCATAAGGACCTCGTTTGCCTAAGAAGCAGGAATTTCATTACATATATGCATTGGTTAGATGCCTAGATTGGCAGAAAGTTGCGTTTATTTTCCGGCGGCGGTGGTTTCTTCTCTTGGGTCGGCGCCGGCGTATATCAGGCCATCTGCGCCAATGTGAATGGCACCAACAGCTCCGAAGTCTTTGTCGAGCGGGTATTGAGGGTTGACCTGAATGTTGTAGCCTAGGGCTGCCAGTGCTTCACTCACTTGTTCAGCCAGGGGAGGTTCTAGCCGCAAGCCACCAACGGTGTATTCGTGTGGCGCAAAGGAGGAGGGGGCGCTGATGCTGTAGAAGCGCGGCGCGCTGACGGCTTGTTGAATGTCCATGCCAAAGACAGCCATGTTTAGAAAGACTTGAACCAGCGCTTGGGCTTGCATGTCGCCACCAGGGGTGCTGTATGACATGAAGTATTTTCCATCTTTGAAGACGATGACGGCGTGCGGTGTGATGCGTGGGCGTTTGCCGGGCTGCAGGGAGTTGACGTGCGTCGGGTCGAGGCGAAATTGATTCATGCGGTCGCCTAAGGTCAGGCCTAGGCCAGGAACCATGGGACTCTTGGGGAAGTCTGAGGGGGTCATGACGACGGAGTTGCCATATTGGTCCAGCACCACCAGTTGGGATGTATCTTGGCCGGTGTGTGTGTTGGCGAAGAGAGCCGAGGTTAGGTTGGTGACTGGGTTTTCTGGCTGTGCGGATGTGGCTTGGAAGCCGGGAATCTCTCCGGCAGTAGGTAATTTTCCAAAAGCACGGTCTGTCATCATTTTTCTGCGTTCGGCTGCATATTCTTTGGAGAGCAGGATATCGAGCGGAACGTTGACGAAATCTGGGTCAGCAATGTAGGCTTCGCGGTCGGCAAAGGCGAGCTCGATGGCTTGGGTGACGGTGTGGATGTATTGTGGGGAGTTATGCCCCATGCTTTTTAGGTCTAGGCCTTCCAGGATTTGTAGGACCAGCGGTTCCATGATGCCTTGTGACCAGGTGCCGTTGCCATAGAAGGTGTAGGGTCCGTAACTGCCCCGTAGGGGTGTTTCCCAGCCGCCGCTGTAGGTGGCAAGGTCCTCATAGGTCATCAGTCCACCTTGTTTACGGTGCATTTCGGCAATGGCTTGGGCAATGGGGCCTTTGTAGAAGTAGTCGCGTACGGCTTGATAGCCCTGTTGGCGTGTGCCGCCTGCGGCTAGGACTGTTTGTTCGGCGTTGGCCAGGGCTTGGAGGGTGTTGGCTAAATCTGGGAATTTCATGCGGTCGTGCAGGTGAATGGGTCGCCAAAATTCACCTTGCAGGTAGACGCGGGCTGTTTCGGGCATGAGCAAACTGAAGCCAATTTGTTCGAGCGGGGAGAACTGTAGGTTGCGGTACATGATGGCGTGAATTGGGAAGCCTTCGCGGGCAATTTGGATGGCCGGGGCGGCTAGTTCGCTAAAGGACATGGTGCCGCATTCGTTGAGTAGTGCAACGATGACATCCGGGGAGGCCGGGACGAGTTGCGCCCAAATGTGAAAATCGGGAACGGTTTCGTAGCCGGCGGCTTTGAATTTTTCGATGGTGGCCGCCAGGGGGGCTTTGCCTGCGCCAATGTAGGATTTGACTTCTCCGGTTTGGGCGTTGTAGTACAGCATGGGTGCTACGCCGGGGAAGGAGGCGGCTTCACCATGTGTAACGTTGAGGGTGAGCAGGGCCGCGACGGCGGCGTCGCAGGCGGTTCCCCCTTTTTCGAGTACTTCTTTTCCGGCTTCTGCACTCCAGGGGGTGCCGGCAACGATGGCGTATTCTTGGCCGATAAAGAGCGGTTTTTGTGTGCCGGTTCGGTCGGTGTATTCCATCAGGTCGCGTGGGCCTTTGGGGAGTAGGGCGTATACGACTAAGGCGAGACCGATTAGGCCAAGCAAACCTAGCCCAAGCATTTTCAGGATACGGAGGAAGGTTTTCATGCGGAACTCCTGGCGATGATGTGGTAGACGTGTATTGTAAGCCTGAAAGATTAAAACCTCCGCACAGGTTTGCGGAGGTTTGTGGGTTGGGGGGTAGTCGTTTTTAGGATGTAAGGGCCATGCGGTCTAGGTTGTATTTTTTGATTAGGCTGCGGGTGGTGCGGTCGGCTTCGCGGTGCAGGCGTTGTGTTTCGCGCTGCACAATCTCTACTCCAGCCAGGTTGGCGATGTATTCACGTCCGGCGGCGAGCAGGATGGAGATGGATTTGCCCAGGTCATCTCGTTTGACTTCTTCTGGCACGTTGAGTTCTTGTTCGAGGACGCGCACCAGAAAGCGTTGTTGTTTGGCAATCTGGTTGACGCGGTCGCTCAAGCCGGCTGCGCGGCGTGAGCCTTCGTATTGCACGGCCAGGTTGGCCAGCATTTTGTAGTGTAGGTTGAAGTAGGTGATGAGCAGTTCTTCGATGTCTTCGCCGCTGACGCCACTGAGGTAGAAGATGTTTTCAACCAGGGCACGTTCTTCGTTGGTTAGGCCGGCCCCTGCTACGCCTTCGGTCAGTACTTGGACGACCATGTCCATGCCGGTGTAGCGGCGTTGTTGGTCGAATGAGGGGATGGCGGTGAGCCATGCTTTGTTGCCTGCGCGGAAATAGGACGGTTC
This sequence comes from Anaerolineae bacterium, assembly GCA_003130845.1. Lineage (GTDB taxonomy): Bacteria > Chloroflexota > Anaerolineae > Anaerolineales > Villigracilaceae > UBA5195. The sequence continues at coordinate 5,226 of QEXW01000017.1, forward strand.
GATGATGTATTTTTTTAGGTTGCCCTGTTTGCGCAGTTGGGTTTTCATTTCTTGAAATGCGGCTTCTGATATGCCAAGTACTTCGTGTGCAGGGCTGCCGGTGAGGGAGATGGAATCGGGCAGACGGGTGATGTAACGAAAATTGAGACTGGCTTTGATGACTTTGTCATTTTCATCGGTGAACAGGAGGGCGTTGGCGTTGGGGGTGACTTCTTCTTGTTTTACGCTCGGTTGGGGCGGTGTAAATTGGTAGGCTAGCGCGGTTTCATAAACGAACAGGCCAAAGGCGGCGAAGCCGTACCAGCTGTAATTGAAAAAGTTAGCGAAGGATAGGGTGAATCCTGCGCCTAGGTTGGAGGGGATTTGGAGAATCGGCTCGCTCAGAAATTTTAGACCGATGGCTAGTGCCAGGTATTTCCAGGGGCCGCCAAATACTTTTTGTTGGGAGAGGACGATATTACCCAGCAGGAAGAGTGACCCGAGGTCGGTTAGGGCGTAAAGCAAGCCGGCAATAGCGCCGGCAATGCTGACAACGCGTCCGGTGAGCAAAGGTAGAAGTTGAAAGGCGATTAGGTAGAGCAGTCCTAGCCCCAATCCACCCCATAGCAGTTGTTGCTGGCGTTTTTCGGGGAAGGTTTCTAGGATGGTGTAACGCAAGGCAAAGGCGTATAAGAACGGGAGATGTGCCAGCAACCCAAACCAGTTGAGGATGGTGAGGCGTGGCATAGGAGAGATGAGGATGACGAGCAGACGAATGAGTTCTACCAGGGTGAATGCACCGGCGCCAATGGAAATGGCCAGCCACAGCCAGTTCATGCGGGGTATGTGTTGTAATCGTGTGTAGATGCGTAGGGCGAGTGCGAGTAGTATGATGGCGGAGAGCAGGGCAATGACGCCATTGAGACTGTGCACGAAGCGCATACCGCCAATGCGCAGCAGGTTGATGAGAAAGACGATAACGCCGATGGCCGCTGTAGAATATGAAATTGCCAGGAACCGGTCGTTGTAGGAAAAGATTTCATTAATTTCGGCGGATGATTTGTACTCAAGTGTGCTGTCGTTCATCGTCAAAATTCCTGTCAGGTCAATTTTATGCCATTCTGCAGTAAAATGCACCGACCTGATATTATTGTAATGCCGGATTGTCAGGCCGAGGTGTGAATATCCTTGCAAAAGATGCGCCTGGCAACAAGTTGTGCCAGGCGCATAGGGTAGGCTGGGGACATGCGTTATTTGACTTTTGCTTCTATCTTGGCCCAACTATCCTTAAGTGTTACTGTGCGGTTAAAGACCGGTTTGCCGGGCTGGCTATCGGGGTCGGTGCAAAAGTAGCCGACTCGCTCGAATTGGAAGCGTTCCCCGGGGTTGGAATTGGCGAGAGAGGGTTCTACGAAGCAGTTGGTGAGCACTTCGAGTGAGTTGGGGTTGATGATGTTTTCCAATTCTCCTTCGTCGGGTCGCTCGACGGTGAAGAGCTGCTCGTATAACCGGACTTCAGCCTGAACGGCGTGTTGTGCTGAGACCCAATGGATGGTGGATTTGACTTTGCGTCCATCGGGTGCATCCCCGCCGCGTGTGGCCGGGTCGTAGGTGCAGTGAACTTCGGTCACGTTGCCGGTTTCATCTTTAACAACGTGCGTGCATTTGACCAGGTAGGCGTAGCGTAGGCGTACTTCGTTGCCTGGGAATAAGCGGAAATATTTGGGTGGGGGTACTTCACGGAAGTCATCTTGTTCGATGTATAGCACTTTAGAGAATGGCACGGTGCGTGTGCCGGTGCTGGGGTCTTCGGGGTTGTTGATGGCGTCCATTTCCTCTACCAAGTCATCGGGGTAGTTATCAATGACGAGTTTGAGCGGTTTGAGGACTGCCATGCGGCGTAGTGCTGTTTTGTTGAGGACATCACGAATGACGGCCTCGAATTGTGCCATTTCAACCCAGCTGTCATTTTTGGTTTCGCCTAAGCCGGTGACGAATTCGATAATGGCTTCGGGTGGTACGCCGCGCCGTCGCAGGCCGCGCAAGGTAGTCAGGCGTGGGTCGTCCCAGCCGCGCACGACGCCCGTTTCGACCAGTTTGCGCAATTTGCGTTTGCTCATCATGGCATAGGTTAGGTTTAGGCGGGAGAATTCAATTTGTCGGCTAGGGAAGATGCCCAGTTTTTCGATGAACCACTCATAGAGTGGACGATGGATGATGTATTCGTTGGAACACAGTGAATGTGTGATGCCCTCCATCGAGTCGTTTTGTCCGTGTGACCAATCGTACATTGGGTAGATGTGCCATTTATCACCGGTGCGATGGTGGGGGACATGCATGATGCGGTACATCACCGGGTCGCGCATGAGGATGTTGGGGTGCGACATGTCAATTTTGGCGCGCAAAACGCGGCTGCCTTCGGGGAATTCGCCGTTTTTCATGCGCTCTAGAAGGTCGAGGTTTTCTTCCACCGAGCGGTTGCGCCAGGGGGAGTCTACTCCTGGGCGCACAGCGGCTTCGGTTTCGCTCCATTTTGTGCCTTTGGGTAGGGTGCCACGGTTGGCGCTCATTTCCTCCTGGCTTTGGTCATCTACGTAGGCTAGGCCCATTTTGATGAGTTTAATCGCCCATTCGTAGAGCAGGTCAAAGTAGTCAGAAGCGAAGGTGACTTTGTCCCAGCGAATGCCGAGCCAGGCGGCATCTTCTTGGATGGCTTCGACGAATTCCGTCTCTTCTTTGGCCGGGTTGGTATCATCGAAGCGTAGGTAGAGTTCGCCGCCGAATTCTTTGGCGGTGAAGTAGTCAATCAGAAAGGCTTTGCAGTGACCAATGTGCAAATAGCCATTGGGTTCGGGGGGCAGACGGGTGCGAACGTAGGTAAATCGTCCGGTTCGCAGGTCTTCTTCGACGGCTTCACGGATAAAAGCAGGAATGCGGGAGGGTGTGCTGGAATCCATCGGTGTATCCTTTGTTATCGCCGATTGCAGGGTGGCGAGGGTATAATTTAGGTGCGTGTTATTTCAACAAGGGCGCTGCCCAAAAACAATGGGGATGTCCTCGGTGAATCGTTGAAAGCCGCGCGTTCTTGGCTGTAATATTGCTTAATTTACTTGATTATAACAAACCGAGCGGAGGAATGATGACACCTGATGAAAAAAGACTTCCTTTTTTAGGAACTTATTTTGACTGCGATTCTGTTTTGCGCTTGGAACGTCGGATGCGCTGGCTGGGATGGGCTATTTTTGCGATTTATTTGTTGCAATATGTGTATGATATGGGTATGTTTTTGTACAATAATTTGGTGAATCAGTTTGCGATTGATTGGATGTACTTGCTCTTTAACTTGGGTAGGCCGTTTCAAGGGTTGATGATTTTGGCGGTGTTGCATGGTTTGGCCGCAGCGTTGCTGATTTTGCTCGATATTGAGCAAAATACACGGCGTGCAGGGCGTTTCATCAATATCAAGTGAACTGGGTTGCCTGTTTTTTATTAGGCTTGGTTTCGCTTCTTTTGTTTGTTGCGGAGAGGACAGGGGTTGGTCGTCGTGTAAAGCAATTTCATAAAAATTTTCGAGGCGTGGGTCATTTTGTTGGAGAGTTAAATATAATCAAGATATGACGAGCGAAATTGAATTGCTCCAACAGAGCATTGCGGCGTTGGAAGCGCAACGGGCTGTGTTGGGGGATAGTGTGGTGGATACGGCCATTGGTCCAATGCGCGAAAAACTGCTCTTGCTTCAGGCCCAGCAACAAGAGCAGCAGCGTAAGTTTGTCACTATTTTGTTTGCCGATGTCTCTGGTTTTACCGCGCTGGCTGAAACGCTTGACCCAGAAGACATCAGCGATTTGATGAACGAGATGTGGCAAAGGCTGGATTCTATTATTCTGGCGCATGGCGGTTCGATTGATAAACATTTAGGCGATGGGGTGATGGCGATTTGGGGGCGCGAGCAAACGCATGAAAATGACCCAGAACGTGCTATTCGTGCTGCGTTAGAGATGCTCGATTATCTAAAATCAGACCCGCACTTAGGGGTAAAGTTCCGCATGCGGGTGGGAATCAATACTGGTAGTGTCTTGCTCGGTTCTTTAGGGACGCAAGGTGAATTTACGGCCATGGGGGATACCGTGAATGTGGCAGCACGGCTTGAAAAAGCCGCGCCGGTGGGCAAGATTCTCATCAGTGCTGATACGTATCGGCAGGTGCGCGGGTTGTTCAATGTGGAGGCAATCCCTACATTGGAGGTGAAAGGTAAGAGTGAGCCGCTTCAGGCGTATATTGTGCATGGGGCGCGCCCGCGCGCATTTCGGCCTGGAATACGGGGTGTGGAAGGGATTGAAACGCGGATGATTGGACGCGACCGTCCGTTTCGGGTGCTGACGGCGGCCATTGAGCGTATGACGCGCAAGCCAGGCTTGCAGGTGTTCAATATCATTGGGGATGTGGGCATTGGGAAGAGCCGGCTGTTGCACGAAGTGGAGCGTTGGTTGGCTTCTTCGTCTCTGACGCCTTGGCTGTTTAAAGCCCGTGCCGACCAACAACGCCAAGAGCAGACGTTGTCGCTCGTTCGTGACCTGTTTTTTTATTATTTTCAGATTCAAGAAACAGATAATGGGACGGAGGCGCGTGAGAAGTTGGAGCGTGGAATCTTAAACCTGCTGGGCGAAAGTGGGCGGGAGATTGCACACTACATTGGGCAATTGTTGGGCTTTGATTTTAGCGAGAGTGAGTATTTGCTGCCGTTTCGTAACGACCCACGCACCTTGCGCTCGCGGGCTTTTGAGGCGGTGGTCGAATTTTTTAGCCGTCTGGCGGAAAGTGCGCCTTTGATTTTTCTGTTGGAAGATTTGCACTGGGCTGACGATAGTTCGCTTCATTTGTTTCAGTATTTTTGCGAACAAGGCGCGCATTTGTCATGTGTTGTGATTGCGACTGCGCGCCCCTCATTTTTTGAGCGTACTGCATTGTGGGAGCAGCAGTTGCCCGGCATCAAGACGATTCATCTGGAACCGTTGCGAGAGGAGGACAGTCATCGCCTGGTGCGCGAGATTTTGCGCAAGGTCTCTGATTTGCCGCTTTCTTTTGAGGAGATGTTGGTGCAGCAGACGGATGGCAATCCGTTTTATCTTGAAGAATTGATTAAGATGTTTATTGAAAATGGGAGCATTATCAAACAGGAGACAGAGTGGCGAATTGATGCGGAAAAGGTCAAAGCGGTGCGCGTGCCGCCAACGCTGGTTGGTGTGTTGCAGGCGCGTCTTGACCGGTTGTCGCACGAGGAACGGTTACTGTTGCAGCGCGCCTCTGTGATTGGGCGGGTTTTTTGGGATGATGCGTTGGCTTATATCGAAGAGCAAGAGCCGGCTTTAGGGCAGGTAACACCTTTGTTGCGTCGCCTGGCACAAAAAGAGTTGATTTATCGGCGCAATCAGTCGGTTTTTGCTGGGTCAGAAGAATATCTGTTTCGCCATGCGCTGTTACGTGATGTGGTGTATCAGCAAGCGCTCAAGGCGCAACGACGCATTCATCATCTTTATGCTGCGCACTGGATTATCAAGAAAAGCGGTGAGGGCGTGCAAAATTATGCGAGTGTGTTGGCTGAGCATTTTGACTTGGCCGGTGAATTATGCGATGCGATTGACTGGTATTTGCGGGCTGGGCAAGGCGCAACCGATACCTTTATGTTCGAGTCCGCGTTTGACCATTTGCAGCGTGCCTTAACGCTGATGTCAGACAATTCCAAAGACCGGCGGCGTATTATAGCGTATGAGAAGCTGGCTTACGTTAATTATCAGTTGACACATTGGCAAGAATCTTTGCAGGGGTATCAGGCTATGCTTGAGGCCGCGGTCGAATTAGGCGATTTGCCTGCTCAAATGCGCGCTTTGCACGGCCTGGCCCTGGTTAACGAAATTCGAGGAAACTATGATGCGGTTCTGAAGGCTGTGGGAGAAGCGGAAAGGTGTTATGACCTGCTAGAGCCGCCTGATTTGAAGGAGATGGCGCAGATTTTGTTGGAAAAATCACGCGCGCTTTATTATCAGGGTAAATATGCGGCGGCGAAAGCCAGCGCGCAACGCGGCTTGGAAGTGGCGTTGCAAGCCCACGCCTCAGTGCAGACGGCTCGTTTGTATAACGTACTAGGTATGGTGTATGTAGTTGAAGGCCATTACGAACGTGCTTTGGAGTATAAATTGCAGTCTCTGGAACATTGGCGTTTGATTGGTAATCGTGTGTATGAAGCCGCTATGCTGAACAACATTGGCGAGAATTACCGTTTGATGGGGGAAAACCAACGAGCGCTCTCGTTTTATGAGGAGTCTTTGGCGCTAGCTCGCCAGGTGCGTGATTTGGGACAAGTGGTCGTTTGCTTAAATAATATGGGCGGAACGTATGTGGCGATGGGTGAGTTTGATGCGGCTATTCACGCGCTGGAATCGGCGTTGAATGCTAGTCGTGAACAAGTGTTTACCGAAGTTGAATCATTGTGTTTTCTGGCGGAGGCACATTTGGGGAAGGGCAATCTTGAACAAGCGATGGATGTTGCTCTGCGGGCTTGGCAGGAAGTTGAACAGCAGGAGAGTTCCTTTCGTGGTCAGGTATGGCGGGTCTTGGGCTTGGTGGCAGCACGCATGTTTGCCCCGGTGCCGGTGGGCGATGAGCGCTTGGATGCTCGGCAATGTTTTGAACGGGCTTTATCTATCCACAAAGAAAGCGGAGCGTTACGCGAGCAAGCAATGGTACTATGGGATTGGGCGAATTACGAAGCCAAGCAGGGTCTCATGGAAGCGGCGATGGCGAAGTATCGGCAGGCACGGGCGATTTTGCAGCAACTTAACCTGCCGCGCCTGCTGGATAAACTGGAACGAGATATGTCCCGCTAGTTATTTCCATAAAAAAGTCTGTATCCATACCACTCCAATGGCCAGCGAGAGTAGGGTGATGACCAGGCCACTTTTGGTATATTCCCAAAAAGTCAGGTGAATGCCGCGCTTGGCGGCGCTTTCGGCTACAATTAAGTTGGCTACCGAGCCGAGCAGGGTCAAGTTTCCGGCTAGGGTGGAGGCAGCGGCTAAGGTGAGCCAACCTGCCTGTGGGTTGGAAAGTGTCCCAATGGCGGGGCGTAACAATAGAACAGCAGGGACGTTCGAGACCAGATTGGAGAGCAAAACAGTGATTGCTGCCAGCGCTGCTGCACCCTGGTTGATGTATGGCGCTAAGATGGCGAACAATCCCTCCGTCAGGCCGTTCAGTTCGATGACGCCGGTCAGGATGAAGAGGGCGGCGAAGAAGACAAGCAAGTTCCAATCTACTTCATTCATCACTTTTTCGGGGTGAACCCGACGCGTAAACAGCAATACGCACCCAGCCACAAAGGCTGCTTCAGCAATCGGCACACCCAATACGAAGGCGACCAATAAACCGCCGGTGACGAAGAGACTTTTATATAACAGCGGGCGGAACAAGCGCGGTTGAGGAATTTCGACACGCTCGAAATGTGTGGCGGAGAATTCTTCTCGATAAAATAAAACCAACACTAGCCAGATGGTTCCCATGCCAAGCAAGGCGATTGGGGTGAGTGCGATTGCAAAATCGAGGTAAGAGATGCCGGATGCGATGCCAATTATCATATTTTGTGGGTTTCCGGTGAGGGTGGCAACCGAACCGATGTTGGCCGCCGCAGCCAGGGCGATTAAGTAGGGAATCGGGTTGCGCTTGGCCGAAAGGGTGACATCTACAATCAGCGGGGTGAGCATGATGCAGATGGTATCGTTGAGAAAGAGCGCGCTTAATACGCCTGCTGCTAGAATTTCCAGCGCTAGCAAGGTGCGTGGTGAACGGGTGAATTTGAGAATGAACGCGCCTGCCAACCGAAAGAATCCTGCCAGTTGTAGGTTGGCGTTGATGACCATCATGCCAAACAGCAGAACCAGCGTATTGATTTCGAGTAAGCTGCCCATTTTTTCGTAATCGAGCAAGCCTAGGCCTAGCAACAAGCCAACTCCGATGAGGGTAATGGTGGTGCGGTTGACGCGCAGGCCCGGAAAGCCGCCGAGCGCAATTCCAATGTATGTAAGGGCAATGATGATGGTGGTAAGCCAGAGGGTCATTTTTTTCTCTCTAAGACATGGGTATCTTGTTTATGGTGTGCAGCCGCTTTGGCTGAGTAACTCAGCCGGCAGGGAGATTTCCAGAGAAAGCCGCTTCCAGAGTGCGCATAGGGCTTTGCGTGCGGCCGGGGTTTGGAGGGTAATTTGTGAGAGCTGTTCTACTTGTGCCCAGTCTCCACTGCGTGCCGAGGCTTCTAAAAAGGGCAGGGTTTCGAGCGGGTTAGACGGGCGCAGACCTTGTTCCTGGGCTTCTTTCCACAGGCGCGTTATTTTTTCCCAGTTCTGCTGCTGGCGCGCTTGTTCGGCTTTGGTGTAGTAGTAACACCATGTGGGCGCAGGCTGTGCGCCAAAAATTTCTGGGGGCAGGGCTGGCAATGATGCTCCTGTTTTGATGAGACCTGGATTGGAGAGTGGCAACAATTGGCTAAGCACGGTAGATTGTTTGCCTAGGGTGGCTTCGGTATCAAAGGCCGGGTCTAAAATCCGCAAACAGCCGCCAGGGGGAAATATGAAAACGACTGCCTGGGCAGTGTTGCCATAAAAGTTGACCGGCCGATACGCGAATTCAAACGAATGGCCGGGTTCGAGCGCAGGCAGACGCCCAGGACGCTCTGCCACTCCAAGCACCAGATACGGTAGCTGCGTACCGTTAAATTGGGGGGCATACATCCAGTTGATGGCGGCGGTGAGAGAGTAGTCTGTTTCGTAGTCTATCTCCACTTCGTCGGTCAACAGAACGGTGCCGGGCGTCAGTGCCGGAATGCGCCAGACGAGCTGCCAGTATAGACTTTGCTGACGTTCCCAATCTCGCCGAAAGATGTTTGCGCTATAGAATTGTTGCCCTACGCCGAGGGCGATTAACAAGGCGACGACGAATTTCCAACTTTGTTCATGTTGAAACCAGAGGGTAATCAACCCCGCCATCAATAAGGCGGCGGATATGAACATGGAAACGGTGAAGCGGTCGAAACTAGATTGTAGGGTGAGCGGCAACCCGGCTGCCCAAGAAGGAATGCGCCCCAGTATAAGCCCGATTGCGCCGATGATAATCGCCTGCAGGGCCCATTGCCAAGAGGCGGAAAAAGGCTGGGCGAGTGAAAGACAACGCAGCGTCAGCCAGAGCAGGCCAAAGCAGGCTGCCATCACACCGAGCGCTAGCCAGGTGGAGGGGGCGTTGAATGTCTGTGCTGCCAAGATGGGCAATAAGGCCCAGGCGTATAAACCGGCTTTCCATAGGGCATCTGCGCTGTTAGAAACCAAATCCCATAGGATACTGGTGGGTGAGTCTGGCGTCTCGCCTAAGACAATATCGTAATTAGCATAGAGGCCTGAGCGATAGTATAGAAATAACCACAAGGCGTTCCATCCCCAGACGAGCAGGTACGGCAGCCAAGCGCGCAGCGCACGCAGCAACACGGTGAGAAAGTCTCGGGTTTTTTGGCTGGGTGTTTGGTTGGGGATAGAAAATGGATGGGCGTTTTGGGATTGTTCTTGCACAATCGATAGGATAAACAGGAAGCGCAGCGGTTCAAGCGTTAGGAAATATTCGGTGGGGAAAACCCCTAACACGAGCAGGAGCAGGCTCAGGGTGGTGCGGCGCAAGATTCCTGTCCGGGACCGAAGCGCCAGACCGGTCATCCCAAACGAAAGAATGTAGAACAAGAGCGGTAGCAATTCTTGATTGATGTGCGTGAACGCTACCCAATGTTGGCTATAACCCGGATAGACCAAAAACGCCAACGATGCGAGCAAGGTTTGCCAGGGATAGTTCGGCCAAATTTGGCGGAATGTCCACCAGGCTGAGAGTGTCAACAAAAAGCGTACAACCAGCGCGAAGGTTTGCCATGCCAGAGGCGTTTCCGGCAACAGTGTGGTGGTTAGCCAGAAAATTGGCCCCAGAAAGGGGCGCACGCGCAGAAAGGAGTCAATCAAACGTTCGGGGCCGAGGAAATGCGCTGTCCAAGCAAATGGCCAGTCATCCCAGTAAAAGCCGGTGTGGAACAACAGCAGGCCATACGCCAGAATTGTCAGTAGGGCAAACAGCCAAGGAATATGACGTTCGGTGAGTTGGAGGGAAAGTTTCATAGCCAATGGGTTGAATTATAGAGCATAATTCGAGTCCGGTAGTGGTAAACTAAACGCTATCCTGAAAATCTCGGCATCGAACAAACCATTTCCAAGAAATTGGTTGGGTGCTAAAAGCGAGGTCAGACATGTCTTCTGAGATTTCCTCCCCTGTGTTTGGTGGCATCGAAGGTGGCGGCACCAAATTTGTCTGTGCGGTCGGTACTGGTCCGGGCGATATTCGCGCCCAAACGCGCTTTCCGACCACTACGCCTGAAGAAACCATCGAATGCGCCATTCATTTTTTTCAGGAGCAAGAAAAAATACATGGGCGCTTGGCAGCGATTGGATTCGGCTCGTTTGGGCCGATTGACCCTCGCCCTGCTTCGGTGACGTTTGGTCATATTTTGCTGACGCCTAAACCGGGCTGGTCTATGGCTGATGTGCTTGGCCCGCTGCGGCAAGCGTTTAACCTGCCGATGGGGTTTGACCTGGACGTGAACGCAGCGGCACTGGCCGAGGGCCGGTGGGGCGCCGGACAGGGGTGTGACCCGCTGATGTATATCACGATTGGCACCGGCATTGGCGCCGGCGTTCTCATTCACGGCGAGCTGATTCATGGCTTGTTGCACCCGGAGGCAGGGCATTTGCCCTTGCCACAGGACCGCACGCGCGATCCCTTTCCCGGCAATTGTCCCTTTCACGGTAACTGCTTTGAGGGCTTGGCTGCCGGGCCGGCTATCGAAAAGCGCTGGGGACAAAAAGCAGAGACTTTAGCCCCAGAACACCCCGCCTGGGAGTTGGAGGCACACTATATTGCGCTGGCTCTGTGTAGTTATATTTACACCCTTGCGCCACAACGCATCATTTTGGGTGGTGGGGTGAGTCAACAGCCTCAGGTGCTGAGGATGGTGCGTGAGAAGGTGCCGGCTTTGCTGAACGGTTATATTCAATCGCCGCACATTTTGGAACGGATTGACGAATATATCGTTTACCCTGGTTTGGGAAATCAAGCCGGCGTTTTGGGGGCTTTGGCGCTGGCCGAGCAAGCTTGGCGTGGAGCGGCACAATGACCATTTGTGCAGTGATTTTTGATGTGGGCGGCGTTCTGTTGGAATGGAGCCCAATTGCGCTTTACAAAAAGAATTTTCCTCATCTTACAGAGACGGAAATTCGAGCGTTTTTAGACGAAGTCAATTTTCCCGCTTGGAATCTAGAACAGGATAAAGGGCGCCCCTTTGAGCAAGGTGTCGCTGAACTCTCGGCGCGCTTTCCGCATCGCGCTGCGCTGATTCGCGCCTATCATGAACATTGGTTGGATTGCATTCCTGGCCCCATCGAAGGCACCATCCAAATTTTGCAGGAGTTGCGCGGCAATGGCTTGAAACGGGCCGCGTTGACCAATTTTTCAGCAGAAAAACTGGCCTTGATTAAGCCCAGCTTCTCGTTCTTTGCGTGGTTTGATGTGATTGTCGTTTCGGCGGAGGTGCAGTTGGTCAAGCCTGACCCGGCGATTTACCATCTTACCCTGGCACGGCTTGACTGTCCGGCTGAGGCGTGTGTCTTCATTGATGATGCCTTGCCGAATATCGAAACCGCGCGCCGCTTGGGCTTTCATGGGATTCACTTCCGGTCACCGCAACAACTCCGTCAGGAGCTGCATGCTTTGCGTCTTCTCTGAAAAGGTTTGTCGTCTTTTCTTCCCCCAAACTGCCCTCTTGTAAATCTGTCTAATCGCCATATACTGAGAACGTAGATGTTTCCTGTCTTGAAAGGACGTATCATGCACCGCCATCCGATTACCTGTATTATTCCACCACACATGCTCAAGGAAATTATTCGGAATGGGAGCGAGGAACAGCGTGTCTTTGCGTTGCAAACCCTGCAAATTTCGGCACAGTTTCGTGGTCAGCGGCAGGCAGTGCGTGACCTGGCAGGTGTGCTTTCTTTGGCGGTGGCGCCTGGCAAGCAGCGTATCATCTATGATGCGCAAAATGGTTCACAACTCCCTGGCGTTGTGGTGCGCCGCGAGGGCGATCCACCTGTGACCGACCCGGCCGTGAACGAGGCCTATGATGGCTCTGGCCTGACGTATGACTTGTTCTACGAATTTTATGGACGCAATTCCATTGATGGACGCGGATTGCGGCTCGACTCCACTGTTCATTACATGAAAGGCTACGACAACGCTTTTTGGAACGGTCAGCAGATGGTGTATGGGGATGGTGATGAAGACCTGCCGCCCGCACAGCGCCTATTTAACCGCTTTACGGTTGCCATTGATATTATTGGCCATGAATTGACACACGGTGTCACCGAATACGAGGCCAAATTGGCCTATTACGGACAATCGGGCGCATTGAACGAATCGATGTCAGACGTGTTTGGTTCACTGGTCAAGCAATATCAACGCAGACAGACCGCCGCCGAAGCGGATTGGGTGATTGGCCAAGGGCTGTTTACTTCTAACGTCAACGGCATTGGCATCCGTTCCATGAAAGCGCCTGGTACGGCTTACGACGACCCGTTGCTGGGCAAAGACCCGCAGCCCGGGCATATCAAAGACTACGTGAACACCGTGGAAGACAACGGGGGTGTTCATATTAATTCGGGCATTCCAAACCACGCTTTTTATGTCACCGCGCTCGAAATTGGCGGTTATGCCTGGGAGAAGGCCGGTAACATTTGGTATCTTGCCCTGCGTGATAAACTCACTTCGTCCTCTAACTTTCAACAAGCCGCCGACTTGACCTACGCGGTAGCTGGGCAACTGTACGGCGTGCATAGTCTAGAGCAACAGGCCGTCAAAAAAGGCTGGGCCGAAGTTGGCCTGGTTGCCGGTAGTGGCACCACTCCTGAACCACCTGCTCCGGGCAATGATGGCTGCCTGACGGCACTTTTGCGCGCCTTAGGTTGGACTCGTGTATGAGCGAACATATTCACTACGAACGCACCGGGGGCTTTGCTGGGCTAAAACTCTCTGTGCGTTTTGACCTGGAAGATTTGCCGGAAGAACAGGCAGAGCAGTTGCGTGAATTGCTCGATGATTTGGAATTTTTTGACCTGCCGGAACAAATCTTGCCGACACGTCCGGTTGCAGACCAGTTCACTTACAAAATTGAAGTGCAAACCAAAAAAGGACACTATTCGGTGCGGACAACCGATAGCGCCGCCCCTCCGAAACTGCGAGAATTGATTTCACTCCTGAATTTGATTGCGCGCACATACCTTAAGCGAGATTGAGCGATTTTCCAACCGTCTTTGAATCTTTATTTCCATAAAAATTCTTCTGAACATGCTGCGGTTTCCGGCGGGGGTCAGAAGAAATTTTCTGTAAATCTTCTGCCTGAGAAACAGATGGCTGGCAGGTGAGCCAATTCATTGCGGTTTGTACGACCGTTCTCAGTATCTTGAAATCGGTCATGCTCAGACAGAAACCAAAGCCAGATAGCTAAATTTCCACAAATGCCTGGTACTCTGGCGTCATCGGCAGCAAGAAATTGCACATCAAAGCCTGCTCAAGTTTTAATGGGAGTTTCTCTATACGTGGCAGGCCTAGTAGGGAGGCAATTTGCCATTGAGCGTGATTGGGTCTTAATCTTGGTTAGAAATAGTTAATAA
>QEXW01000018.1 GCA_003130845.1 Anaerolineae bacterium
CCCCCCACCCCGCCCCGTTTTCCCGACCCTGAAACCGCCGACCTGACCGAGGCTGAGCGCCTGGCGCAGGAAGAGCAGGCGGAAGAGGAATCCCTGCAGAGCAAGTTGCCGACATATCAAGCGACGGAAGAGCAGCGACTAGGAAATGGGTCCGACAAAAGCCCGTCATCTTGCTTGTTCAAACCATCCTCAACCCTTCCGCCAGCAAGCGGTCAATGCATGCAGACCAAGAGCGAATTACGAATTACGAATTGCGAATTACGATTCCCCGCAATCTTTCTGCCGAGGGACTACCTGCAGCGAGTTGGAGGGGCGCAAAGGCGGTTTTGGCTAGGGTGAGCAGGTCGGCGCGGCAGGTTTGGGCTTCGGTGGTCTGCCCCAGGGTTTGATATAGCCCGATGAGCAACAGGAGCGCTTCGCCGGTGAGAATCACATCGGGGCAGGCGCGCGCCAAGGCCAGGGCTTGTTCGGCGGCAAGGCGGGCTTCGGGCAGGCGGTTTTCAATCCGCAAAGCCGCCGCCCAAGTGAGTTTCGCCAATGCCTGTTGCGGCACTTCGCCGGATTCTCCCGCCTGCTGGGCGAGGGTTTCCAGCAGGGCACGGTCGATTGCGCCGGTTTGCGCTTGGGTAAAAAGCCATTCCAACTGGGCATTTTGGATGAACTGCGGCACGCCGCTGGTCTGCGCGGCCTGAATGGCGCGCTGCCCGGCCTGCGCCGCTTGGGAAAAATCCCCTGCCAGCCGCCACAGACGAGCGCGAAAGAGGGCCGCCAACATGGCTACCGGCTGCAACTGAAGCGCAACCGACTCGTCTTCTAACACAGCAAGTGAGTCAGAGGGGGCCAGCCCCTTGGCGAGAGAGGTGAAAGCCAGATAAACCCGCATGAGCAATTGCCCGTAGCGGCTTTCCACTCTTTGGGCAACATCTAAGCCACGCTCGAAATCCGATTGGGCTTCCGTCAGTCGCCCCAGGCGCAGATAGGTCGCGCCGCGCCCGGCAAACTTGCCCCACATGCCAGGCAGATAGGAATCTCCGGCCACCTCAATGGCCTGACGATAGATTTCAATGGCTTCGGCATACCGTCCGCAATTGAGCGCTACCTGCCCCTGCATGGTCAGCGCAGCGGATTCCAGCCGCCGCAGACCACCGCGCCGCGCCAGTTCCACCGTTTTAGCGAGCGCTTCGCCCGCCCCGGCATAATCTTGCACAAAGACCAGCGCCGTGCCGAGATGATTGAGACTCTGCACGGTTTGCGCCGAGGGTTGGGCCAGGCTCTCTTCCAGTGTCAGGGCTTCTCGCAAATCCTGAATGGCTTCCGCATGTCGCCCCAACAGCAGGGCGGCCATGCCGCGAATGTTGATAGCGCGCGTGATGGCTTGCGAATCGGCCAGAGCGCGTGCCAACTGAAGCGATTCGTCGGCAAATTGCCAGGCTTCCGTGTAACGGTCGCTGGTGTAGAGCGCATAGGCCAGGCGCGCAAGGGCATGGGCACGCAATGCAGGAAAATCTTCAGAAAGACGTAAAGCTTGCTGCAAGAGCGGCAGAGCATCTGAGGCCTGACCACGATAGTGGGCAATCACGCCGCGTTGCAAGGTGGCTAGCGCGCGTAGTTCGCGGCCTTCAAGCGAGGAATCGCCTGCTAACAGCGCTTTGGCATGTTCGATAGCTTGCAAGGCCGCGTCGAAGGCCGTCAGGTCGGTGCTTTCGCGGGCGTGTTCCAACCAAAAGCGCGCAGCGGGTAGGGGCAAACCGGCGGCTTGGTAATGCGCAGCAATGTAGGCAGCGTATCCACTCTCCCCCGCGTGCACCTGCTGGAGGACCTGGGCAATGTGCCGGTGAAGGGCAGCCGCGCGCGTGGCAGGGATCGCTTGCAAGATAATTTCGCGAATCAACACATGCGGAAAGGCATACTCTGGCATGCCGGGTAAAACGGATTCGGTCAAGAAGCGATTGGCCAATAAACTATCGAGTGCGGCGGCATGAGCGGCTTCTGACCAGCCGAGCAAGGCTTGCAGTTCACGCCCAGAAAACGAAAAACCGAGCAAAGCCGCTGCTTCAAGCATCTCACGAGCCGGGCGATTGACCCCTTCTAAACGCAGAAGAATTGAATCACGCAGGGTGGGCAAGAAAGGATGTTTGCCACGCGCCCGGCGAATGGTTTCGGCGGCTTCGCGCAAGAGCAACGGCAAACCCTGTGCATAATACGTCAACTCTTCATAAAGGTTAATGGGGAGAGTGGTTTCCCGAAGCAGAGTCTTGAGAAAAAACCGCGATTCTTCATCGCTAAAGGCTTGGAGCGGGATTTCAAACAGAGCACGCCGCTGGCGCAAGGTACGCTTGACCTGTAAAAGCAGCGGAGGCAGGTCCTCCAGGCGATGCGTCACCAGAATCAGCAGGGGCAGAGCAGGACAAGTTTCGCTCAGTTCGCGCAACACAGCCAGAGAGACATCATCGGCCCAATGCGCGTCTTCGAGAACCAGAATGAGCGGACGAGACAGCGCCAGGGCATGAAATATTTGCCGTAGGGAGGAGTGTAGTTCGTCGGCGTTGGGATGAGCCGGCGTCAACAGGCCGGGCTTGAGCAAAGCCAGGTCGGGGACGAGCGGCAACAGGCGGTTCAACCACTCGGGGAGAATCTCCTCACTGCGCACCAGGAGTGGTGCGGCGGCATTCAAAATTTGAGACCAGAGCGCGTAAGGTCGCGCCGGGGAATCGGTTAACGGCGGCGGGCAGGCCCCCCACAAAACACGCGGCGCGGCTTCCCCCGTCTCTTCGACCAGGCGGCGCAAGGCCTCTTGCAAGAGTGCGGTTTTGCCCACCCCGGCCGGACCGGAGATGAAAACAACCCGCCCCTGCCCATTCACCAGGCTTTGAAACAGACCAGCCAGTTGCTCCAGTTCGGCTTCGCGGCTGAGGAAGAGCGGGGCGGTGCTCTTCTTGGGTGCGGCCGGGCGTGTTGGCCGGTTGTGCAGGATGTCGCTATACAGCGCCATCGTTTCAGGCATGGGTTGCGCGTGCAGTTCACGCTCTAGGTCACGCGCTAGGGTTTGATAGGTAGCCAGCGCCGCAGCCCGATTCCCGGATTGGATTTCCAAAGTCATCTTGAGGCGCGCAGCTTCCTCATCCCAAGAATCCTGCAACGCCAAGCGACGCGCCCACTCCAAGGCGCGGGGCAGTTCCCCGCGTTCGGCATAGCCTTGTGCCAGTTTCTTTAACAAGACCAGGTAGCGCTCGCGCAGCGCTTCCCGCCGAGCAATCAGAAAATCATCGCCTTGGATTCCAAACGCTAGGCCGCCACGATACAGTTCAACAGCGCGTTCCATCTCCTCCAGGCTTTCGCCAGCCTGCTCAAAGGCGGTTACATCCACCCAAACAAGCGGCGAAGCCTGCCAGGAGACGGTTTGCGGCGCAATGACCAGCAGGTCACGCACCACAGACGGCAACACGTTTCGGACCAGATACAGATGGCGGCGCAAATTGGCCAACGCTTGGGCTTCGGTTTCATCAGGCCAGAGCGAAAAGGCCAGATTCTTGCGCGAAAGCGGCTCGCCGGGCTGCAACACCAGCCGCGCCAGCAGGCAAAGCAGGCTTTCGCGGCGCGGCAGGGCCACCACCTGGCCGCCCACTTCCAAGCGCGGCTCACCAAACAGAAAGAAGCAAATAGGCGGAAAGCCAGGCTGCATACCAGGAATTATAGTGTGTTCCTGGAAAATGTAAATTAAGCCAACGCGGTAATTTAGTACCAAAAATGGACTAGCGGTGTTTTTCGACCTCCACCATGATGGTATGTTGTGCTGTGCCAAACGCGAAGGGTGTCCATTGTTCAGAAGTCAAGACATTGATGCAGCCGCCGAAATCTACGCCACGCGCATCGGGCGTCCACCATGCGCCCTGAGGAATATCTACAACCCCTGGCAAAATACGCGGGGTGACGCGCGCCGGTAAGACGAGCTGGCCGCGTTCGTTCCAAACGCGCACCCAATCCCCATCCGCAATGCCGCGCGCCGCAGCATCCAGCGGATTGATGAAGACGCGCTGCGGAAACGCCTCGTTCAGCCAATCACTATTGGCATGGGTGGAGTGAACGCGTGCTAACGTGTGATGACCAATGGCCTGTAACGGAAACCGGCGCTGTGCCGATGACACAGGGTGAAACGGGCTTTCTTTTTCCTGAATATATTTCGGGATGGGGGGAACTTCTTCCGGCTTGCCAAATTCGTAGAGCTGCCTGGAAAAGATTTCGACCTTGCCGCTGGGCGTAGGCAGCGGATGACGTGCAGGGTCGCGGCGAAAATCTTCAAAAGCAATGGCCGGTTTGACAACCGGTCTACTCCAGGCGCCCAAGTTTCGTTCCAAAAATTCATCTAAGGTGGGCAAATCGGGGAATCTGGTTGACCGGTACACGTTCAAACACCATTCCACCCAGGCCTTTTCATCACGCCCTTCGGTGTAGGCCTCGCCAAGCCCCAACCGTTCAGCAATTTCGGCGCAGATGCGGTAATCGGACTTACACTCTGCGGGCGGTTCGACCAGTTTCGGTTGAAGAATCACTTCATCGGAATATTTCCAGCCATCTTCCACGCCCCACGTCTCAAACTGGGTGCAAGCCGGCAGCACGATGTCGGCAAAGCGCGCCGTGGGGGTCAAGAAGTTATCCTGCACCACGAGAAATTCAACCTTCGATTCATCTTGCAAAATGTGCGCTGAACGATTAACGTTCGCGTGCTGATTAATCAGGCAATTGGTGGCGACGGCGTAGATGAGTTTGATGTCACTTTCGAGATGGTCAGCGCCAATCAGCCCATCCGCTGGGGTCATGCTCTTTCCGCGCAAAACGGCTTCCGTCCACAAAAACACAGGGATGGCCGCCCGAACGGGATTCTGCCCCACCGGAAAGACCGTCCACTTGCCGCCGCCATCTGGAGCTTGCAGCGCCAAACCGCTGGCCCACCCCCCCGCAATGCCAAAGTTACCGGTGATGGCCGAAAGAACCGCGCCGGCGCGCACGACCTGTTCACCATACGTGCGCCGCTGCATGCCATAGCCCTGATAGAGAACCGCAGGTTTGCGGGTGGCATACTCGCGGGCAATGCGTGCAATCGTCGCTGCCGGGACGGCTGTAATCGCTTCGGCCCAAGCCGGGGTTTTGGGCGTGCCATCGCGCGCCCCCAGCAGATATTCGCTGTAACTCTCCTGGTCTTCCAAACCAGGCGGCATGTGCGCGGCATCCCAGCCAATGCAATAGGTATTGATAAACGCTACATCGAGCAGTCCCTCGGTGAGCATCACGTAAGCCATCGCCGTCATCATGGCGGCATCTGTGCCGGGGCGGATGGCAATCCACTCATCGGCCAGTGCGGCCGCCGAAAGGGAATGACGCGGGTCAATGCAAACCACTTTGGCACCGTTTTGACGAGCGAGTTTGATGAAATAGTCAGAATTTGTGCCATCACGCATTTCGGCCGGGTTCCAGCCCCACATGATGATGTAGCGACTGTTCAGCCAATCTTGGCGCTGATTGCCGGTGATGAGCGTTCCCCACACGGTTGGCGTAGCCGCATTAATAGCCGCCCACGAATACGAGTTATATATCCCCAAACAGCCACCGTATAGATTCATCAAACGGCGGGCAACATGCGAGCCGTTTAATTGATTGTAACTGCCCGTGCCATACGGAACGAACAAAGCCTGATTGCCGTACTTGGATTTAACTCGCTCCAATTGCGCAGCCACCGTATCGAGCGCTTCGTCCCACGAAATGCGTTGAAATTGCCCTGCGCCGCGTTTCCCCACGCGCTTGAGCGGGTAGAGCAAGCGGTCGGGGTGATATTGCCGGCGTAGGTACGCCCGCCCGCGTGGACAAGCGCGCAGTTGCGGCGCCGCAACCGAGTCAGGCCGGTCATCCGCCTCCAGCCTGATGATGCGCCCATGTTCGATGTGTGCCACCAGCAGGCAGCGCCCACCACAGTTATGCGCCGGGCAGCCAACGCGCACCCGGGTTGATGAAGCAGAAAAAGGAAAAGCAGAACGTTTCATACATCATAGTGTAGATGACAGGCGCTCAACCGGCTAGTGATAGATGTAACGATTAAGACACCCCTTGACCCGCTTCCCATAATTCAATAGAATGACGCTCTGATTTGTGAATTTTCCGGCAAAACGCCCATGCAAGGAGCGCCCTTATGATTCATCTTGCTTACAGCACCTTTGGCCTAACCAACCTCGACTTTCTAACAGCCATCAACGAAGTCGAACAGGCTGGTTATCCTGGCATCGAAATTTCCTTTCATCGCGAACAATTCAACCCGTTCGACCTAAGCGATGACGACCTTGAAACCGTGCGCAAGCGGCTGGCTGCCGGTCGTGTACGGGCAGCGTGCGTTGCCACCGCTTCGCACTTCTTCACCCCTCAGCGCCCGCACGAACCCTCCCTGATGTCACCCGACCTGGCCGGCCGCAAACGGCGGATTGCCCTGGTCAAGCGCGGAATTCACGTCGCCCGCAAATTGGGCGTGAACTTGGTGACCTTTGGCAGCGGCTTTATCCGCGAGGAACACGTGAACAACCCATCGGTCAACCCACGTGAACTGCTGATAGATAGCATTCAGCAATGCCTGGCCGAAATTCACCCCGGCGAAGACCTAACCCTGCTGATTGAACCCGAACCCGGCATGTACATCGAAACCATGGAACAGGGGTTATCACTGGTCGAAGAAATCAACTCACCGCATTTCCGCCTGCACGTAGATATTCTGCATTCGTATTGCTCCGAAAAGAACTACGTCCAGGCTTTAGCGCAAGCCGCTCCTTTCATCAAGTATCTGCACATCTCAGATGCGCAACAGGGCTATAATTTGAAGATTATCAAAGACGCTGCCGACTTGACCTTTGACCTGGATTTTGCCTCGTACCTGGTTTATTTCCCCCAAACGGCCGATTACCTGTTGCTCGACCGCCATTTTCCACGCTATTTTTGTGATGAACCACCCAGCACCGCCCAGCAGAAGCGCATTGAAACACTTCTGGCGCAAGCCGGCATTGACCAAGAACCACCAATCGTTCACTACCCATCCTTATACGCCGGTTCTTCACCGTACGATGATGAATTCTTCACGTACTGGATTTCCGTCCCCGGTTTAAGCTATGATGTGCTCGAGCGTACCAAACCGATTCTGGGCTACCTGCGCGGGGTCAAAAGCCCGCAATTGGTGCAACGACGCATTGCCAACACCCTGACCGGCATCGTCCACTTTCACGAAATCCCCGGTGAAGGCACGCTGGATTTTGCCGCCAGTTTCAAAGCACTGACTGAAAACGGCTTCGATGGCTACGGCGCGGTCGAACTGTATCATCATGTTCAATCGTGGCAAAAAGCCCTCGCCGATAGCTACCACCATCTATCACAATTTGTGTAATGTTAACCCCCTTCCGTCTGCGCATTTCATCCCGCAGCAGACGAGAATTCCTCGAAACAGGAGTGACCATGATTGATGTTCAGACCCTTGGGTGGGATGTGCGCACCGTTGGTGAGCTCGACCACCGCTTACTCAAAGCGCCGCGCGTCAAACTACGTTCAGCCAACCCTGGCCCGCACGGAGATATTATCTATTGCGTAGATTTGCGCGTCAACAAGCCCAATGCCGGGCAGTACCTCACCACCACAGAACTGCATTCGGTCGAGCATTTTCTGCTCGAAGGCCTGCAGCGTTACCTGCCACAAAACTTTCTTTCGATTGGCATCATGGGCTGCCAAACCGGTTTTTACATCGTTTTACTCAATGAAGGCCGGGCCGAGAAAATCTGCGAAGTGCTAGAAAACATCTTCAAAGATATGCAAAACGCCACCGAAGTGCCGTATGCGAATATTGAACAATGCGGCAATTACCAAAATCACAGCCTAGAACAGGCACAAGCCGTTGCGCGCCGCATCCTGGCCGCAAGGACGGAATGGCTCGACATCGTATGATAGACCCACAACACCGCTGGCGCGTGACCTATCAGCGCCCCATCGAATACGAAATTCTAAACGCACCTGGGTTGTTCCAGCCAGAAAACCTGGCACTGCTTTCAGCAGGCCGCATTGAGAACGGACGGCGCTTTGTGGTGGTAGATAGCAATGTCTTTCGGCATTTTGGCGAGGCATTGCAAGCCTATTTCGATTACCACCGCATCCGCACCAAAATCGTCACCTTTCCGAGCGGTGAAGAAAACAAAACTGTGGATGCCTATCTCAGCATTCTATATGAGCTCGATTCGTTCCCTATTCACCGCCGCGATGAACCGATTATCGCCATCGGTGGCGGCGTGCTGACCGATGTGGTCGGCTTCATCGCCAGCAGTTACCGCCGCAGCGTGCCACATATCAAAGTGCCAACAACACTGATGGGATATATTGACGCATCAGTTGGCATCAAAACCGGCATCAATTTCAACGGCCATAAAAACCGCCTAGGGTCGTTTGAACCGCCACGCTGTGTCTTACTCGACCGCGCCTTTTTACGCACCCTGCCACGCCGCCACATTCTAAATGGTGTGTGCGAAATCATCAAATTGGCGGTCATCAAAGACCCGCATCTATTCCACCTGCTCGAAGTCTCCGGGCTGGCCAGCATTCGGGCGCATTTTCAAGATGACCCCGGCGGTGAAATGCTCGACCGCGCCATCAGCAGCATGCTGGAAGAATTAGAGCCAAATTTGTTCGAAGAAAACCTGGAACGCAAGGTAGATTTCGGCCACACCTTTAGTTACGGCTTGGAGACTCGGCACGAAGCGCATCTGTTGCACGGCGAAGCGGTTCTGCTTGATATTTTGGCCTCCACCCTGATTGCGCAAGGGCGCGGTCTGCTTTCGGAATGCGAAGTCGAACGCATCTTCAGATTAGTTCACCGCTTAGGAATTCAGCTCAACACGAATTTGCTCGATGCCGCCCTGATGTGGGAAAACCTACAAGAGCGGGTGGAGCACCGCAACGGCTACCAGCGCGTCCCCATGCCCAACGGCATTGGAAACTGCATCTTTCTCAACGACATCCGACGGGAAGAAATCGAACAAGCCGTCCAACACCTTGTGCAGATTTCACCATATTTTTCTATTGTTCCTGCCTAACCTATCGCACGCAAACTCCAAAAATCCCCTCAAGTAGACCGCTCCCATGACTCAATTTTCTAACGCCGATTCGCAAGAAATTACCAAATTTGATAATGTCTCCCAAATCTGGTGGGACCCCAAAGGTGAGATGGGCACCCTGCACACCATCAACCCACTACGCACGCAATTCATCCTGGAGAACATTCAGACGGCTAACCCTCGCATTCTCGATGTGGGTTGCGGGGGAGGCATTCTCTCCGAAGCGCTTGCCAAAGCCGGGGCGCGGGTCACCGGGATTGACCTTTCGCTCTCCTCGCTAGAAGCAGCGCGCCAACATGCCCAGGCAGGCGGCTTGGAGATTGAATACCGCGCCATTTCCGCCGAAGAAATCGCCGCCGAACAACCCGAATCGTTCGATGCGGTGACTTGCTTGGAAATGCTGGAACATGTCCCCGACCCACAGCAGGTCGTGGCTGCCTGCGCCCGCGCGGTCAAACCAGGCGGGCGGGTCTTCTTCTCCACCATCAACCGCACGCTCAAATCATTGTTGGCGGTCATCCTGGTTGGCGAATACGTTCTGCGCCTTTTACCGCGTGGCACCCATGACTACCGTAAACTGATTCGTCCCGCAGAACTCAAAGCCTGGGCCCACCAGGCCGGCTTAGAATTCAAACAAAGCGCCAGCCTGATGTACAATCCGCTCACCGGCAAGTTCAAAGTGGCCTACAACAAAGAAGACATGAACTACATGGTGTATTTCATCAAACCACCCGCCCGCTGACCATGCCAAGGCACATCATTTTCATCTCCCGGATACCCACCATGCTCACCCGTTTCTTTGCCCTCTCACGCACCACACACGGCATTTTAGACATTGCCATGCCAGGCTTTGCCGCCCTCTTGTGGCTGGGAACCTTCCCCACCTGGCCTGTGCTATTCATCTCGCTGCTGACCGCCTTCGCCGGGTACACGGCCATCTACGCCCTAAATGACCTGGTTGCCATCAAAACCGACCGCGAGAAATTCGCCAGCGGCAGCCTCAACGAAGGCTACTCGGTAGAAGCCTCAGCCATGCGGTATCCCCTAGCACAAAACATCCTCACTGCCCGCCAAGGCTGGCTGTGGTTTGGGTTTTGGTATGCCATTGCACTGCTGGGGGCATATCTGCTCAACCCAGTCATCGTATGGATTGTGTTGGCTGCTGCCGTTCTGGAGGTAATCTATTGCCGCCTGCTCAAAGTGACCTACTGGCGCACGCTGGTCAGCGGCTTGGTCAAATCGGCCGGGCCAGTTTCGGCAGTTTTTGTGGTCGAACCCCATCCTTCGTGGCCTTTGCTCCTGCTCATGCTGGTCTGGCTAATGCTGTGGGAAATCGGCGGCCAAAACATCCCCGCCGACTGGAACGATGTGGAAGAAGACCGACGCGTCGGCGCAAAAACCATCCCGCTCACCTTTGGCCCCCAGCGCGCCGGGCTGATTGTCGTCATCACTCTCACGCTCACCACCTTGGTCAGCCTGTTTCTACCCCTGATTGCGCCCATCCCGCTTGGGTTACCCTATCTGCTTGGCACCGCATTCATCGGAGTATATCTGCTCATTTTGCCAGGCATCCAACTCTATCAAAAGCGCGAAAGCCGCCAGGCAGCCCGGTTGTTTGACCGCGCCAGTTACTACCCCCTCGCACAGTTGACACTCATCACAATCTTCGTGCTGCTACACAACTGGATTTTGATATAAAACCTGTCCCGAAGGCCTGCCTTCGGGACACTGCTTACTTTTCTACAATCACCCAAGCATTATAACTTTCTCGTTCCACTTGCACCTTGGCTTGGGGAGGCAAAAGCGCGACAATTTGTGGCGGACTGAGAAAATGACTCCGCATCAGCGCCAGTTTCTCTACCACTGCCACAAACTTCACAACCCAGGTGCGAATATCTGGCTCTTCAATCACTAACCGCCCGCCAGGCTGAAGCACGCGCCATAATTCAGCCAATGTCTGGCGTTGATTGCTGACATGATGGAGAGCATCCACCATAATAATACGGGGAAACGTATTTTCAGGAAACGGCAAGCGCTCTGAAGGTGCGCGAAGACCGGTCAATTGCTTGTTACGCGCCTGAGCCAGCATCCCAGCGGAAACATCCGCCACGACCACATCACGCGCATACGGGCGGAGAGCAGCTGCCACCCGCCCTGTCCCGCCGCCTGCATCAAGCACCAACCCATCCACCGGCAAATTGACCACCCGCAACATCCAATCCAAGCGTGAGAAAGGAATGGCACGGTCATAAAGCGGGGCGAGTACATCAAAATGGTCAAACATATCGGTTAGATGCCCCAGCAAGCCAAAAGTTACTCAGTCGTCACATACGGGCGGATTTTTTCCAACGTGTTTGGGCCAATGCCCGGCACTTTGAGCAGGTCATCCACCTTCTGAAACGGACCATTGGCCTCACGATAGGATACGATTCGATTGGCAATCGTCGGTCCAATGCCGGGGATAGTTTCTAGCAGCGCAGCATCCGCCGTGTTAATATTAATCAGCCCGCCGGGTGGAATCGTCGGCGTCACCAGCAGCCCACTGCCTCCAATCACCAACTGTGGGGTAGGAAACGGTCCAGCCCCGGGGATGTCAATCCGTTGGCCATCTTGCACCTTTTCAGCCAAATTGATTTGGTTGATTTCCGCCCCTTCGAGCAAACCACCTGCTGCCGCAATCACCTCCACCAGGCGACTGCCGCGCGGCACCTGATACACTCCCGGACGTTCCACCGCCCCGGTGATGTACACAGAAATCGGCTCTGGGGTCGAAGAGGGCATCAATTCCACTTTCTGCCCAGAGGGCGTGCGGGTGGAAAGATATAGCAAGCCACCCAAGAGCAAGCCAATCGAAACGCCTAGCAAAATACCCAAAGTGATTTCCACGATTTTTCGCATGTTTCAATCTGCCTTCATCACCAACAGTTTCCAACACAAGAACTTACCCGCCAGCCTGGCCAGCCAATACAAGCGGCGAAAATAGGGCGGCATCTCTTCAGGCCCAAGTACCCGAAAGCCAAATTTTTCATAAAACGCGCCCAGGTGCGCTAAACAGGTCAAATAAAGCGGACGCGGTGCGTTCCTCATCAACTGCTGAATGATGCGCCGCGCCACGCCCCGGCCCCGCCAGGCTGGGACGACCGCCAAAGAAGCCAGTTCCATCGAACCATCAAAATGTGGCTTCAACTGCCCACAGCCAATAAACTCTCCCGCCTGCGTTTCGGCCACAAGAAAACGCCGCCAGTTCAAGCCCAAAGGATTAATACCAACCTGATAAATGAGCGTACGAATAGCAGGCAAATCTGCTGCACAGGCTTGCCGTAGAATCACTTCATCCAAACCAGCCTCCTGCTGCCAACACCACGAAGGTAAAAATCATCCAGTGAATCAAGAGCGGATACAAAAAGGATTTCGTTCGCCAGGCCACCCAGCCAAAAGCGAATCCGCCGAAAATGGTAGAGAGCGTTTCTACTTCGGGCTTGCCAAAATGCGCAATGGCAAACGGCACGGCTTGCAGCCAGAGCGCATCCGGCCCCAATTTACGCGCATACCCAAATAAAATCCAGCCGCGAAAGAGAAACTCCCAACCGACCAAATCCAGAAAAGTATACAATGGAAGCGCCGGTTTAAGCAAAGGCGCATAATAGGTTTGCATGGCCGGGCTAGCGCGCATCACCAGCCACAAAACCGGCAAGACAAGCACCAGCGCTCCCCCCGTGAGCATCATCCCCGCCTTCCAGTCTCCTATTTGGAAGCCATATTCGGATGGATGTTCTCGGAAGCCAACCACAATCACACTCAACGGCAAAACCAAAAACAACACAACCCCGCTCAGGGGGCGCCAAGCGGTGTGATAGTGCGCCAACGTCAGTGCCAACGTGCTGATGACCGTGATAACAGTCAGTTTCGTGTCGAAATTCGGAAAAGGGGTGAATAGGTTTCGCAACATCCTTACCGCCAAGTTTACCAGTTTTGTTCTCTCCAATCGCCATCCAACAAAAAGGCGGCTGGTCTTCCACAGCCGCCTTTGACAAATCCACCTATTCACATGGCTCTTCCGTGGGCGGTGGTTCTTCAGCATGCGGAACTTTGCTTGCAAAGGCAAAGCCATTCACTGCCCCAGACACCGACTGTCCTTCGATTTTGCCATTGTGCCTGGCTGCGCAAACCAAGGTCTCTGCATTGCGCAAAGAACAATCCAAGGGATACGAAGCATTGCCAACCTTAACCCGGCCACGGAAAGCCTGAAATTTCCCCACAACGGCAAAACGTAAGACGATGCGTTTTCCCTCGGCTTTGATCGAGGTCAGTTTGATCGACCGTTTTGCCTCCCTCGGCGCAGCCTGTGCGGTCGCATCGGACCAGACGAACGTCAGCGTAAACATTGCCAACAGAACAAAAACAGATAAGAGAAATTTTTTCATATCGCACTCCTGGATATAAACAGTAAGACGACAAATTTTGTATAAATATACTGAAAAGAATTTTGCGCGAGCAAGTCACACAAATTTCCTAAATCCCCGTATAATCACCGCTCAGAAAGGACAGAACATGCGCGAAGAAATTACTCTCGACCTGTTCAACCACCTGGTAGAACTCGCCGCGCTAGAACTTAACCCGGCAGAAGCCGAATACCTGCGCCGCGAGCTAAACAACCAACTCAAAGCCATTCACGAACTACAAGCCATCCCTCTCGACCCGAACACACCCATCGCCTCGCATGGCGTGCCGTACACCCCGCAAAGTTCCCCCGCACTCCGCGAAGATGTAATCCATCCTCACCCCCACCCTGCGCGCCTGCTCCAAACCGCCCCTGAAACTGCCGATGGCTTCATCGTCGTCCCAGAGATTCCGCGCCAGGAACTCGAATAGTCTGTTGGGGCGGGGTAATCCATAACGCAACACTTCAACCCCTGAACACACCGCAACCCTCGAAGGATTTTGCATGGAATTATTCGAACTCTCTGCTCTAGAAATTGCCCAAAAAGTACGCGCGCGCGAAGTAACTGCCAGCGAAGTACTGGAAGCACATCTGCAACACATTGCGCGCGTAGATGGCTTACCGGGCCAACTCGATGGCGACCCACAGGCGGAACCCGACAAAATCCACGCCTTTATCACCCTCACCGCCGAGCGCGCCCGTCAGCAAGCCGCTGCAGTAGATGCTAAAATTGCCGCCGGTGAAGACCCCGGCCCGTTGGCCGGCGTTCCGGTTTCCATAAAAGACATTTTCTGTGTGGAGGGGACACCCTCCACCGCGGCAAGCAAAATCTTGGCCAATTTCATTGCGCCCTACACCGCTACCGCCGTCGAACGTTGGGAACAAGCCGGAGCGGTCATGCTGGGCAAAGTTAACTTGGATGAATTTACCTACGGCTCCTCCAACGAATCTTCGGCCTTTCAGCCCGCCCCACGCAACCCTTGGAAGACTTCACACGTGCCAGGCGGCTCCTCGGGCGGCTCGGCAGCAGCAGTCGCAGCGCTAGAAGGCCCCATTTCACTCGGAACCGATACAGCCGGTTCGATTCGCCTACCTGCGGCCTATTGTGGCGTAGTGGGGCTGAAACCCACCTACGGGCGCGTCTCGCGCTATGGGTTAATTGCCTTCGGCTCCTCGCTTGATTGCCCCGGTCCGCTCACCCGCACCGTCGCCGATGCCGCCCTCGCACTCGGCGCAATGGCTGGCCCCGACCCGCGTGATGCGACCGCTGCCAACGTCCCCGTGCCAAACTACTTCGCCGAGATGGAAAAAGGCGTAAAGGGACTGCGCATTGGTCTTTCCCCCGATTATTTCCGCATCACCTACTTCGACTCTAAAACCGGCGACTTGGTCGAACAGCCCGTTCCTGACGCGATAAAACAAGCAGTGCTCGATGCCGCACAAAAACTGGCCCAAGCCGGGGCAGAAATCGTCGAAAATATCCCCATGCCGCATACCAAATACGGCATCCCTGCCTATTTTGTCATCTCACGCGTTGAAGCAGCCTCTAACCTACACCGCTACGATGGCGTGAAATACGGCTACCGTACCCCCGATTACGTCGAAGACCTGCGCAGCCTATACCGCAAATCACGCGCGCAAGGATTTGGCTTACAGCCCAAATTGCGTATCCTGATGGGCATGTACGTCAGCGCCGCACAATATAGCGAACAATACTACAACCGCGCTTTGCGCATCCGCTCGCTCATTCGACGCGACTTTGAACAGGCTTTTCAACAAGTAGATTGCTTGTTAACGCCCTCCACGCCCACCACCGCCTTTCCCATCGGTGGCATCTACGGCGACTCGGTGCTGATGCAATACGCCGACCAACTGCTGGTCACCGCCAACCATGCAGGCATTCCTGGCATCTCCATCCCGGCTGGGTTCGACCAAGCCGGATTGCCCTTGGGCATTCATTTCTCCGCCCCCGATTTCCGTGAAGACACCCTGTTCCGCGTAGGTGCTGCCTACGAGCAGGTCACCGCCAACGAAACCTGGCGAAAGCGCAAACCGATTATCGCCTAGTGCATACCATCAACCCACAACCGACCATGTTCTCTTCTCAAGACCGCATCCTTTCTGCTCTCGTCCACCTGACTGCACTCAGTTTTGGAAATCTAAGTTTTTTGCCGGTTATCTTGTGGAGCGAGAATCGCCGCCACTCGGCCACCCTGCGCTTCCAGATTTTGCAAGCTTTGGGCTATCAAGTGCTTGGTTACACGCTCTGGGCGATTGGGCTACTCTTCCTGGTCTTGCTTTCCTTTTTGGGGCTGCTAACCCTTTCTGGGCTGGTACCCAATCTTGCTCAAAACGAATCCTTGTCGGTTGCCTTTAGCATGTTCACGGTGGTCCTATTGCTTGGCGCTATGGGGCTTTTTTTGCTGCCACCACTCCTGGGGGTCTTGCTGTGTGGCATGGGCAAGGATTTCCGCTATCCCCTGCTCGGCAATCGCCTGGCGCGTGCACTCGGTTACGACCCAAATGCGCCGCAAGCCACGCTAGATGCAGAGTTCGAGGAACGCTTCGTTGCAGCCATGGGACATTTTGGCGTTATCTTCCCCTTGTGGGGCATATTTGCTCCGGCTTGGTTATGGATAAATCATACATCCCATTCCTCCTGGCTCAAGTTTCAATCGGCACAAACCACCCTCTACCAAATCGTTGTTAATGTGATGTATTTTGGTTTATCCTTTGGCGCGCTCCTGGCAGGTGTGGCAGTCGCCCTCTTGTTCACCATCACTTCCGGGGTTAACGAATGGTCGGTAGTGGTGGGTATCCTGTTTGCGGCCTTTCTCATGAGTTGCTCATTGCTCATTTTGCCTATCTTTCACATTTTAGGACAGTGGGCCGGGCTGCAAATCCTGCTAGGGCGCGATTTTAAATATCCATTGCTGGGTCACTGGTTGGCCAAACGCACGGCCACCGGTCAATCTACCGATGCCGGTTAAATCTTGAGTGCCAAGCACAATGTTCTTGAGAAGCGCCCAAAATACCCGCTTGCACGGAGAAAAATTATGAAAATCCTAATCGCTGCCGATATGGAAGGCATTACCGGCGTGGTCACGTGGGACCAGGTCACGCCAGGACATTACGAATATCCCCGTTTTCGCAAACTGATGACACAAGATGTCAATGCTGCCATCGCTGGGGCTTTCGAGGCGGGCGCCAGCGAAGTTGTCGTGGCCGATGGCCACTGGAACGGCACAAACATCCTGATTGAAGAACTCGACCCGCGCGCCCGGCTCAATTCCAGCACATCTGCGCCGTTTTCGATGATGCAGGGCATAGGCGAAGACGTGGATGGCGTGATGTTCATCGGCTATCACGCCCGACAAGGGTCGCAAAACGCCGTGCTGGACCATACCTGGTCGAGTAAGTGCATTGCGAACGTATGGTTGAACGACATCTTGGTGGGCGAATACGGCTTAAATGCCGCTTTAGCAGGCTATTTCGGTGTGCCGGTCATCTTGGTCAGCGGCGACCAAACCGCCTGCGCCCAAACCGCTGAACTGCTCGGCAACTTGGTCACCGTTGTCGTCAAACAAGCGACCGGGCGCACCTCGGCTGAGTGCCTGGCTCCACAAATTACCCAAAAAATGATTAGCGATGGGGCGCGACGCGCCGTTCACAACCTCAAGCGCGGCCAAGCGCCTGAACCGTTCGTTTTAGATGCCCCTATCCTGGTCACGGTAGATTTTATGACCTCAGATATGGCCGACCGGGCAATGCGCGTGCCAGGCGCCGAGCGGGAGGAAAACCGCGTCTCGCTCGAAGCGCCCGATATGGCCGCTGCCTATGCCGCTTTCCGCGCGCTGGCCGGCATGGCATCCTTGAGCTAAACAAGATAGCAGAACACATCCACTGCCAATGCTTGGCCATCACCATGAACTAGCCACCGGACAGTTGTAAAATTAAACGCAGTCCAACGCCAAGGAAGGCGGACAACAAGCGTGTTTTGTGAATAAAGCCTAGAAACTTTCCGCGTTTTGCGCGTGAATCCGTATCCAAAAACAAAGTGTCGGGTGGCTATACCATTAACAAAAATGCAAAAAAGAGCGAGAATTCCGCTCTTTTTTATTGCATTCTTACACCTCTGTAAATTGTAACAACGTTTTCGCAATGATTGAAATCAAGCAGTTTGCTATCATAAGGCCAGCAAATAGGGACAGGCCCTATGAAGAAACCCTACTTATTTCAAAAGGAGTCAAATTTATGAATTTCAAGCGCAATCTCAAGTTCGCCCTCGCTCTGCTGGCCCTGATGGTGCTCATGGTGGCTGTGTACGGTTTTGCTGCCTCCAACACGGTTGGTTCCAGCGCCGCCGGTGACGGCTCAGCAGCCATCAGCGGCTATACCATTACCAATATCCACTACAACTTAAACGCCACCAACCCTGCCACCATCGACTCGATGACCTTCAACATCTCCCCGGCAGTCCCGGCAGGTGGTGCTGTCCATGTTAAACTCATCTCGACCGGCACCACCTACACCTCCTGCACGGTCACCGGCGGCACAAATGTGACCTGCACCTTTGCCGGCGGCGTCTCTGTATTGAACGCTGACGAGTTGCGCGTCATCGCTGCCCAATAATCATCCATGCTTCTCTGCACTCACCCAGCGAACTCGTAACTATTCGCCAGCCGCAGCGCTTCTTGACAGGAAGACTGCGGCTGGCGGTCTGGTTTCTATGCGTCGTTGGCTATCTCCTTTTTTGGGTGGAATTTTCCTGATGCTGGTCATCCTGGCCTGGGTTCTGTTTCTGCCGATTCAATTCGGCGGGAGCGCGGCCTATGTTATCATCAGCGGCGCAAGCATGGAACCGCTCTATCACAACGGCGACCTGGTCATCGTGCGGCGGGATTCTCAATATGGGGTTGGCGATGTTGTCACCTATTACAGCGCAGAATTAGACAAGTACGTCATCCACCGCATCGTGGCGGTCAAAGAGGGTCAATTTACGTTCAAAGGGGATAATAATGCCTGGCTCGACCCGGAAGTACTGCCCTCCGACCAAATCATCGGCAAAGCCTGGCTCCACATCCCCGGCTTTGGGCGTGCGTTAACGCCCTTGCGCACGCCGCTTGGGCTTTCTTTGCTGGCCGGTGCAGTTGCAATTGTTGTCTTTTTTGCACTCCTGCCTGCACCACGCAAGCGCAAACAACGCTTTGCACAGGTATCATCTCGTTTTTTTATGGGAGGCGCCGCAATGAGAGAACTTGCCCGCCAACTCGAACTCATCATTTTCATTTTGGCGATTGTTTTCGTACTTTTTGCTGCCTTAGGGCTGATTGCATTCACCCGTGATGAATATCTCAATGAAACCATCAGCCTACAATACATCCATTTGGGTCGCTTTAGTTATAGCGCGCCGCAACCCGGGGTTTATCCTTCCGGCAAAGCGCTGGCCGGCGAACCGGTTTTTCTCAAAGCCGGCTGCCAAGTCGAAGTGCGCTTTGGCTATTCCTTGATGTCAGATTCTGTGGAAAGCGTGAGCGGCAGCCTGGCGCTGAATGCCCAAGCCGAAGCCAACAACGGCTGGAAGCGCACCTTTCCACTTGCGGCACGACAAGAGTTCTCCGGCACCGAAGCCAATATCACCGCTTCATTTGACATTTGCGAAATCCTGAAAACCTTGCGCGAAGTAGAAAGCGTGACCAGTGTCCGGCGCGATATTTACACCTTCACCATCACCCCCGAAGTCAAAGTGAACGCTGTCATTGCCGGTCAGCCGGTCGAAGCGACCTTTACGCCGCGCCTTCTGTTTACGCTAGACGACTTGCAACTGGTTCTATTGCGCGAAGACCCCGAACGTGACCCCTTGCTGCCCTTAGATGTAAAAGAAATCGCCACCAACACCCGCATTCCCAATCTTATCCGGCTGCCGGGGCTTCCCCTAACGGTTGGCCTGGCACGCATGCTTTCTGCGCTTGGATTGACAATCACCTTGTTCGTAGGTGGCTTTATCGCCTTTAGCGTAAACCAATCGCTCAAAAAGAACCCGCTGGATGGCGTGGCTATCAAATATGGCAACCTGATGATAGAAGTGACGCAGTTTCCTGCCCATGCCCAAGCGCACGCCATCCGCGCCCTTTCAATAGATGACCTGGCGCGGCTGGCAGAACTGCATAGTACCGCCATTTTACATGTCCCAGCTGCCGAAGCAGACCAATTCGGTGTGGAAGCCGGGGAGACATTCTACTTCTTTGAAATGCCAAAAGGAGCCAGCAATGTCGGCTAATCTGATCAAACTATTAATTGCGGCAGCAGCCAGCCTGCTGATTCTCGTCTCTGCTGGGCTATTTTCAGCCTTTTCAGCCTCCAACACTGTTTCTTCGTCCCTGTTGGGGAGTCGCACAGCCGTCATCAACGCCAACGCGCTCAAGCCGCCAGAGTGCGCCGCGCTCAATCTCACCCGCTTGGTCATCTTGGCACGCGGCGATAACACCACAGCCCAAAACGAGCTGGTCATCGGCACCCCAGGCAACGAGACCATCCTCAGCCGAGGCGGCACGGACTGTATCCTGGGCGGTGGCGGCAACGATGATTTGCGCGGCGGCGCCGGGTTGGATATTCTGATAGGCGGACCAGGAGATGATGCGCTCGATGGCGGGGGGGGCCGGGGCGATGTCTGTTATGGTGGCGGACAAGCCGGCGATACGTTCACCCGCTGCGAAACGGTCGTGCCATAAACCATCCCCCAACCAACAAAACACCCCACAAGACTTCCGAAACCTCGGAAGTCTTGTTTTATAATAATCACATCCCATAGGAAGGACTCAAACATGGAATACGAAGCAGTCATCGGCCTTGAAACGCACATTCAACTCAACACCGAATCGAAAATCTTTTGCTCTTGCAAAGCCGATTCGTGGAACGCTGAACCAAACACCAACATCTGCCCGGTCTGTACCGGCATGCCAGGCGTTTTGCCGGTGCTAAATAAGCGCGTGGTCGAAAAAGGCGTGTTGCTGGCAGCCGCCATGCACGCTGAAATTCAACCCGTTTCGTACTTCGATCGCAAGAACTATTTTTATCCTGACCTGCCTAAAGGCTACCAAATTTCACAATACGACCGCCCCCTGGCCAAAGGGGGATACTTGGATGTGCCGCAGGCCGATGGCTCCATGCGCCGCGTCACCATCTGGAAAATGCACATGGAAGAAGATGCCGGCAAGACCAAAAACGACCCGCTCAGCGGAACACGGCTGATTGATTTCAACCGCTGCGGTGTGCCGTTGATTGAAATGGTGACCGGCCCTGACTTGCGCTCTGCTGACGAAGCCGCCAATTACATCACCCGACTGCGCCAATTGCTGCGCTGGATTGGAATTTCCGAAGCAGATATGGAAAAAGGTCACCTGCGCTGTGATGCCAATGTCTCCGTGCGGCGCAAGGGGGAAAACCGCCTCAATACCAAGACCGAAATCAAAAACGTTAACTCTATCGAAGCGGTACGCAGCGCCATCGAGAAAGAAATCGAACGACAAATTAAGGAATACGAACGTGGCGGCGTAATCGAAGCCTGGACGTTGGAATGGGACGAAGACACTCAAACGCTCAAGAAAATGCGCTCCAAAGAAACCGAGGCCGATTATCGCTACTTCCGCGAGCCGGATTTACTGCCGGTGTACATCACAGAGGAATGGAAAGCGGCCATCTTAAAGGACTTTCCCGAATTGCCGCTGGAGCGACGCGCCCGTTTCATCCAAGAGTACGGCCTGCCAGAATACGATGCCGAACTTCTGACCAGCGAACGCTCGCTATCCGATTATTTCGAAGCGGCGGTCAAAGCCTATGCAGGCGACCCCAAGCGCGTCTCGAATTGGCTGATGAACGACGTGCTGCGCATGCTTAACGAGAGTGGCCAAACTGCCAGAGAACTGGCGCTGACGCCCGTCTATCTGGCCGAAATCATCAAATTGGTGGATGCCGGCACGGTTAACACGAACACCGGCAAAGTTCTGCTGCAAAAAGTCAATACCAGCGGAAAATCTCCCGCCGAGATTGTGCAGGCGGAAGGCTTAGCCAAAGTCAGCGATGATAGTGCTATTCGCGCCGTTGTAGAGCAGGTATTGGCCGAATCACCCAAAGAAGTGGAATCTTACAGAAATGGCAAGAGCGGGCTGATGGGTTGGTTCGTAGGCCAGGTAATGAAAAAGATGCAAGGCAAGGCCGATGCGCAAAAAGCACGCGCAGTATTGGAAGAATTGTTGAAATAGTTTTGTGATTTGAATAACAAACCGGCCTCCATCTCGCGGAGGCCGGTTCATTGCACCAGCAGACACTTCGAGCCAGCGAGCCTGAAAAAGCACTTACGAGACCGATAGGAGCGCTTCGAGCTTATCTACCAATCCTGCCAAAACGCCAAAAGCCGATTCCACGGGCGCGGGAGAAGTCAAATCAACACCGGCTTGCTTGAGAGCCTCCAGCGGGTAACGGGAACCGCCCGATTTGAGAAAGTCCAAGTAGCGAGAGGCCGCTTCTGGGTCACGACCATTGATGACTCCGTTGGCCAAGGCATGGGCGCCGGCAATCCCAGTGGCATATTGGTAAACGTAAAAGTTCATATACAAGTGTAAAAACTGAGCCCAGGTAATTCCAATTCGTTCGCGGTCAAACTCAACTTCATCCCCATAGCCCTCTTTGAATAAGTCCGCAAGGATACCTATCAGGATGTCAGCATTAAGCGGAGCGCCTTGCTCAGCGCGGGTGTGTATCTCTAACTCAAAGCGTGCCAAAGTCGGCATGATGAAGAAGTAGCGGTGATAGTTCGACATGGCCTCTTCAATCAGCGCAACTTGAAACACCGGGTCGGTTTGGGTGCGCATCAGATAATCACGCACCATTGCTTGGTTAAAGTTGGAGGCAACTTCGGCTACGAACAGTCCATAGCGGCTGTACAAGAAGCGCTGATTAGCGCGGGAATAGTAGGAATGCATCGAATGGCCAAGTTCATGCGCCAAGGTAGATAAACTGAACAGGTCATCGGCATAAGACATCATAATGAAGGGCCGTGTGCCATACGAGCCGCTCGAAAACGCCCCTTCGCGTTTGCCGCGATTGCGTGCCCGGTCTACCCAGCGCTCATCCAGGCAGCCACGCCGCAAAATACCGACATATTCCTCCCCCAGCGGCGCCATCGCCTGACAAATCCATTCCACAGCCTGCTCAAACGGCACAAGCGGCTTGTTGCCCATCAGCGGCGCTTTGATGTCGTACACACCAAGAGTCTCTACCCCCAGCGCCTTTCTTCGTACGCGCCAGTATTTGTGCCAGGTCGGCAAGTTTTGTTTGAAGATTGCCATGAGATTGTGAAAAACCTCCACCGGCACATTGTTCGGCTCAAGTGCCGCGTGCAGAGAAGACGGGTAATTTCGTACACGAGCGTAGAAAACATCCTGCTTAATGGCAGTTGTCAGAATCGCAGCCGAGGTATTCTTAAAGGCCAAATAGGCATCGGCATAGTTCTGCCAGGCTGAGCGGCGCACCTGACGGTCTGGATGAGATAGAAGGGAACCAATGCTGGCCTGTCCAATCTCCATCTGTGTACCATCCGAAGCGGTTGCGGGCTGGAATTTAAGGTCAGCGTTGGTGAGCATGTTGAACGCATGAAAAGCGCCCGAAAACGGGTCACCGGCCAAGGCTAAGACCTGCTCAACTTCACCAGAACGGACGTGTGCACTGCGTTTTTCCAGCCGGTCAATGTAATGGGATAAGAAAGCCAATTCAGGATAATCGGCTATCCACGCCTTAAGCGTTTCAAAGCCAAGCGACATCAGTTCTGGGTCCAGGAAAGCCATGGCGGCGCCCACCTTAGCGCCCAGACTGCGCGCTTGACCCGCACGCGCATTGGCAGCCTGGTCGAAAGAATCAACCGCACTGGCATTCTGAGCATAGACCATGACCTTACCCAGCAAAATTCCGATTTCTTCAAACTTTTCAACAGCTGCCAGCAGCGTCTGTGGACCTTCTTTCAACCGCCCTTGGTACGCAGCCAGCGACGGCAAAAGTGCCTCCAGCCGTTGACAAGCAACCTGCCACTCGTCAGGTGTGGCAAAAACGGATTCGAGTGACCAGGTCTCCTGAAGAGGGACCTCGCTGCGAGCAGGCAAGGTAGATTGGGACATAAAATTCTCCTGACTAATGATGAGGGGGTGAATAGCAAGATTATAGCCTGGGCAGCGTGACCCATGCAAATAACAAAAAAGCCCCCGCAATCAAGGCAGAGGCTTTTTCGTCAAATAGAGTGCCTTACTTACTGAAGTGTTGGCTCATCAGGCACAATTTCTTTCCAAAAGTCCTCGTAAATTGTGATTTGGGCTTTTTCACGCAATTCTTTTAGGAAATTGTCAAATATCTTTTGTTTGTACTGCTCGAACTCGCCCTCCGTAAGCGGCATGAGTTGGCGGTCAATCACCTGGATAACGTGCAACCATATTCCGTCTGCACCGGGTCGCTAATCTGACCAATCGGCAGGCTAAAAGCAGCCTCTTCAAAAGGAGCAACCATCTTTCCTTTGCTGAACCAATCCAGCATACCACCTTGGTCTTTACTGCTCGGGTCAGTGGAAAATTCTGCCGCCAGCTTGGCAAAGTCTTCTCCGGCGCGCAGTTTTTCGGCAATGGTGGTGGCCAGAGCGGCATCGGCTACCAGGATGTGGCGCGCCCAAACCTTTTCTTGCACAGGCTGCAAGTCTTTGGTCACATCGGCGAACAATTTATCACGCAGCAAAAAGCCCTCATAGAACTTCAGGTATTCTTCACGTGACATGCCCGCCTGTTCGCTGATAATTTTCAGGCGCTCATCAAACGCCGATTGATACCCTTCCAGCGTCATGGGGGTTGCTGTTGGAAAAGGCGTCGGGGAGGGGCCCGCAGTGGCTGTGGGGAAGGCAGTGGGGGTGGCGGTGGGGGTTTGGTTCGGGTCGGGTGTGGCAGTAGCCGTCGGCGTAATCGGAGTTGCCGTAGGCGTAATGGTCACCAACGCCAAGGCGGTGGGGTTGAGGGTTGGCGTAGCAAAGGCGGTTGGGGTTGGAAGAGCCGTCGGCGTGCCGTTGGGATAGTAGCCAAAGCCTTCTTGTAACGCCTTTTCAAGTTCTTCCGGGCTCACGCTCAGCCCACGCCGAGCCGCCTCCTGCCGAACCAAGGTCAATTCAATCATGTAATCTAACACGGTTTGCCCAACGGTCGCAGGCATATTCAGTTGTTGATAAATTTGCTGCAACGCCATGCCAAAGTTGGGGTCGCTCATCGGGTCGGTAGCACCGAACATCTGAGCAAATTGATAATATTGATTGAATTGATTGATTAGCTGAAAACGTTGGAGCTTGACTTGTTTCTGGAAATCACCAGCGCGAATCGTTTCACCGTTGACAGTAGCCACAGCCCGATACGGCAAAAAGACCGTATCGGCCAGAATCGCCGTAGTCACAATGCCGATTACAACGACGGCTACGACAATGGCGCTAATCCAGATGATGCGTTCTTGCTGTCGAACAACTTGCAAGTGAGCAATGTGTTTCTTACTTTGTTTTTGGGGGGTCATAGCGCTTTACTCTTTAGAGCAGCAAAATTGAGGGGCATGGAATGGGTTCCATGCCCCGCCTTTGCCGTTAGTCTTCGCGTCCACTGCTCACAAAAGGCAGCAGAGCGATATGGCGGGCGCGCTTGACGGCAACCGCCAAGGCGCGCTGATGTTTGGCGCACGTGCCAGTCTGACGACGTGGTCGAATTTTCCCATCCTCGCTCACATAGCGCTTGAGCAAATCCACGTTTTTATAGTCAATTTGCAGGTTTTTATCTGCGCAGAACTGGCAAATTTTCGGGCGCGAAT
The DNA here is from genome assembly GCA_003130845.1 of Anaerolineae bacterium. Lineage (GTDB taxonomy): Bacteria > Chloroflexota > Anaerolineae > Anaerolineales > Villigracilaceae > UBA5195. Next base: position 25,441 of record QEXW01000018.1, read on the forward strand.
AGAAGCGGCGGTCGGTTGCATGACCGGCTTCGTCACGTTCGCGTTCACGATAGTCTTCCATAGTTTATTTCACTCCATCTTTCATGCAGGTCTGTTACCAGCCGCACCTAGGTAGTTTAGAACGGAAACTCATCCTCGTCGGTAGATTGCGTCTCTAGAGCCTCGTTCTCGTCAGAAGCCTGATGATTATTGCCGCTATTCTCACGGCGCTCACCCAGCATCATCATTTCGTTGGCAACAATTTCCACGCTGCTGTGTTTGTTGCCCTCTTTGTCTTCCCACCGGCGGGTTTGCAGGCGGCCTTCGATATATACCTGCTGGCCTTTGGTGAGATATTGCTTGCAGATTTCGGCTAGGTTACCCCAGGCGACGACATTAAACCATTCGGTCTCCTGGTGGCGCTCTCCATCCACAGTGCTCCACGACCGGCTGGTAGCTACGCTAAACGTAGTCACAGGCCGACCGGAAGGCGTGTAGCGCATTTCGGGGTCACGCCCTAAGTGGCCGATAATCATCACTTTGTTCAAACCTCGACTCATGGTCTTTCTCCTTACACAGAAAACATATCAACCGACAAGATAAATACTTTATTCAGCCACGATGAGCATAAAGCGCAGAACATTTTCCTGGAAGCGCAAATTGCGTTCCAATTCTGCAGCAGCAGCGGGAGGCAAGCTGATGTTCATCAGAGCATACTGGCCTTCGCGCTGTTTGCGGATGGTGTACGCCAGACGTCGGCGCCCCCACACATCGAGTTTTTCGATGCTTCCGCCAAATTCGGTCACCCAATTGCTAACCTTCTCCAAAACGCCTTTGAAAGCGTTCTCGTCCAGGTCGGGGTGAACGATGCAGACCAACTCGTAGTTGTGCATACTAGGGAACCTCCTTTCCTCGGGATTGCCCCCAGACAGGCTGCCGTCAGCAGTGCCAGGAGCGGAAAGAGCCGCGCGTATCACGCGACTTGTACAAAACGGGCTGTATTGTAGCCGATAGTGGAAGAATTGAGAAGGTGAGAATTAAAAATTGGCCGATACCTTCGCGGCTTTGCTCATTGCAGAATTTGTTATACAATTCCGTTACCTAATGCACAGGAGGCAGGACAAAATGGAAATTCTCGGCATAGACATAGGCGGCTCTGGCATCAAAGGGGCGCCTGTCAATACAGAAACGGGGCAGGTTCTGGCAGAGCGCTACCGGCTCAAGACGCCCGCCGGCGCCGAACCCGGTCCCGTCACAGAGACGATTGCCCAAATTGCACGCCATTTCGCCTGGAGCGGCCCAATCGGCGTCGGGTTTCCAGGCCCCATCAAACAAGGCATCGTAAAAATGGCAGCCAACATATCCACTGCATGGGTGGGATTAAACGCTGCCGAGCAAATTCATCAGGCCACAGGCTGTTCGGTGACGGTTATCAACGATGCGGATGCCGCCGGCTTGGCTGAAATGGCCTTTGGCGCCGGTAAAAATGTCAAGGGCGTGGTCATTATGGTCACCCTTGGCACAGGCATCGGCACAGCAATATTTATAGATGGCAAACTGCTCCCCAATGCCGAATTTGGTCACTTAGAAATTCGCGGCCATGAGGCCGAAGCGCGGGCTTCGGATGCCGCACGTCAACGCGAGGAACTTTCCTGGAAAAAATACGCCAAACGCCTAAACCGTTATTTTCAAACAATGGAAAAACTATTCTGGCCCGATTTGTTCATCTTGGGCGGCGGCATAAGCAAATATCACGAAAAATATCTGCCTCTGATAAAAACCGAAACCCAAATTGTCCCGGCGCAATTTCTCAATGAGGCGGGCATTGTCGGCGCTGCACTGGCCGCCTATCGCGAGTAAAATCACCCGAGCCGCTCTGCCCTGCGATGTAACTGAAAACGCCGCACCAATCGTGCGGCGCTTTCAATGGGGCTGGTATAATCTCTGTGCCGAAGGAGGGAATCGAACCCTCACTCCTTACGGAACACGATTTTGAGTCGTGCGCGTCTGCCTGTTCCGCCACTTCGGCAAGGTAGCGCACACAAGTATATCACTCTCTTTCATAAGGTCAAGATGAAACTTGGAATTATTGGCCTGCCGCAAGCAGGCAAAACCACCCTGTTCAACGCACTCACCCGCAGTCACACACCCACCACGGCTTCTGCCGGGCGCATCGAAGTCCACACGGGAGTCGTAGATGTTCCCGACCCACGCGTAGATAAACTTTCGGCCATGTTCAAGCCCAAGAAGACCATCTACGCCAAAGTGACCTATGCCGACATTGCCGGTTTAGATGGCACGCAAAAGGGCATCTCCGGTCAGTTGCTCAATACCCTAGCGCAAATGGACGGCTTCATCCACGTCGTGCGCTGTTTTGAGGATGAAAACGTGCCTCATCCGGCCGGTTCGGTCAACCCGGCGCGCGATGCAGAGGCCATGCTGGCAGAATTGCTGCTGAATGACCTGGTAGCCGTCGAACGAAAACTCGAACGCCTGAGTGACGAACGCCGCAAAGGAGGCACCGATAAGGCCCTCAACGAACGACAAATGGCGCTCTTCACGCGCCTCAAAGAAGCCCTGGAGGAAGGCACTCCCCTGCGCAAGCTAGAATTTTCACAAGACGACCAAAAAGAACTGGCCAGCTACGGTTTACTCACCCGCAAGCCCATTCTGACCGTCTTCAACCTGGGAGAAGGCCAAAGCGCGCCCTCGCTCACGCTTGACCACCCCCACACCGCTTTGCCGGGCAAACTAGAAATGGAAATTGCCCAACTACCAGCAGAAGACGCACAGCTTTTCATGGCCGAATATGGCATCGCTGAACCAGCCCTGCACCGCATGATTCGCTTGTCCTTCGACCTGCTCGGTCAGCAAGTCTTCTTCACCGTTGGGGAAGACGAGGTGCGCGCCTGGACCACACGTCGCCATGCGACCGCCGTCGAATCGGCGGGTGAGATTCACACCGACCTGGCGCGCGGCTTCGTGCGCGCCGAAGTGGTAGCCTACGAAGACCTGATTAGCCTAGGCAGCATGGCAGAGTGTAAGGCCAAAGGCAAATTCCGCTTAGAGGGCAAAGAGTATATCGTCAAAGATGGCGATATTGTTCACATCCGCTCAAGCCTGTAAATCACTGCTTAAGGGTTGGCTTGCGCCAACCCTTAATGTTTCTGTAAATCCACTGCGCAATCATTTTGTGCCATAATAAAAGCATCTTGAGAAGGGAGGGTCTCATGAAGCATACTCACAGTTTTCTTTTTATCAGCATGCTTTTGCTGGCAGGGCTGGCCTGCAATGTCTCCTTCGACAGCACAACCCCAGCAGTAGATACTACTAAAATCGCGCTGGAATTTCAGGCCACGCAAATGTCACTCCAACTCACGCAGGCTGCCTTAGAAGCCAAGCAAGCAGCAGA
>QEXW01000019.1 GCA_003130845.1 Anaerolineae bacterium
CCGTTTTGGAAGTGCTGACACGTGCTTTTTATGCCCAGCAAGATACGCGAACCCCGGTGGTGGTTGGTGCCTTCGCCATGAGTCTAAACGTGGTTTTCAGTTTTGTCTTTTCCTCTTGGTTCAAACAAATTGGTTGGATGCCACACGGTGGGCTGGCGCTTGCCAACTCGCTGGCAACGGCGCTAGAAACCGCTCTCTTGTTTGTAATCATGAGTCGCCGTTTGGGGGGCATGGAAACCCAGTCTCTGCTAGATGGCGTATTGCGTATGGGAACAGCCGCATGTGGGATGGCGCTTGCACTTTGGGTCTGGATGCAAGCCACATCAAGCATATCTCTCTGGCTAAATGGCCTGGGAGGGGTGCTTCTTGGCGGAGTGGTTTATAGCGCAGGTGTTTTGCTGTTCCGTATTCCTGAAGTGAACAGTTTACTGGTGCTTGTCAAACGCAGATTGCCCGGCCAGTAAGTAGGCCATTCTTATGGTGTACGCGCTTGCTGAATGAGCATACTACAAAACGTTAAAATCTCATCCAGCGTTGCTTGTGTCACTTCTTGCCCGCCTTGTGCTGGCACAGTCAATGTGATAGACATTGCATCGGCCACGGCAGGGTCGGTATACACATATTCAATTTTGGAAAATTCATCATACCACCGGTAAAGCGCTTCGAGTTGCGCAGGGGTTAGGCGAAAATCTACGTCCACATCTTTGCAGCTGGAGAGCAAGACCGAACCATCCAGGTACACTTTCAATGTGTCGCAAAACCCGGCAAAGCCTCCTTGGCGCGTATAGGTCAGTGCCAGGCCCCAATCGGCCTGTGGACGGCCAGATTGGGCTGCTAAAAAGCGCATTTTTAACCATTCGGCGATGGCACGCTGTTCAGCAGGGGCGGCGCTCTCGTTTCCAGCGCCGGAAAACCGCACTATGCCGGCAGGTGTTTCGGCTTGGAATGGTCCCAGTCGCGTTAGCCAATCTGCCATAGGCGCGGGCAGGGTACCGTCTTCCCATGTCAGCAAGGTCTGGCTTCCTCCACACACACCAAAGGATAGTCCCTCAGGTAGAAGCAGGGCTTGTTCTGTGCACTCTGCATTTTGCCAACTTGCCAGGAATCTTGGTTCGACGCTTGAAGGAAGGTTAAACGGTGTATCGGTTTCACGGCGCAGGTTCGTTCCTGTTTCATCCGTGCGGTAAACATAGTCTAGACCCTCGAAAGAGAGCGTAATGCGGTAGCCCGGCAGCACGGCCTGAAGGCATGCTTCCGCCGGTCCACCTAAGCCCAAGCAACTATCCGGCCATTCGACAGATTCAACCGCACGGATTTCGACTTTTTCCGGTTGGGTGCCTAAGGTTTCGGCGAGCGCTTGGCGCGCTAAAAGTGCAGCGGTTGGGAATTCCTCAAGCGGCGGTTGTGCGGTGGGTTCTTGGGTTGGCGCCGGGGTTACAAGTGCCGATTGATTCTCTGAAGGCAAAAAAGCCGGCTCGGCAGCTTGCTGTGTGATGTTGGGAGTGGCGGCGCATGCGGTGCCTAGCCATATCACCCACAAAAACAATAAAGAAGATAAGCATGTTCTTTTCATAGTCTTTCTCGTGTTTGAAAAAGTTTTCTTCGTGCTATAGACGCGCGAGTATCCCAAACCGTTCCCTGATTGTGTTTTGGTGAGTATAACAGGACAGGAGAGTGGTGTAGCGTTGGTCACTGCATGCGGCCTAACAAATTTGTAAGCCCAGTTTCTCATCGCACAAATGGGGGATATACTCACTATAGAAGATTCTACTTTTTCGCGTCATAATCATTGCATCAAACTCCACTTGCCCCAAATTTTCCTGGAGGAATACCATGAAGAAAATATTTGTTTTGATGCTCGCGCTTGCGCTTTTGTTAGCCGCGTGTGGCGGCAATCAATCCGGTGGGCTTGGCAGTGGCGAGGTTGGGAATACCAAAGAGAAAACCTCCTCCACCGACAAAATGAAGATGATTTACATTCCCGCCGGCGCATTTCAGATGGGAGGGCTGACCGATAAAGCGCAACCAGATGAAGAGCCAGACCACAAAGTCTCTCTCAAGGGTTTCTGGATTGACCAGACGGAAGTGACCAATGGGCAATATGCTCTGTGTGTAGCGGCTGGAGTATGCGAAATCCCCCGCGAATTGAAATCGGCTACGCGCCCCAGTTACTACAACAACCCAGAATTTGCCGATTACCCGGTCATTTATGTGACTTGGAATCAGGCTAAGACCTACTGTGAATGGGCGGGGCGCCGCCTGCCGACTGAGGCCGAGTGGGAATATGCGGCCCGGGGCAACGATTTCCGTAACTTCCCTTGGGGAGATGCGGAACCCACTACAAACCTGGCGAATTTCGGTTACAAAAACAAAGATACCGTCAAAGTAGGCAGTTATCCGCAGGGTGCCAGCCCCTTTGGTGTTCTGGATATGGCTGGGAATGTGTGGGAGTGGGTGGCCGATTTCTATAGCCCTACGTACTACCAAAAATCGCCCTCCGAGAATCCCACCGGCCCGGATAAACCCGGCCCGAATGGTCTGCAGATGGTGTTGCGCGGTGGTTCCTGGGCGGATGATGTTGTCGAGTTGCGGGTTTCGAATCGTGGGTTTGGGTTGGCCCAAAACCTAGAGGCCGATAAGCTCTCGAATGCCTACGCCGGCCAAACCAATGAGCGCACCGGTTTTCGTTGTGCAGCAGATGAATAAAGTACGCTTCTGACAATAAAAACGGTTCCCCGATTGCGAAACGGTCGGGGAACCGTTTTATTTCCAGCCATGTTTTCCGCGCAATGGCACAAAAGCCACCGGCAAGATGGTTTCATTCGAGAAGGCGTTACCCACTTTGCGCCACACTTCCAATCGTTGAAAGCCGCGTGCGCCAACTGGTAACACCAGCCTGCCTGCCTCGGCCAGTTGTGCCAGCAGTGGTGGTGGAATAGCCGGCGCTGCGGCTGCGACTAAAATGCCCTGATAGGGTGCGGCTTCTGGCCAGCCAAGTGAGCCATCGGCGCAATGCACATAGACGTTTGTCAGGTTAAGCGCTTCCAGCGTTCGGCGGGCGCGTTCCGCCAGGGCAGGAATCAGTTCAACCGTATGGACTTCTGCTGCTAGTTTGGCCAAGATGGCTGCTTGATAGCCCGAACCGGTGCCTACTTCCAACACGCGCTCAACGCCTGTGAGTGAGAGTAATTCGCTCATTAGGGCAACGATATACGGTTGAGAAATGGTTTGTTCGTGCCCGATGGGTTGCGGTGCATCATCGTACGCCCAGCTTTGATACTCTGGCGGAACAAAGAGATGGCGGGGAATGGCCTCAAACGCCGCCAACACGCGAGGGTCACGGATGCCGCGTGGTATCAGTTGGTTGTTTACCATGCGGCGGCGTGCTTGTGTCTGTTCATCATCCATCTCTTTGATTGTA
>QEXW01000020.1 GCA_003130845.1 Anaerolineae bacterium
CCCCAAAAGGGGTAGAATATCTCTAGCAGGACTTGGTTTCTGCTCCGAAACAGGGGCGGTTGGCCGCTTCGCCCCCGGCAAAAAGGGTTTTTCGACAGTTTCGTTGGGCGTTTATTGAGTTGTACAATTCGAAAGCGTGCATCTGGCGTTATTGCATTACTTAGTTTTGTGAGACCTTGATACCCGATCTTGCATTTGCAAAATTTTTAGGATGTTAGCAGCAGATACGTAATAACCACAAAAAGGGATACATACCTTCAAAGGCAAAACCGACCATATAAGATGTTATGTAGAAAGGTGGTTAGCATGGAGTACTTTCTTCCTACACTAGGTTCTCTTCTAACCCAAGCACCAGTGCTACTAACATGGATCATCGGAATTGTCTTAGCAATAATCTTCTGGCGAAAACACCCTGCCGTTTCAGGGCTAACGCTACTTGCTATTAGTGGCTTTCTTATTCTTGATATTGTGAATGCCTACCTAAACATACGCCTGCCTAGCTTGCTGTTAGAGCAAGGAGTAAGTCCTTCAAATTCAATGCCCATTTTTATTTTCAGGGGGGTTATTTCATCAATTATCAATGCGGTTTTGTGGATACTTTTGCTCTTTTCCATTTTTGGTTGGCGTAGAAAGGATAAAGCGAAAGTGGATGAAAATTGAGCCAATATTTTACGCGAGCAAGTAGGCTTTGACAAAAACGCCCAACATCGTTTCTAAGAAACCAGAATTGGGCAAAGAGCGCTGATTTGGAAGGATTTTCTGCGACCAATGTTTACTTCTTCAAACAAGCAGGACCCATCCTGAAATTGGGGATGGGTCCTCTTAGATAAGCGAGTTTGTTGTTTTGAAACAATCTAAGGCGTTTTGCCGGGGACGCGCACCGGGAAGGTGTAACCATAAAAGACCAGCTTTACTGTCTTTTTTGTCCACTGGCTGATTTTCCCATCCACAACGCACACGGCTTCTTTGTCGGTTTCATTGAACTTGCAATCCATCTTCAGCTGATGGTCATCGTCAGGAACGACGAACCCCCAAATTTCATCGCCATGCCACTTGCCCATCAGTTTGAATTTGGCAACATATCCTTTGCCCCCAATATATCCGAAGGATTGAAGAATAGGCATCTTTTTGGCTTCCGGTGGTACAACGACATCGAACGCATAACCATACACGACCAGCTTGACCATCCGGCCGGCGTAACGGCTAATATTTCCCGGAATCACGCACGAGACTTTGCCATCATCGCGAAATCCACAATCCATATTAATTTGACGGTTGCGCGGCAGGCTGACAAAGCCCCACAATTCATCTTCTCGCCAATCGCCCTTTACATCGAATAGGGCCACATATCCTTTGCCTGTGACTTCATACAACACCACGAACGAGATTTTTCGTGTGTTTGCAGCGGTTGAAAACAGAGTCATTACCAGAGATAGAACGAAGAGCAGTGAGAGAATTTTTCTGTTCATACAACTTCTCCTTGGCTGTTGCCGCAAGTGGAACAAAATGGAAGAACCTCGCTTACAAAAAACTTATACATGCTTACTTTTCTTGAAAGAATGTTAAAAAGAGTACAAACACATTGCTGTTTCATAACTTAAGCACCAACCGGCAGAAAGGTTTGTGCTTGGGTGCTTCTGAAAAAAAAACACAGCCTCTTTTCTCGAAAGGCTGTGTTTTGTAAAACCGCGTAATAATTTTGCTGTTATGCGTGGAAGGTGGGTTTTAAGGCTGGGTATAAGCCTCGGTACAATGGATAGATTGCTTCATATTCTCTGACTTGGTCGGGATTCGGAGTTGTGCTGCCCGTAATTTGAATGGCTGCTTGGCAGGCGGCTTCCACGCTCTCGAACTGTCCGGCGCCCACGGCGGCTAGTAGCGCCGCGCCATAGGCTGCTCCTTCGGTGGTGTTGACCGTCACCAACTCGCAACCGAAGACATCGGCTAGAATCTGCCGCCAGAGCGGGCTCTTGGCGCCACCGCCTGAAACGCGCACCTGGCGGATTTCTCCCAAGCCCGATGATTTCATCAGTTCAAAAGAATCACGTAACCCAAAGGCTACTCCTTCCAGCACAGCGCGGGTGAGATGGGGTAAAGCATGGCGCACTGTCAGACCAACGAACGCGCCGCGCGCCAGTGGGTCGGGGTGGGGAGTGCGCTCACCGGTGAGATAGGGCAGGAAGAGCAGGCCGTCCGCCCCGGCAGGAATCTCCGCCGCAGGCGCGAGCAGGTCATCGAAGCCCACGCCCGGCGCGAAGGTATCCCGATACCAGCGCAAACTGCCCGCCGCCGAGAGCATGACGCCCATCAAGTGCCATTTGCCCGGCACGGAGTGGCAGAAGGCGTGCAGGCGGCCTTCCGGTTCGATGAACGGGCCGTTGGCGGTGGCGAACACCACGCCGCTCGTGCCGAGCGTCAGGGCAACGATGCCTTCGGTGACGGCGCCAACGCCAACCGCCTGCGCGGCCTGGTCACCACCGCCGGCCATGACCGGTGTGCCGGGTTTCAGACCGGTGGCAGCAGCTGCTTCAGGCGTCAGGCGGCTGGTGATTTGCGGCCCTTCATAGAGGGGGGGCATCCAGGCGGGGGAGATTTCGAGAGCCGCCAGGATTTCGTTGCTCCAATCGCGTGCTTTTAGGTCCATCAGGACTGTGCCGGCGCCGTCGGCTTTGTCCATACCAAACTCGCCGGTCAGTTTGTAACGGACATAATCTTTGGGCAACAAAATATGCGCAACTTGAGCATAAATTTCTGGTTCATGTTCTTTGACCCATAGGATTTTGGGCGCGGTAAATCCGGTCAGGGCTACGTTACCGGTAATTTGGATAAACCGTTCGCGGCCAACACGGCGATGAATTTCATCACATTGTGCTTGTGTGCGTTGGTCGTTCCATAGAATGGCCGGGCGTAGCACCTCGCCTGCTTCATTGAGCAATACCAGGCCATGCATTTGGCCGGTCAGCCCAATTCCGCCAACTTGCGCTGGGTCTATACCGGTTTGTGCAAGCACTGCGCGAATGGATTGTTGGGCTCCCTGCCACCACAGGTGTGGATGTTGTTCGCTCCAGAGCGGGCGGGGAGTTTCAAAGGGATATTCTGTCGCCGCGGTGCCAACAACTTGTCCGTTCAAATCAATGAGCAGCGCTTTGGTGGCTGTCGTGGAGACATCAATGCCGAGGAAGTAGGTTGAGATGTCATTCATAGGAAACTCCAGGGATGAAAAATGTGGGTGAGCCACTTGGATTGGCTTAGGAAAGCATAATTCTCACATCAACCGCAGAGGAGGGTTCGTCAGGTAAGACCAGGATGCCTTCGGGCGTCTCTTCCAGATGGGTGACGGATTTGGCCTCGCGCACGTTGACCAGCAGGGCTTTCCAGGGTTTGGATGCGTTCTGTGGAGTGATGGTGATGGCCCCGGCTTCACGGTGGATTTCAAAGCGGGTCTCGATTTCGCCTTGGGTGTTGGGGATTTCGACCTGAATCGGTTGCCCGTCTTCCAACTCGTAAATGTGCAGGGTAACGCCCTGGCTGTAATCGTAATCGGGATGTTCGTCATCGAAGCCGAGCGGGATGACCGAATTGGGGCGCGCTAGCAAGGGCAGGCTGAAGAAATCGTGCGTTTCGCGCACCCAGCGCGGGCCTTCGACCACTTTGCGGTTCAGGATGTTCGTCCAGCGCCCCGCCGGGACGTAGTAGGTCACCTCGTTCTCTGCCGAGAAGACCAGCGCAACCAGTAGCGAATCGCCCAGCATGTATTGACGGTCGAGCATGTCGCAAGCCGGGTCGTCAGGAAATTCCATCATCATGGCGCGCAGCATGGGCGTTCCGCGTTCGTGGGCTTGCAGGGCGGCGCGATAGAGGTAGGGCATGAGCCGGCACTTCAGGCGGGTGAACTTCGCCAGCACTTCCACCGCTTCTTCATCGTAAACCCAGGGGACGCGGTAAGAGCCACTGCCGTGCAAGCGGCTGTGCGAGGAGAGCAGGCCAAAGGCTACCCAGCGTTTATAGACATCAGCCTCCCTCACCCCGGTCCTCTCCCGCAGGGAGAGGGGGGCAGCCTCAAAGCCGCCAATATCGTGACTCCAGAAGCCAAAACCAGAAAGCGCCAGTGAAAGCCCGCCGCGCAGGCTTTCGGCCATCGATTCAAACGTGGCCGTGCAATCGCCGCCCCAGTGGACGGGAAATTGCTGTCCGCCAGCGGTGGCTGAGCGGGCAAAGACCACCGCTTCGCCCTCGCCGCGCGTTTCTTGGAGCAGGTCGAAGACGGTTTTGTTGTAGAGATAACTGTAATAGTTGTGCATTTTGAGCGGGTCGGAGCCGTCGAACCAGGCCACATCTTCGGTCGGGATGCGCTCGCCGAAGTCGGTTTTGAAGGCATCCACGCCCATCTCCAGCAGCGCGCGCAGCTTGGACTGGAACCAGGCGCAGGCCGCCGGGTTGGTGAAGTCCACGATGCCCATGCCGGCCTGCCATTTGTCCCATTGCCACACATCGCCGTTCGGTTTTTTGAGCAGGTATCCGGCCTGGGCAGCCTCGTCGAACAGGGCCGAGCGCTGGGCGATGTAGGGATTAATCCAGACGCAGATGCGCACACCGTGTTCTTTCAGCCGCCGCAACATGCCCGCCGGGTCGGGGAAACAACGCTCGTCCCAGGTGAAGTCGCACCAGCGAAATTCCTTCATCCAAAAACAATCGAAGTGGAAGACGTGCAGGGGAATGCCGCGTGTTTTCATCTCGCGGATGAATCTGGTGACGGTTGGTTCGTCGTAGTTGGTGGTGAACGAGGTCGAGAGCCACAGCCCAAACGACCAGGCCGGGGGCAGGGCTGGCCGCCCGGTCAGCGCGGTGTAGCGTTCTAGCACATCTTTGGGCGTTGCGCCGTAGAGGACGAAATACTCCAGCGTTTCGCCCGGCACGCTAAACTGTACCCGCTCGACCTTTTCGGAAGCGACTTCGAAGGAGACTTTTTCGGGGTGGTTGACGAACACGCCGTAGCCGCGGTTGGTCAGGTAAAAAGGGATGTTTTTATAGGCTTGCTCGCTGCTTGTGCCGCCGTCTTCGTTCCAAATATCCACCACCTGGCCGTTCTTGACGAAAGGTGTGAAGCGTTCCCCCAGCCCATAGACGCACTCGCCGACGCCGAGACTCAACTGCTCGTGGATGAAGCGACCGGCGGGTGTATCCACAAAGCCCAGGCTGCGCCAGTCACTTGAAGTCAGGGTGCGTCCCTCGGCCTGGTACTCCACTCGCCAGGCATCGCCCTTGTGGACGCGGACGCTCAACTTTCCGCTCGTCAACGTCGCGAACTGTTCTTCGTCCGTCACGGCAGGCTGCGGGGAGTCTGCTTGGTGCAGTGGGAACTTCGGGCCGAGATTGCGACCTCCCTTATGATGAAAAATGCGCACGCGAATCACGTTTTCCATCGGCGCGGAAAACTGCACCGTGATAAGCGGCAGGTTGAGCGTGTCGCCGCGCCCGGCCAGCCGCTTGGTGGCGGCATAGACGGTCAACGCGTTGGGCGTGATTTCGATTTCGTGTGGCTGGGTGGCGTAAAAGGGGACGTGGCCGGGCCGCATTTCCCAATATCCATCGGTAAATTTCATAGTTGCTCCTTGGGCCAGCGTTGTGGGCGCTCACAGCGGGGCGATTTGGGGGTTTCCCCCCAGTTTACCCCGTTTTTTAATTTCTGAAAAAGGTTTTTGGCGATATGGCACTATAATTTAAGCAAATTTTTGAGGCAGAAAGGCTCTTTCCCTATGAAACGTTACATCGGCTGTGACCTGGGCGGCACCAATCTGCGCGCCGCTGTTGTGGATGTCGAAACCGGCGAGGTACTGCGCCTGCAAAGCGTTCCGACCCTGGCGCGCGAGGGACATACGGTAGTGATGCAGCGCATGGCCGATTTGTTCTTGCGGGTGATTGAATCTGCCGGCCTTTCTAAAGATGAAATTGGTGGGATTGGGATTGGCGTCCCCGGACGGCTCGACCTGGAAAAAGGCGAAACGCTCTTTCTGCCCAACCTGCCCGGCACCTGGCCGCGCGTTCCGCTGGCGGAGACCATCTTTCAACTGACCGGGCTGCGCGCGGTGCTGTTGAACGATGTCCGCGCTATCACCTTTGGCGAGTGGCGCTTTGGGGCCGGGCGCGGGGTGGATACGGTGGCTGTTTTTGCCATTGGCACCGGCATTGGTGGCGGACTGGTGGTGAATGGGCATCTGCACCTGGGCATTGGCGGCACGGCGGGCGAGTTAGGCCACATGGTGATTGATTTCAACGGCCCGCGCTGCGGATGCGGTAACTATGGCTGTCTCGAAGTGTATGCTTCTGGCCCGGCGATTGCCGCAATGGGCATGAAAGCCGTTGCCCAGGGGTTGACGACCCAAATCGGCGAGCTGTGCGAGTATGACCTCAACCGAATCACCCCCGAATTAATTGGCAAAGCCGCCGAGCAGGGTGATGCAATTGCACGTGACATCTACCGCCAGGCGGGTTTTTATCTCGGCGTTGCGGCTTCCAGCATTTGCGCGGCGGTGGCGCCCCGCCGAATCATTCTGGCCGGGGGCGTTTCGGCGGCTGGCCGACTCTTGATTGACCCAATCGAACAAACCCTGCGTGAACGGGTACGGCTGATGCCAGTGGAGCAGGTGGAACTGGTGATGGCGCAACTGGGCGGCAACGCCGGAGTGATTGGCGCGGCCAGTTGGGCGGCAGAGCGGTTAGGGTAATTGTAAGCGCTGTTGCGGTTTGCGGGGGAAATCACAGCGTTGCCTTTTTCAGTAGAGCAGGGATGACCTGCGCAATTTCATCGCGCACGCGGCGGAAGTCGTCCATGTCATCGGTAGTGGCCGGGTCGAAGAAACTGTGATGCACTTTTTTGCCCTTGCCTAGCCAGACGGGACAATCCTCCGCCGCCGAATCGCAGACTGTGACCATTAAGTCGAACTCCTGGCCGAGAAACTCGTCCACGTGCTTCGAGCGGCCCTGGTGCTGGATGCCGATTTCGGCCAGCGCGGCAATTGCTTTGGGATGGGTGTAGCCTGCCGGTTTGGTCCCGGCGCTGACGGCCTGCCACTCGTCTCCCAGGCGCGCGTTGACAATCGCCTCCGCCATCTGTGAGCGGCAGGAATTGCCGGTGCAAAGGAATAGGACTTTTTTCATGGTTTCTCTCCTCGTTTTGGTTGGACATGATATTATCTTGTCCGCCCCGGGGAGAATGTTATGGTTTGGTTAAAGTCCAGCGCTTTTTGGGAAGATTCAGGCCGTTTCGAGTGCGTCGGTCAGCCAGGTGGTCACTTCGGCAGGCGTCGGGATGCGTCCGCTGCACACGACTTTCTCGTTGACGACCAGGCCGGGGGTGGCGAGAATGTTGTAGGCCATGATGTCTTTGTAGTCGGTCACTTTGACCACTTCGGCCTGCAGCGCCATATCGCTGATGACCTTGCGGGCAATTTGCTCTACACGCTTGCAGTTGGCGCAGCCCGAACCGAGAACTTTGATGGTTAACATGAGAACCTCCGTATCAAAAAATGAAATTAACCCACGCGCCGTAGAGCAGGCCAGCCAGGGTGCTGAACAAGGCTACCCAGAAAACGTACACCCAGGCGCGCCGGTGTCCGATAATCGTGGCGGTAATCAGGATGCTTTGCAGGCTGAGTTCCGGGTCCGAAATCAGGTAGGCCAGCAGGGGGCCTTTGTGCATTCCGAGCGCGAGGAACATTTGGGCAATTGGCACTTCCACCAGGGTGGGGAAGTACATGAAGACGCCGAAGACCACGCCGACCAGGTTGCCCAGCAGGGTATTCTGCCCGGCCAGCGCCTGAATCCATTCGGGTTGGATGAGTTGACGGATGACGCCGACCGCAAACACACCCACCATGAGGAGCGGGAAAATCTGTTTGACGAATTTCCACGTTTCCCAGAGCGTATCGCGGGTTTCGTCTTCGGTTAATTGCGTTTTCAACATCCACCCCAGCCCTAGCACGCTCGCCAGCACGCCGAAGAATTTGCCGGTGAAGGCCAGGGTCACGCCGCCGGGAACAGGAGTCAGCGTGAGCGCGGCGAAGACCAGCGTCAGACCGACCAGCGCGGTGGAAATCCACGTCCAGCGGTTGAAGCCTTCGTGGATGTTTTCGATGCCGCGCCAGGAAGCCAGCCCAATCAACCCCAGCAGACCAATCAGAATCGCGCCCTGGGCGGTGACGCCTTCCTCGCCCCGCGCCGGGTCGAACGGGACGAGTTGCGCCAGCCAGTTTTGGAACGTCTGCGCCCACGCGAGGGGCAGGGTGAGCGCGGCATAGGTTTGCTTCAGGAAGTCGAACTGGAAAGTCCCTGCCACCAGCAGAGTCACCAGGACGAGCATGAAAAACACCGCCGCGCGGCGCATGGCGGCCTGCCCGGCAAACAGCGTGTCGGTGGCGGCGTCGTGTTCGGCGTCTTGTTTGCTGAATAGCAACGCCATGATGAGGCCGATGCCGATTCCGAAGGCGATGGAAAGCACCAGTCGCGCGATGGCCAAATCCAGGCCGATGATTTTGCCCGTATAGACCAGCGCCAGCACGTTGACGGCCGGTGCGACGAACAGGAAGGTGATGGCCGGGCCCAGCCCTGCGCCTTTTTTGTAGATGCCAGCAAAGAGCGGGATGACCGTGCAGGAGCAGACCGCCAACAAGAAGCCTGCCGCCGCCGAAGCCGGGTACGAAAGCCACTTGGGCGTGTTGCGCCCCAAAAAGCGCGTGACGGTCTCTTTGGGGATGAGGGCCGTCATCGCCCCAGCAATGTAGAAGGCCGGCAGCAGGCACAAGAGGACGTGCGCGGCCAGGTATGCGGCCAGGTTGCCGAGGCCGCTATAGAGAAGGTGTAGGAGGATGTTCATGGACATTGGATGACACCCTGCGCCCACAGGCAGCCGCCGCAGGAGGGGAAGGTGTTGCCGAAGCAGTCTTCCTGGTTGGCTTCAGCCATTTCGCAACTGGCGCAGTAGGTGCAGGGTGAAAAATCGAAAAGTTCGACCCGCTCGCGGAAGGCGCGATATTCCGGCAGGTTCCATAGGTCAGGCAGTGGGGTTTCATTCACGTTGCCGATTCGCCAGCGGGTGACGGCGCGTTTCTTCTCAAACAGGTAACTCTCGTGCGAGTGCAGCAGGGCCAGACACGGGCTGACATAGCCATCCCAACTGATGGAGACGGAGCGCTGCTCGATGAAGGGGCATTGGTCGTGTTTTTTGAATAGTACACCGGGGCGGGTGTTCCAGGCCTGGAAGAGCGCCTCGCGGGTGGCCTGGTTCAAATCCATTTCGGGCAGGCTGACGTGTGGATGCCAGGGTGAGGCCTGCCAGGCGGCGCGCTCGACGGCGCGGTGATACAGGACTTCCTCGCGCATTTCGGGTGTGTAGGGTAGAACGTTTGTGACCATGTAGCGGCTGATGCCGACCTTTGAACTCAAATCCAGCAGTTTTGGGAGTTCGTGGATGTTGCGCTTCATGGCGACGAACACCGCGCCGATGTCTGCCGTGCCGCCGCGTGTTTGGCGATACAGTTCGCGGTAGCGCTTGATATTTTCCAAAATCTCGCGCAGTGACTCGCTCTGGCGCACATCGGCAAAACTTTCGGGCGAGGCGCCATCCAGCGAGACCCACAGCGTATCTAGCCCGGCGGCGATGAGTCCCCTGGCGTTTTCCGCGTCGAGCAGCAGGCCGTTGGTGATGAGTTCTACCCGCGCGGCGGCCTGTTTCGCCGCGTTGACCATCTCTACGATGCGCGGATGGGTGAGCGGTTCGCCGAACCCGCCAAAAAAGACCGAGGGGCGCGGGGTGAACGCTGCTAGCCCGGTCAGGATGCGCTCGAAGGTGGCTGCGCTCATCGCGCCGAGTGTCTCGCCCCAGGCATGGCGGATGCAGGTGCGGCAGGAGAAGTTGCAGCGGCTGGTCGGCTCAATGTAGACCTTGCGGGGGTGGTGCAGGGATGGGCGCAGCAAGAGGCCTTCCGGTGTGACGCGCAGGGAGAGTTCGCCCTCTGGTTCTGCGCCAAGTTCCCGCGCCAGGTCGGCGGGGAGGTGGAGATTACCCAGAGAGTTGATGCGGACAGAAACGATTTCCATAGCGGTCAGTCCTGGGACAGAGAGATGAACTGCGGAGCGCAGTGCGGGCATTCACAGGCGGGACCCGGCTTGGGGTTGGTCAGCGCGTCCACGCTTTGGGGGGCGAGGCCGCTCAGGGTAGCGGCATCACGCACCAGCGCGAGAATGGCTTCATCCCTTAAGCGGTAATAGACGTAACGCCCCTCGCGGCGGTCTTGCAAAATCTCGGCTTTGCGCAGGGCCATGAGATGTTGGGAGATGTAGGCCTGCCGCCAGCCGAGGAGGGTCTCCAGGTGGCAGACGCAAGCCTCGCCGCGCCCGATGGCGAGCAGAATGGCAAGGCGCGCAGGCAGGCTGATGACTTGCAGCACCCCGGCGATTTTTTCAGCAAGTGCGGGAATGGTCATATTCGCGTTCATGAATGTATTGTACGTCTTATTCCTTTTTTTGAATATGACGAGTATCCTGATTTTGTGGGAGGCTTGTCACAGATGCAACGGGTTTGACTTAAGGGGTGAATACCTTATTGGATTGGGGATTTTGGTACCAGAACTTGCTACTCTGTTATACAATAGCGCTATGCTGATTTTGGTTATGCTCTTGGCTTCGGCCCTCTTTACCGGCGTGATGGCGCTGTTTTGTTATCGCCGTAGGCAGGTGATTGGCGCATCCACGCTGATGTGGATAATGATTGCCCTGACTTGGTGGTCTTTGGCGTATGCTATGCAAATTTTGCGCTCTAGCCTGGCTTGGCATACGGTTTGGGCTTCGGTGCAATACTTGAGCATTGCTACCCTGCCGGTTTTGTGGTTGTTGTTTGCGATTCAATACAGCCGTCAGGAATCGGCGCCGTCGTTGCGCAACCTGGTTTGGTTATGGATTTTGCCGGTCATTACGATAGTTATGACTTGGACGAATGCCTGGCATGGGCAGGTTTGGTCAAGATTAGAAGTGTTGCCCTGGAAAGACGTGTCGCTCCTGAAAATGGAATACGGGTTGTATTTTTGGATTCATGCGGTTTACTCGTATGGGTGTTTTTTTGCAGGGCTCCTATTTTTTGTGTACCAAGCCATGCGTTCAGACCAAGCCTATCGCACGCAAGCCAATCTGATGCTCTTGGCGGCAGCAATTTTGATGATGGGGAACATTCTGTATGTATTCCACTTGTTTCCCTTGCCAGAACTCGATATTACCCCGCTCAGTTTTTCTATTTCTAGCGGCCTGCTCGCTTTAGCGCTCTTTCGTTACCAAATGCTTGACCTGATGCCGATTGCCGGAGAAATTATCCTAAACAGCATGGGGGATGGCATATTGGTCATAGATGCGCATTCGCGTGTCTTGTATGTGAATGCAGCCTTTGAATTGCTGACCGGCTTAGCCCCTGGCGTGGCAGTTGGTCAGGAGCTACAGCGCGCATTGCCCGATTGGTCAGATATTTTTCAGCACTGTGAACAGAAGAAAACGGCCGAAATTGAGGTAGAAATCGGTGGTGTAAAACGAGTTCTTGAGTTGTTGGTCTCTCCGCTTTTGCGGCAAAACGTTTCGGCAGGCTGTATTTTCTTGGTTCGAGACATCACCGAGCGATTGGACTTGGAAAAACGCCTGCGGCTTTCCATGGAAGTTGGCAAGAAAGCCCTTGATGAAAGTTATATTTTTCTGGCGCTCGATGCCAAGAGTGGCCAGGTGTTGGATGTGAACAATCAATTTGTGATGGAGACGGGCTTCAGCCGGGAGCAGGTGCTAGGCCACACCTTACTCCAGGTTGGTTTTTGGGAGGTATCAACGCGCGCCGACCTTGCTCGCCGATTGCGCGAGCAGGGGCAGGCAAGAGATGTGCCGATTACGACCCTGAGTCGCGCGGGGAAACCCCAGCACTGGCGGCTTTCGGTAGGTGCGGTGCAATTGGCAGAGCGCGAAATTCAGGTTTGGGTGGCCAAGCCGATACGCTAATGCATTGAGATGAGTCAAGCCACATTTTCCCAACGACAACGCTTTTCCCGGCGCGATTTTTTGAAGGTTGCGACGGTTTTAGGGCTGGATACCATTCTTTTGGCAGCGGCGGGTGTGAGCTATATCAGCCGCGTTGAGCCAACCTGGCTCGAGGTGCGGCAGGTGCGCTTGAAATTACCGCGCCTGTTGCGTGCGTTTTCGGGTTTGCGGATTGTCCAATTAAGCGATATTCACATTGGCCCTTGGATGTCGCTTGAGCGGGTAGAAGAAATTTTGCAAACGGCGATGGCGCAAGCGCCGGATGTGATAGCGCTGACGGGTGATTTTGTCTTGGCCTATGGCCGCCGGAAACTCTCTTACCAATCGGAGCTAACCCAATTTTCGGAGTTGCTTGCAAGGCTAAGCCGTCAAATACCGGTGTTGGCTGTTTTGGGAAATCATGACCACTGGTATAACGCGCTAGAAGTGCGCACCTTTTTGGAACGTGGCGGGGTGCAGGTGCTTTCCAATTCAGTCTATGCGTTGGAGCGTGGCAGTTCCCGCTTCTACATTGCTGGTATTGATGATGCGTATGAACACAAGGACAATTTGGAGGCTGTTGTGTACCAGCTTCCTGAACAGGCTGGGGCGCTTTTGCTCTCGCATGTCCCTGATTTTGCCGACCTAAGCGCTCCGACGGGACGGTTTGATTTGCAAATCTCCGGTCACTCACACGGCGGACAGGTGGTTTTACCGTTTGTTGGTCCGCCCATTTTGCCGCAGTGGGGGCAGAAGTATTTTTCTGGGTTGTATCAGGTTGGGAACATGTTTCAGTACACCAATCGTGGGGTGGGCATGACCTTTCCGGCGGTGCGTTTTAACTGTCGTCCCGAAATCACGCTTTTTACGCTAGAAAGCGCATACGTTTAGCCCACATCCAAACCGGTTAGGCGCGTCAATAGGCGATGAAGCAGCAGGAGCGGCACCATCAGAACGAGGTGCACAAGAATGCTGACCAGCAGGATGAGGGCTGTGCCGCGCAGAAATTCGTTTAGCCCGGGGGCAATATTCTCCAACATCCACTGCCCAGCGCCAGCGAGCAAAACCAAGCCGAACAAGACTGCACTGACAATTCCGAATGGAAGCCAGGCGTGTCGGTCTGATTCAGAAGGCATCATGGTGCTGGAAACAGCAAACGTCAAATAAAACCACAGCCAGAAATCAGGCAGGGTAGGCAAAATGCGTAATCCCATCGCGAAAAGTGTCCATTGTCCATTGCGCAGGGTATCCCACAGCACCACCAATTGCAGGCGCTCGATGGCGACATAGGCGACAAATAAAATTCCGCTAATGAGCGGTGCTACACCGACCAGCGAATCGCGCACAATATCGCTGTGGGCTGCCTCAACGTATCCCAATTGCAGGCGCCCATCGGGTAGGACGGTGGGGATGAGGGAAAACTTACCGGTACGCACGCCGAGCAGGCGGGCTAGCACGAGGTGACTGAGTTCGTGCAAAAAGACCCCCGGTAAAAAGAGCAAGGAAAAGGCTAAGATGGTGATATTGGGGTCTCGCGTAAGAATCAGGAAAATGGCCTGAATTTCTCGGTGCAAGGCACGCTGCAGGAACAGCAAGAGCACGATGGCTGCAATTACCCAAAAGAAACCGTCTAATGTCGCAAGCATGAGATGAAATAAAAAAACATCCCGAAGGGTTGTCAGTCTGGTTATCCTTCGGGAGGCAAGTGAGAAACAGGTTTGCTACAGAGCAGGTGCTTGGTTTTTTCCGGCGGTGCTGAACCAGATGGCGCCGCCACCTGCGCCAAAGGCAGCAGTTAGCCCCACATTGAGCAGGCCAACGCACAAGGCAAATGCGAATTGTGCGAGCCAGACCGTTGTCGGGTCTACGGCTTCAGCCCCCCAAATTCGGCCCAACTGAAATTGTGGGTTTTGCAGCACCAGCGAGTTAATCACCGATGCAATCATTTGCGCCAAGAGCGCAATGCCTCCAGCCATGGCGCCGGCAATGGCTCCGCGTTGGATGGCAGCGTTATTGCTGATGGGTTTATCAAACATGCCTGCCAGATAGCCTGCGCCTAGCCCGGTGAACAGAGGAACGCAAGCCGCACAGAGTGGGCTGATGCCTGCCGCCAGCAGTAGCACAATCAGGAACATCACCGCCCCGATAATTAAGCCTGATTTGACCATGTTAGCCTCCTTACTTTACTGCTTGTTGAACGATATGAACGAATTCCTCGGCTTTTAGGCTGGCACCGCCCACCAGGGCCCCATCTATATTGGGCTGGGCAAAAAATTCAGCTGCATTGGCAGCGGTGACCGAACCGCCGTATAAGACACGGATAGCTTGTGCGGTTTCTTCGCCAAACAATTCGCGCAGGGCCGGGCGAATCACGTCGCGATGCACATATTCAGCGTTTTCGCCCGAAGAAGCCTTGCCTGTGCCAATGGCCCACACCGGTTCATAGGCGATTACCAGGCGTGGAGCAAAGGCGGGGTCTACGCCTTTTAGGCCTTCCAGGGTCTGGTGGCGCACAACGTTGGCTGTTTCTCCGGCTTCGTACTGGGCTAGCGTTTCGCCGATACACACAATGGGGGTCAGGCCGTGCCGCTGAGCGGCCAGCACTTTGCGGTTGACGGTTTCGTCGGTTTCACCGAAGTAAGTGCGGCGTTCGGAGTGCCCGAGGATGACATATTGACAAAACTCTTTCACCATGCCGGGGGAAACTTCACCGGTAAAGGCGCCTTTTTCTTCCCAGTGCATGTTTTGCGCGCCTAGGCCAATGTCGGTGCCGCCCAGCAGGTTGGCCACGGCTACCAAAGACATAAAAGGCGGGCAGAGCACTTTTTCCACGCCCTGAATCTGCTTGAGAGTTTGTCCCATGACCGCTACCAGCTCGCGAGCCTCGGCAACGGTTTTGTTCATTTTCCAGTTTCCTGCAACGAAGGGGGTGCGCATGAGATTTCCTCTGTGAAGTTTTTCTCAATTATAGCCGATAACTTAGAAACCGCTTAAAACCAAGCGGATGGATTCCATGACATCTCCGGCCAAGACCGAGGCTTCGTCACCAACGGCCTCGGCAGCCATCAGGCCTGCTTGGGCATGAATCCATGCCCCGGCGATGGCAGATTCATAGGGCGGGACGCCTTGCGCGCGCAGTCCACCAATCAGGCCGGCCAGCACGTCACCTGTGCCGGCGCGGGCCAGGGCTGGCGTGGCAACGGGAATCACTGTTGCTTGGCCTTGGGGCGCGGCAATCACGGTAAACGCTCCTTTGAGCACAACGATGTGTCCCCACTCGGCCGCATATTTTAGCGCCGTTTCGAGCCGCGCGCTTTGAATTTGGTCTTTCTCTAGGCCGGTCAGGGCGGCCATCTCGCCAGGGTGCGGCGTTAGGATGCTTTCTGCCGGCAAGAGTTTGTGCCATTCTTTAAGTTTGGCTACGTGACGCAGCCCATCGGCATCTATGACCATCGGCGGCAGGGTGACGGTCGTTTCGTTGGGGGCTGGGGGGGCGTCGCGGCGCACAAAGCCAATCGGTGCGACGTTTTTCTTGCCGCTGGTGCCGTTCAGCAAAGCCTCCAAAAACTTGGCGGTGGTTTCTTCATTTCCAAGGCCGGGGCCAATCAGAAGTGCCGTAGCCCGGTCTAGGTTTTTCATGAGCACCTCGGCTGCATGTTCGGCAATGACGCCTTTTTCGGTGGGAAGCAAAATCCAGGTCGCTTCGGGGAAGTTCCCGGCTAAGATGGGATGCAAAGCCCCCGGCACAGCCATTTGCACCAGGCCTGTGCCGGCGCGATAGGCCGATTTTCCGGCAAGGAGCGCCGCGCCGGTGTAGTTGACAGAGCCTGCAATGACCAGCAAGGTGCCAAAGGTGCCTTTATGCGCATCGCTCGGACGGGCGGGCAGCATGTCTCTGACCATATCCGCATCCGCCACAGCATGGCGGATGTTTTTCCATGCGGTGATTTCGTCGGTCAGGCCAATCTCAACCACGCGCAATTCCCCAGCCAGTTCAAAGGCCGGCAGTTGCAACAAGCCTTGTTTAACGGCAGCCATGCAAACGGTCACGCTAGCCGGAATGACTTCTGGCGCGGCTTGGCCTGTATCGCAATCTACGCCGGAAGGGCAATCTACGGCCACCACATCCGGCGGCCAAGCCAAGTTGGATATGGTTTGGTTGACCGTTTCCATCACAGCCGCAATCTCTGGCTTGAGCGGGAATTGGATGCCGGTGCCAAGAATTCCATCTATCAAAATCGTGGTTTGTTCGAGGAGCGATTTGAGAGAGGTATGTTGAAGGTCATGCTCTAGGGAGATGATTTCCCCGCCGGCTTGTTTCAAACGCTCGATGAGTGCATCTTCTTGGGCTTTGCGTTTGACCAGATAGGCCGTGGTTTTCCAACCTTTCGTGGCTAGATGCGCCAGCGCCACGAGCGTATCACCGCCATTGTTACCGGGGCCTACTAAGCCTAACACGTGGGGGATTTCATTTTGTGGAAAGGGTAATTTGGAAATTTCGGTGGCCAGACCATAGCCAGCATGTTCCATCATTTGTGCATACGAAAGACCCTTGGCGTTGGCTTCCTGTTCTATGGCGCGCATTTCTGCAACAGTGACGAGTTTCATTCCTTCTGTCTCCTGATTCTGACAAGTTCAAATGATGCAATCCTAAATTCATCAGAGAGAAAAGTCAACAGTTTTCTATTCCCCAATCTTGTATTTTGACCGTTAAAAGGCCCCGCCCTGCCGTCCAACAAGGGCTGCCGCAGGGGGTGTGGCTCTTCTTGTCTGACACGGACAGGGCAGGTGTTTGCCTTTTTAGGCGTGGCTTTCCCACGCGCGAGGCCCTATTATATTACATCTGTTTGATTTTAGCCAACAGTTAATTTTCTCGAGGGGGTTAGGTTATGCATCAAACCCTAGTTCTTGTTTTAACTCCCACTCCGTCTTTTTGGTGTGTTTGCCCAAAAGTTCACGCCAAAAGGTTTCGTCGTAACGGCGCGAGCGCACCGGTAAGGGCATGGGAACGCCCCATCCGAGCAGCAGGACTTCTTCTTTGGGTTGCAGCCGCGCCAACATGCCGCGCAGAGAATCGCGCCCCGCCAGACCTGCCAGCACGGCCTGAATATCCAGGTCATCGCCCAGCCAGCCGCTGATGCGCGTGCCGAGTTGCGACATGACTTCATCGTAAATTTGCGAGGGGCGCTGGTCCACAATCAGGAGGGTGACGTAGTATTTGCGCAGTTCGCGCGCGATGGTGGCGAAGGTGGTTTGGGCCGCCATTTCGCGGTTGAGCAGTTTGTGGGCTTCTTCCACCACAATCACCAGCGGGCGTGGTTCGGCTGCCCCATGCGAGCGGAATTGATTGGTGCGCCGTTCCCACGCTTCGCGGATTTTGCGCGTGAGCAGGTTGGAGACAAACAGGTAATCCAGGTCGCTTTCGTAATCGCCAAAAGACAAGATGACATGCCGCCCGGCCTCGAGCGTTTGGATAATGTGCGCCAGGCTGTCGGTGGCGGGCGTTTCCACAATGTAGGGCTTATCGAACAGGCGGCGCAGTTTGTCGTGCAGGGCTTCGGCTGCCATCACGTTGACGCCGTTGGCCTGCGCCCAGGCGGCCACGCTCTCAGGGTGTGGTACGCGCTTGGGCCGTCCGCGCTCACGCTCATCTTCGATTTCGACTTCTTCGCGGTTCATGGCGCGGAATTGGGCGAACCAATGGGTGCGGAAGCAGGTAAACAGCGCACTCAAGACGGTCGGGGCGGTCTCGCGCAGATTCAGCTCGCGGCTCAGGGTTTCCACGTCGCCCGTGCTGATTTCATCCATTGGGATTTCTAGGTGGAAAGATGGCACTTTACCGCGAATGGTGGCGCCTGCACCTAACCCCACGATTTGCACTTTGGCTCCAAATTTGGTTTGCAGGCCGGTCACGGTCTGTTTTGTATCAGAAGCTACGTCATCGAAGCCGTATTCGTTGTGCATATCCAGCACCAGCACCGAGGCGCGGTCGTATTTCATCAGGCCGGCCAACACCAGGCGGGTGAGGAACGATTTGCCCGTGCCGGTTGCCCCAAACACGCCCGAAGAACGTTGGACGAACTTCTCCAGATTAATGCAGACCGGGTGTCCTTGTTCGCGGGTGTAGCCGATGACGAAATTCCCCTCTTTATCAGGGTCGCCAAAGATGGTGGCGATGTCGGTTGAATCGGCCAGGGAAACCGGGGCATGATGGGCGGGGACGGTCTTGACGGGGATTGGATGCGGGTCTTCGGGGTGGGAC
>QEXW01000021.1 GCA_003130845.1 Anaerolineae bacterium
TAGATTCTCCGCAGATTTAGGAGCAGGTAAGGTTGGTGATTCGGCCCCCGCTGATTCGGCGGCAGGGTATTGAATGCGAGGATGGTATTGCCCCAGCAAGGTGGTCACAAAGGCATCCGTAATCACCGTCAAATCACGAAAGGTCAGACGCGTATCGTCCAACTGTCCTTCTTTTTGACAAAATTCAATGGATTTTCGCACCAACGCACGGATTTGCTCTTCAGTACGAGGGCGCTCCGAGCGGGCGCGAGCCTCGACATGGTCAGCCAACATCAACAGGGCAGTCTCACGGCTGCGAGGCATAGGCCCTGGATACCGAAATTTAGATTCATCCACTTTGGATTTATCTCCCCCCACCGCTTGTACCGCTAAATTGTAATGATAGCGCGCCAACAACGTGCCGTGATGTTCGAGCATAAAATCCACAATCCGGCGTGGCAGCCGATATTTCTTTGCCAGCTGGACTCCATCAAGCACATGCCGTACAACCAATTGAGCCGCTGCCTCAGGGTCTAAGTCATGATGTGGGTTTAAATTATCAGGCAGCTGATTTTCGATAAAAAACGCGGCATTCACCGCCTTGCCGACATCGTGATACAGTGCGCCAACCCGTACCAACAACGTATCTAGACCCAGTCGCTCAGCGGCTTGTTCGGCCAAATTAGAGACCATCAAACTATGTTGATAGGTGCCGGGGGCGTTGCGCAGGAAGAATTGTAAAAGGGGCGAATCGGGACGGGAAATTTCGAGCAAGCGCAGAGTAGTGGTCAAGCCAAGAAATTCGGCCAATAAATATTGAAGCATCAGCGCCAAACTCGCCGAAGCCACGCCATTCAGCAAACAAGCACCGGTCAATTGAAAGTACCCTAACCAGTCAATATTTGCCTTGGGAACGCGATAGGCCACAAGCACCGAAATCCCGGTGATTCCAATCACCAAGGCGGCCCAAATAAACGTGCTAATGCGATGTGCCTTACCCAGCGAAAGTACCCCTAACAAAGAACTGAGCATATAAAAAATGGTCAATTCTAGCGCATTGACTTGCCCAAAAGCAGAAAGCACGCTTAGAACAACCGACAGAATTAAACCGCCGCCCGGGCTAAACAAAGTGGCAATCAACAAGCCAAAAGCCGGAATGGGAAAAACATACGGCAAAAGCGTACGATCCGGGATAACCAAACGGGCTGCAAATAGAAATAACAAGAACAAAACGGCAATCAAAACCAGGCTGCGGCCATCGTTATAGTACACAGGACGGCGGCGATGAAAATAAAACGCCGTAAACGTCATCATGACACTCACGACGGCCAACCCGCCGAGATATTCCATGCCGGTATTCCGTGGGCGAATCAGGCCAAGTTTTTCAAGCGCTTCGATGTCTGTCTCGGTCAGCGCCTTGCCGCGCCGCACCACCACTTCGCCGGCTACATACGTCTGTGTAACAGGCTCCACTGCTTGGCGAGCTTTTTGCCGCGCAGCATTGGTCAGTTCTGGACTGAAGAAACTGTTCGGAACGACAAACGGCAGCACAATTTCAACAACAATCGAGGCCTGCTCTTCACTCAAGGCGAAACTCACCAAGGCCGGCAAACTGCTCTGAATCGAGGCAATGTTTTCCTCGCGCACAGCGCCCCGCATCACGGTTTCTAGCACCCGCAACGCATCCTGTTGGGTCGTACTCCAACGCACATCAGGCAAGTTCAAAATGGCTTCAACCGTCTGCGGCTGGAGCGTCAGATCATCAATTGCGTTGAGCGCCTCACGTTTTTGCTCCAGAGAAAGATTCGGGTCAGCACGAATCAAATCCACCCGCTCCAGCGCAGCGCGCAAACGCGCTATCTGACGCCGAGCAATCGCTGGGTCAGGAGATGTATAAATGGGAGCAACCGCGCGTTCGGCCGCATCGCGTGCCAGCGAAGTACGCACATCGCTGATATATTCTCCATTCGAGGGCGCGGTGTAATCTTGTGCCGCCACTTGGCCTACTTTGACGGGCAAGGTTGTACCGCTGACCGAAATCGGTAACATCACAACGGCATACGCAATCAGGCCGGTCAGAACCAGCAAAATGAGAGCAAGAACGTCGTGGCGGCTTACCTGCTGCCACCAGCGTGGCGGTTGGTTCATGGTTACTACTGTAACAGTTCTCGCACAACCGCGCTCACTTGGTCACCCAGAGCGCGACCAGCCACTTTTGACATCATCGCCTTCATCACCTTTCCCATATCCGCCGGACCGCTAGCGCCCACTTCAACAATTACCTGCTGCGCCAATTCACGCAGTTCTTCAGCACTCAGCCCTTTGGGCAAAAAAGCACTCAACACCGCAATTTCGGCTTGGGCATCGGCAGTAAGGTCGCTGCGGCCCGCTTTTTGGGCTTCTTCGAGCGCTTCTTTGCGGATTTTTATTTCTTTCTGAAGCACAGCCAAGACTCCAGCGTCATCCAATGTCACCTGCCGATCCACTTCGGCTTGTTTAATGGCTGCCAGAGCCATGCGCAACGTGCGCTTACGCAACTCATCTCCGGCCTTCATAGCCTGCTTAAGAGCTTCGTTTAATTGCATTTTGGTATCCATAAGATGATTATAATCCTCTCGTAGTTTCAAAAATGATGCCTAACAGTCCGTGCCGTTCGGATGTGTTAGGCTTTCCCAAGAAAAACAGCACACTGTGCGGCCGAAAGCGCCAGGCAAATTTGTTCGAACTCGTGCTGCGTACGCTTAACGGCCGCGCTGTACGCATATTCAAAATCAGGGCGTAATGGGTCGTCTTTGTTCATCCAAGCATGTGAATCACGCGGTAAGAGCGGAAGAAGCGCCGGTGCAAGGAAGGGGAAAAAAGAGAGATACTCCAAGGGAGCATAAATTCGCCCAGAAGATAGCCGAGGGCTGGTCAAAATTTCAGGCACGCTGGGCTCGATCTCCTGCGGCGTTGCTGCGGGGTACTGCTCACGCCATAGCGTCACATAATTGCTATGGGCATAGAAATCTTGCACCGTATGAGTCAACCGTCCAAAGGCGGCACGCGCTACACTGGGCAAGCCATTCATTTTTAAGGTTTCAATGACCAGGCGGCGTTGTTCGGCAACATAGGCATCACCCGCCCGAAACGCATTGTTATCATAGTGGAAATGGTCATGCCCAAACTGGTAGCGAATGGCATCTTGCCCCACATTGGCATGGACCACTTCGGCGAGCGCAACGGGACCAAAATGCAGATGCAAGGCTTCTCGCGTTATGGCGCGATGATATTTTTCCTTCACGAGTCCGATTATAACAGCAGCATTCAGTCTGCTTATTGTTTTGTGTTGTAAAATATGAAAAGTTAATCGTCGCCCCCTAAAGGAGGGTTAAGTTTATGAAGCGCTTGTGCCTCGCGTTGCTGGTTCTGTTCACTCTTCTGGTTAACCCGCTCAGAGCCAACGCAGCGAATATCCCCCGTGCGAACACGGATGAAGCCATTATCGACTTTCCAAACACCATCACATTTCGAGCGCAACTCACTGCAAATGCCTCCATCCAATCTGTCGTGTTGGAATACGGTGATAACCAACTGACTTGCGGAGAAGTGATTGCCAAAGCCTTTCCTGAGTTCACACCAGGCAAAACAATCAACGTGCAATGGACCTGGGATATGCGCCAATCCGGCTCTATTCCCCCCGGAGCAACCATTTGGTGGCGCTGGCGCATCACCGACGCCAACGGACAGGAAAGCGTGACCGAAAAGAAAACCATCACCTGGCTCGATTCGACCTACAAGTGGCAAAGCCTCACGGAGGGCAACGTACGCATTCACTGGTACAAAGGCAATCAGGCCTTTGCACGTGAAATTTTGGCCGCTGCCCGAGAAGGGTTAGCGCGCAACGAAAAAAGCGCCGGTCTCAAACCCAACGGCACCATCGAAATTTACATTTATGGGGATTACGACGCCCTGCGCAGCGCCGTCTTATACACACCCTCCTGGACCGGCGGGATGGCTTTCCCCGAGTTCAACATCGTCATCATCGGCATCTCGCCCAATAACTTAGAATGGGGCAAAAATGCTACTGTTCACGAACTGACTCACGTTCTGGTAGGCAACCTCACCTTTTCCTGCTTAGGCGATGTGCCCACCTGGCTCAACGAAGGCTTGGCGGTTTATAGTGAAGGCGGCCTGGATTCGACCTCACAACGACAACTCAACCAAGCCATCCAGCAAAACACGTTACTAACGGTACGCTCACTTAGCGGCGGCTTCTCCGAAGTGGCCGATAAAGCCAATTTATCTTACAGCCAATCCTACAGTATCGTTAAGTTTCTGGTAGAAACATACGGCCAACCCAAGATGAACGAACTCTTATTGGCGTTACGAGATGGCACCCCCATAGATGATGCCCTGCGCCAAGTGTACGGATTCGATGTCGAAGGGCTAGAAGATGCTTGGCGGGCAGCGATCGGAGCCAAGCCACGCCTGGCGGCACCGAACCCCACGGCCACAGCCCAACCGACGTATGTCCCAACGATTGTACCGATAAGCGGCCTGCCCGTAGCCGTTACACCAACCCCATACGTCATACCGACCTCTTCCATTTCACCGCCTGCTTCAGCACCTACCGCCGAAGCAAATGCTCCCCGTCAAAACAATTCTCAAGAGGTGAACTCAATCTGGCTGTGGACGGCAATTGGCCTATTCTGTGGTTGTCTGCTGGTGCTGATATTGCTCACATTTGTGGTGTACCTGGTTCGAGAAGGCCGGAAAGGAGAAAACCATGCGTAAAGCGCTGTTTTTAATCTTTGCGCTCAGCGTGTTTCTGCTCGGCATCGCCCAAAGCGGGCCTGTGTATCAATACGGCATCCCGCTCAAAGAGGCCCTGGTGCTCGAGGGCAGCGAATCCACCAACCCGCGCAATTATGACCCGGCCACCACTGGCACAGCCGGTGATAAACGGCTGTTCAGCGGTCTGGTATCCTTTGACCCGCGCCTCAACCTTGTACCTGACCTGGCCGAACGTTGGGACATCAGCCCCGATGGCACGGTCTACACCTTTTACTTGCGCAAAAATGCAAAATTCCATAACGGTCGCCCCGTGACCGCACAAGACGTGGTTTATTCTTGGACACGCGCCGCCACTCCTGCGCTGCAATCTCCTACCGTGCTGACCTACTTGGGCGATATTGTCGGTATACGCGAAGTACATGAAGGCCAAGCCCAATCGGTGAGCGGACTCAATGTGATTGATGACCATACCTTACAGGTGACGATTGACGCGCCCAAGCCTTACTTTCTGATGAAACTAACCTACCCCACCGCCTTCGTGGTGGACAAAGCCAACGTCGAATCAGGCCCAGAATGGTACCGTAAACCCAACGCAACCGGTCCTTATAAACTCAGAGAATGGCGGCGCAACGAGGTTATGATTTACGAAGCCAACACCGATTTCTACCTCGGTGCACCCTCTATTCGTTACATTGTCATCACCCTCTATACCGGCGATAGCGTCCGTCTGTACGAAAGCGGCAAAGTAGATATGACAGGCCTGTACACCTACTATGTAGACCGCTTTACAGACCCCACAGAACCTTTGCATAGCGAATTGGTAACCGGCGTAGACTTGTGTACCAGTTACGTCGTGTTTGATGTCACCCGCCCCCCCTTTGACGATGTCAACGTCCGCAAAGCATTCAGCCTAGCCTTCAACCGCCGCCAATACATTGATGTCGTCATGCGTGGGCGCGCTCTGCCCGCGATTGGCATTTTTCCACCGGGATTACCTGGCTTCAATATCGCTCTCAAAGGTATAACCTACGACCCACAAGCCGCCCGCCAAGCGCTCGCCCAATCTAAATATAGTCAGGCTGAAAACCTACCGCCAATTGTCTTCACCAGCGCCGGCTATGGAAGTTATATCAGTCAACGTGTTGCAGCGCTTGCCCAAATGTGGAAACAAGTGCTAGGCGTCACCATCACAGTTGAGAACATTGAACCCAACTTCTACTACGACTCACTCTATTCAGGCCAACATGGGCAGTTATTTAACTACGGCTGGTGCGCCGATTACCCCGACCCAGAAAACTTTGCCGATGTCCTATTTCATTCAGGTTCAACCCAAAACAGCGGCTACTACAGTAACCCAACGCTCGATGCACTACTCGAAGCCGCTCGCACCGAACGTGACGTGAATAAACGTATTGCGATGTATCAGCAAGCCGAACAAATCATCGTGGATGATGCACCGGTACTGTTCTTAACACACAGTTTATCTTACGAGCTGGTCAAACCATACGTCAAGGGTTACGTTTACACCCCCATTTCTATCCCCATCGAGCGTTATATGTGGTTAGAAGGGAAGTAAAAAAAAAGGACCTCCGTCTGACGCTCGGAGGTCCTTTTGATAGCAGAGCAAACTACAGACTGGCGTTGATCGTGGAGAAAACATTGCGAACACGCGGACCCAAGATGGTAAGCGCTGCAATCACCACTACAGCAACCAAAACCAGGATAAGAGCATATTCCACGGTAGTATGTCAATCGTTGTGTAAAAGTTGAACAGCGGTTTCCTGAGCAGGAATGGTAATTCTTCGCAGTTTCAGGCTGCGGGTGACCGCATAGAACA
>QEXW01000022.1 GCA_003130845.1 Anaerolineae bacterium
AACCCCCACCCCCACCGTGCCACCACCCTATCCAGCCGTCAACCTGTTGTTACCGCCCGATGGCGCTTCATTCACCTTGGCGAATGACAGCATCACCCTGCAATGGGCATCCATTGGCACTTTACGCGAAAACGAAGCCTACATTGTCATCATCGAAGATGTGACAGAAGGTGAAGGCCGACGTTTGGTAGACTACGTGCGCGATACCAAGTACATCGTGCCGGTTTCCTTCCGTCCGCGTGATACACGCCCACACATCTTCCGCTGGTGGGTCAGCACCGTGCGGCAAACCGGCACCGACCCGCAAGGGCAACCCATTTGGACCAGCGCCGGAGCAAACTCGTTGCAAAGAGTCTTCTCCTGGCAAGGTATCGCTCCCGAAGGAACAGCCCAACCCTAAAGCACATCCCCCCTCTCCTTCGGGAGAGGGGACTTTATTTAACAATAAGGAACCGTTATGAATACCCAAACTCACTCGATTGGCATCAAAAAACGCATTGCGCTGGTAGCGCACGACAACAAAAAACAAGATTTACTCGAATGGGCGCGCTTTAACCGCGAGACCCTTGCGCGTCATCACCTATTTGGCACCGGCACAACCGGCAGCCTGTTAGAACGCGAACTCGACTTGCCCATTACCCAATTCAAGAGCGGCCCCTTGGGCGGCGACCAACAAATCGGCGCCAAAATTTGCGAAGGCGAGATTGATTTCTTAATTTTCTTTTGGGACCCGCTCGAACCGCAGCCACACGACCCTGACATCAAAGCCCTTTTGCGGCTGGCGGTGCTATACAACATCCCAACTGCCTCCAACCGCGCGACCGCTGATTTTATTATCTCATCCCCCTTGATGAGCAAAGAATATCAGCACACTACGCCCGATTTAGAACGGTATCTGCAAAATCGTCAGCCGAAATAAGGTTTTCTGAAAAAACGAACCAACTAACACTTTGTTTTTAGACACGGATGCACGCGGAAATTTCCTGGGCTTTCCCCGGAAAATACGCTTTTTGCCCGCGTTCATCCATGTCCAATCTTGAAACTGTGC
Organism: Anaerolineae bacterium; assembly: GCA_003130845.1. Lineage (GTDB taxonomy): Bacteria > Chloroflexota > Anaerolineae > Anaerolineales > Villigracilaceae > UBA5195. The sequence continues at coordinate 1,049 of QEXW01000022.1, forward strand.
GGTGGCTAGAAAAAACGAAACTTGATAAAGCCATACGCGCGCGGAGTCTTTTTCTGTGCGGGGGCGTTTTGAATACCAAAAGCCAATTTTAGGAAATTATGGTGATTGTGTGCTCATGATGCCAAAAGTATTATACATCTCAGCGTCATTTTTTTGTGACAAGGAGGTACAAATGAACACACGATTCATCCCTATACTCGCCATGCTCAGCGCAATTGTGCTGGCCTCCCTTGCCTGTCAAGCGGGAGGAAACCAACCGGCCCCTGCCACCCCCACACAAGCCTCTGAGCCAACCGCAACGCAAGAGACTACTAAGCCAACTTCTACCCCACGACCAACGCAGCCTGCCAACGAACAACCCCCAACCACAGCGGCGTTCTCCAACTTGGCTTGTTTTGGCACCACAGACCAAGGAATTGTTTGTCTAACCGAACAAGGGTGGCAAATCTACAACACGCAAAATTCCCAACTAGAAAATGACTACATCAACGCCTTAGCCACCTGTCCCAATGGAACTTTGGTGGCAGCACATTATGATGGCATCAGCCTCTTCGATGGCAAGGAGTGGGAGAGCATTCCCCGCGGCAACTATACCACCGCCAACGCCTTGGCCTGTGATCAACAAGGCAATCTTTGGGTAGCTCACTTTCGAGGGGTGAGCCGCTATGATGGGAACTGGACGCAGTTTAATGCAAGTGAGTTGGCCACAGGCACATCCGCCTCCGACTTGGTCTACGACGTTGGAATTGCCCCCGATGGAAAAGTATGGGTTGTTACTTCAAATAGCGTCGCTTCCTTTGAAGACAATGCATGGACCATTTACCAAGAGGGGCAAGGGTTCGACAAAAAAATGTTCTTCAAATCTCTCACCTTTGATACAGAAGGACATCCCATCGTTGCCCACAATGACGGAATTTCCACTTTTAAGGATGGGAAATGGACCATCACCAAAAGTTCCGATTTTCTCTCTTCGGCGGAAGATATAGCCGTTGATGCACAAGGGAGAATCTGGATTGGCACCATTACCCAAGGGCTATACATGATAGAGAAGGGCAAATGGAAAAATCTGACCTTCCAAAATTCTGACTTGAGTAGCAACAGTATCAATAATCTCTCGGTAGATAGCCAAGGGCGGGTGTGGGTTGCGACGGAATATGGCTTGAGCGTCTTGACAAACGACTCGTGGGTTGTATTTCGCATGGATAATAGCGACCTGCCGGTCAACGATATTCGCGGCGTAGCAATCTTGGCTGATATTCCTTCGCTTCCTGCTCTGCAAGAAAAACCCACCGGTTCAATCACCGGGCAAGTAAAAAACGAGGATGGCACACCCATCGCCAATTCTGATGTGGAAATTTGCGTGGAAATTCTGGGAAGCACGTATTTTGGAGCAACCCCTTGCTCAGACCAGCCATTCTATTTGACCAGCAAAACCGACGAGCAAGGAAAATTTAGCTTCGAAAACGTTCCACCAGGGTATTACACACTTGTCATGAAAATCGGTGACCAATGGGCGCAACTCACAGGTAACATCGGCTTTGTTTCCGAACAAGTCTTGGTTAATCCTGGGAAGACCACCGAGGTCGGTGATATTACCATCAAGAAATAAACTCGCTTTTTTGCGAAAGCCCGAGCAGGCGACCATCTATGGCCAGAGAGTCGCCTGCTCAGTTTTGTCACCGATTCGTAACACCGCCGTCACGGACTGGAAACAGCTGCTGAGTATAAATAAGATGGTCATTCTTCGAAAGGCGGTGTTATGGAGTTTGCAGAAATTATACAATCGGCTCAACATGGCAATTTGAGCGCCTTTAATGAGTTGGTACTCAAATATCAAAATCGGTTATACAGTGTTGCAGTACGCATGCTGGAAGACGAAGATGATGCCGAGGATGCCGTACAGACAGCCTTTGTATTGGCATTTCGCGGTCTCAAGCACTATCGCGGTGGCTCATTTGAGTTCTGGCTTTTGCGCATCTTGAAAAATGTTTGCTATGACGAACTGCGCCGCCAAAAGCGACACAATGCTTGTACGCTAGAACCTTGGCTCTACGACGAGGATGAAAACGAAACCCCGGCTTGGCTGATGGACCCAACACAAAACCCACTCCAAGAGATAGAAATGGGGGAATTAGAGCGCGCTATTCAGGCTGGCTTGCACCGCTTGCCGCCAGAGTATCGCCTGGTGTTAACCTTAATAGACATTGAGGGCTTAGATTACGCCCAAGCAGCACTCGTCTTGCGCGTTCCACTTGGCACCGTCAAAAGCCGGTTAGCACGGGCCCGACTGCAATTACGCCGGCTGCTACAAAAACAGCCTGACTTACTGCCAACACACTATACCCCACTCTCGCTGCGCCTGTCCACAGCAGCCTCAGCGATTGGATGAACAATCTGCCTGCCTTTCCATTCACTCCGAAGGCAATCGTCAAATTCACAGAAAAAGCGGTAGAATGCGTTTATGTCACAAATGACATTCTCTGGTCCAAACAAAAGGACTGCCATCACCTGGTTGGCCTGCCTGGTGTTGACATTTTCAACGGCTTGCGGCGTCTTCCAGGTTGGCTTAGAAGACCTACCCCAACGCGAAATCATCACTCCCTCAGCCACCCCACCCCCGCCTACCATCACTGCAGCCCCCACCCGTCAGCCCGATTTTGACTCGCTGGAAGCGGGCCTAAACGTTCGCCTGACCACAATCCACATGTTGGATAAAATCACCGGCTGGGGCATTGGGCAAATCGAAGGCAAGTTGGGTGATTACCTGCTCTTCACCCGCGATGCAGGCCGAACCTGGTACAACCGCACGCCGCGCGCGGTATTTCAAGCGGCTATGCCAGAGGGAACGCGCATCACAGCCTTTTTTGGCCCGAACGGCTCGGCCTGGGCCTTATTCACCAATCCGGCACCAGAAACATCCCTGCCAACTCAGGCAGTCATTTGGCGCACAACCGATTTTGGCTACACTTGGCAAGCAGGGGCACCACTGCCTGTGGATGGGATGATGGCAGAACACTTTGTGCCGGCACATCTTGGCTTTCTCGATGACCAATACGGCTGGATGATGGCCCACCTAGGCGCCGGCATGAGCCATGATTACATTGCCGTTTTCATCACCACCGATGGCGGTCAAACTTGGCAACGCATTCTGGACCCGGAACAAACCCCCAATCTGATGGCTTGCGCCAAAACGGGTCTCTGGTTTACCGACCCCCAAACAGGCTGGTTAAGCGGAGATTGTCCCGGCCTGATGCCTGGCCTATTTCTGTATTCCACACGCGACGGCGGCCAGACCTGGCAGGCCGTGAACTTGCCCGTACCGCCCAATCAACCTGCCGACCTGTTCAATGGGGAAAAAATGGGCTGCGGTGTGCCAGAACTCATCCACTATTCTCCACAACGGGTCTTGTTCCCGGTGCGCTGCCTAGCGTACAGTGATGGCAAACCCAGCGCCTGGCTATACATCAGCCAGCCAGACAACACATTTTCCGCCACTGCATTGCCTTTACCGTATGGAAGTTTGCACTTTATCAACGCGCAAGAAGGCTGGTTTGTGGGTAGCACCAGCAGCGACCCAACCGTCAGCGGAGAAATCTACCGTACCGTCGATGGCGGCTTGAGCTGGACACTCATTCTTGCCACCGGCTGGCAAGGCACCCCGCACTTTGTAGATGCTGACATCGGTTGGGTCATTGCCCGCGCCGGAGAGAAAGTAGCCTTCGTCTACACGATGAATGGCGGACTGCTGTGGTCAGAAATCAATCCGGTGACTGCTTCGGAATAACCGGCATAGATTGGCTGAACAAGTTTATTTTCGATACACCGGTAAACGCAAGGTAAAAACAGTGCCTTGCCCCAAACGGCTGCGCAAGAACACTTCTCCGTGATGCCGCTCGGCAATCGCCCGCACCAACGAAAGGCCAATGCCACTTCCCGGCACACCGCGTGCATTCTCCCCTCGGTAAAGTTCGTTCCAAACCAATAAGGCATCTTTTTCAGGGATGCCGGCCCCGGTATCGGCGACTTCTACCACCACCCGCGCGCCATCTTCAAAAGCGCGCAGTTCAATTTTATCGCCGGGGCGGGTAAATTTTAGGGCGTTATCCAGTAAGTTGTGAACAAGAAGAAAGAGCAAGTCGTGGTCTCCTGAAACGGGAGGTAACGGCCAGGGTGCCTGCGGCAACGTCAAGGTAATTTGCCGCCCTTCGGCTTCAGGACGTTCTTCGGTCATGGTCAGCACATCTTGCAGCAGTTCATTCACATCTACAGGCGCGCAATCCAGCGGGCGGATTTCCAGTTCCGCCAGTTTACGCAAATCGGCCAGCAAGCGGCTCAGGCGCAAGATTTGCGTTTCAACACTTTCGATAATTTCGCGTTGGGGAGCATCCAGTTCCGTTCCGGTGAGGTTGGCTAGGCCAGCACGCATGGCCATCAGTGGGTTCTTGAGCTCATGGTCAAGACGGCGTAAAAATTCATGTCGTTCATTAACCATTTCGGCCTGCATGCGTTGCAAGAAAACACGCTGCCGGCGTTCTTCTACAACGCGGCGTAACGCTTCCCCTAGCATTACACTACCGGTCATCAGACCGAGCAAGAGAAAAAGAGTGCCCAAATCTATACGCAAGTAAGCAATCCGGTTCGGCAGCACATCCAACCAAAAAAGCACTGCCCCCATGCCACCACAAGCAAGTGGGACCACCATAAGCGCAACCCACAGCCAGCGCTTCATGCTTGTCCTTCCACTTTGCCAGCAAAGCGATAGCCTTCGCCCGGAACCGTTTCAATGTACGTGGGTGTGACCGCGTCATCGCCCAGCTCGCGGCGCAGTTCCGCGATGCGCGTATCTACTGTGCGTGTGCCAACCGGATAATCCCAGCCCCAAACGGTTTCGAGCAACCGTTCACGCGTAATCAGCTCGTCGGGATGCGTCATCAGGTATTCGAGCAAGGCCACAGCCTTGGGGGTGAGGGTCAATTCTTGTTCTCCCAAAAAAACGCGGCGAGCGCGACGGTCGAAGACCAATCTGCCGCATATCAGTTTCCAGGCTGCCGCCAGTGGGGGCTGGCCTGGCCGGGCACGCCGCAGCACAGAACGAATGCGCGCAATTAACTCGCGCGGGTCGAACGGTTTATTGATGTAGTCATCTGCACCCTCCTCTAAGGCCATCGCGCGCTCCGAAGCCTCGCCGACCTGGGTGAGCAAAATAATTGGTGTCCAATCCCCACCCTGCCGCAACTGACGCAAAACCTGACGCCCATCCATACGCGGCATCAACACATCCAGAATCACCAAATCCGGCTGGATGCGTTTCATTTGTTCGATGGCCTGCACGCCATCCTGTGCGGTGCTGACCTGGAAACCAGCACGTTCCAGAAAAGACGCCAGGTTGGCAGTAATCGCTACTTCGTCGTCTACAAGCAACAGACGGGGAGAGGAAGTTTCTAGTTTCGACATATCTTTACCAACAAGATTAAATTCTACCGCGAAAGCGGTAGAATGAATTGTACTCAAAAGATATGTCAAACCTGTGACAGCGGAATGCTAAGATTGTTACAAAGAGAGAAAATCCGAAAACACCTGGCTTTGCTCAGTGTTTTCAAGCAAACGCACGGTATCTTTTTTTCCAAACCATAAGGCCAAACGGTTGCTTCACTTGGAGTTGGCTTGCACACCTTCCTGCTCGTTCAGCAACAGCTCAGCAATGTTAGGGTTTTCAGGCAAATAACGCACCGGCCAAGAGGAACCGATTTGCAGCCGGGCATACAAATTCTCATCGCACTCTTCTGCTCGTGTGAATAGTTCCAAGCCACCATTCGGCTGATTTGCATAATAAGCATAGGCATAATAAAACTTTTGTATATCACCACTATCCGAATCCCTTTTCCATTTTGTCCATTCATCAAAGACAACTGCTACGCCGATTTGACCTTCACGGCGTAGGCGGAGCATCATGATATACCCATAAATCGAATACACAGTATATAGAGTAATAGCAAACACGAGAAAGGTGAAAACAAAGCCCGTCAGACACTGGGTTGGAGAAAACACTAAAAAGGATAGGTCGGAAGCAGGATGAGAAATGGTTGGGTCTAGGGGATAGTACTTAATCTCGATTGAATCCGCATTTTTCACCTGGTTGAAGTAGGACGACGAGACTTGGCTGGTGGCACGGAAGTAAACGGAGGCGCCATTGACCGGAGCATCAAATTGATATGAAATGTAGTACTCCGTCCATTCTGAGGATTCTGTATACATATTGGTGATTCTGGCCCGCGTTGCAACGCCAGACTGAGTCAATAAGACGTACGTGCGCACATCTTGAACGAATAAGGCCAGTGCCCAAACGAAAAAAAACAATACGCCAAGCGACAACAAGACTCTTATCAAGGAATTTTCGCGAAACGATGTACTGACTTGCGGGCGGCTCAAAGCTTGGTATACAGCAGGCAGAGTTCTCCTTTGCATTTGTAAGTCTTCATCGGTCCGTTCATGCGATTCTGGAGAAGCCTGTTTTTGCGAAGTTACTTCTGGAACGTCAGAAGCAGGTTGAGGACCCATGCGTGACCGGCGTTTTGAGAAGAAAACCGGCAACACCAACACCAAGCCGCCCGAAATAAGACAATTCAGCTCCATAGGAAGTTTTGGGAAAAAAATCGCCAACAAGACAAATAAACTCGCTCCAAGGAAGAGCATAGCGAGTACAGAAAATACTCCAGATATGATGCTCATCATGTTGAGAGTTTTCATTCTTTTACCTCCAGTTTGAATCTTTGCTTCAAGAAACTGTACGAGGCCAGAACAATCCAGTTTTTTAAGGTTTTGTTAATTCTTCAATCGCGTGCTGACCAAGCAATCATCGTCGCTATAAAGCAAAACTGCCTGAGAAATGATTTCATCAGGCAGTTTTGATGGGAAAATCGGCGCAATTGGAGATAGGACAAGTTAAGCCTTGACCAAGCCAAAGGTCACTGCTTCCCCATCAAACGATTCCTGGCTAAGGCGGGCTTCCGGCGGTGCCGGGGCAAAGAACAGGTCTAAGGTCAATGTCTCTCCGGTAATGTACTCGCGATGACGGTGAATGGCTTCGCGAAGCATGTCGGTCGCCTGGACATACAGGTGAATCCGGTCAGCCACATCCAAGCCACTCTCTTTACGAAACTCTTGTACCCGCCGCACAAACTCACGCGCCAGGCCTTCGGCAATCAGTTCAGGGGTCAGTTCGGTGACCAGAGCCGCCACGTAGGAACCTTCTTCGGCGACTGCAAACCCTTCTTTGGCCAAGGCTTTGACTTCGACCTCATCAGGCAAAATTTCATAGGCTTGTCCTTCGACTTGCAAGCGCAATTTACCCTCTGCAACTAGCGCTTGGGCCACTTCTTCGGGGTTCAAGGCCAAAATCGCCTTTTGCAAAAGCGGGAATTTGTTGCCATACTTTTGGCCCAACTGTTTGGGCAGAGGCTTAACGGCATGTTGGACGGCTTCGGTGCTGGCATCAAGCAGGCGCACCCGCTTGACATTCAGTTCATCGGCCAACAAGTCATCATACGTACGCACCACCTCGCGCTCATTCAGGTTAGCCACCGAGAAGGCGGCCTCAGACAACGGCTGACGCACCTTACGGTTGGCTCGGGCGCGTGCGGCATGACCAAGCGAGGCCAAGCGCATCACCAAGGCCATCTCGCGGTTGAGTTTTTCATCAATCAGCGCTTCGTCGGCTTGCGGCCATTCGGCCAAATGCACCGATTCGGGGGCGTTGGGGTTCCAAGAGCGCACCAGGTTTTGATACAACTCTTCGGCGAGGAAGGGCATAGCAGGCGCCAACAGTTTGCTTAGCGTCACCAGAGCCGTATAGAGCGTGGCATAGGCCGCCTGCTTGTCCGAATCCGAGTCAGACTTCCAGAAGCGGCGGCGAGAACGGCGTAGATACCAGGTAGAGAGATTTTCCACAAATTTTTCAATCGGTCGCGTAGCACCGGTCGCATCAAACTCTTCGTAAGCAGCAGTCACGTTGCGGACCAGGGTATTCAGTTCAGAAAGCAGCCATTTATCCAGATGGCTGTAAGAGAAATCCGAGGCTGCGCCAGGTTGCCAGTGGTCTAAATTGGCATACGTTACAAAGAACGAATACACATTCCACAGCGTGAGCGTAAAATTACGCATGACCTCGCCCACCAGGTCAACTGAAAAGCGGCGTTCGTTGCCGGGAGGGGTAGCGGTGTAGAGATACCAGCGAAAAGCATCCGCTCCGTGTGCGTTCAACACATCCCAGGGGTTTACAATGTTACCTAGCGATTTGGACATCTTGCGGCCTTCACCATCCAAGATGAGACCCAGGCAAACCACGTTCTTGAAGGTCACACTATCATTCAACAACGTACCAATGGCGTGCAGCGAGTAGAACCAGCCCCGCGTTTGGTCCACTGCCTCGCAAATATAATCGGCGGGGTATTGTTGTTTGAAGATGTGTTGATTTTCAAAAGGATAGTGCCATTGGGCATAAGGCATGGAACCGGAGTCAAACCAAACATCAATCAACTCCGGCACGCGAGTCATCTTGCCACCGCATTTTTGACAGGGGAAATGGACATGGTCTACATAGGGACGGTGCAGGTCCAGTTCCGAAAGGTCACGACCGGCAAGTTGACTTAGCTCGGCCACTGAGCCAATGCAGTGTTGATGTTTACAGGTTTCACACTCCCAAACGGGCAAGGGGGTGCCCCAATACCGTTCACGGCTCAGCGCCCAATCTATGTTGTTTTCTAGCCAGTTGCCAAATCGCCCATCGCGGATGTGTTCTGGCACCCAGTGGATGGTCTTGTTGAGTTCTACCATGCGTTGTTTGAACTGGCTGGTGCGAATGTACCAGGCTTCGCGAGCGTAGTAGAGCAAGGGTGTTTTACAACGCCAGCAGAAGGGATAAGTGTGGACATACCGTTCAGCGCGATATAGCAAGCCGCGCCGCTCCAAGTCCTTGGTGATGTCAGGGTCAGCGTCTTTAACGAACACGCCACGCCACGGAGTGACTTCAGGCAAGAACGTGCCATCCGGAGCAACGGTCATAATCACCGGCAGGTCATACTCCATTGCCACGCGCATATCATCGGCGCCGAAAGCCGGGGCAATGTGAACCAAGCCGGTGCCGTCTTCGGTGCTAACGAAATCGCCTAAAATCACGTAATGCGCTTTCTTTTCGGGCGGGATAAAGGTGTACAGCGGCTGGTAATGCACGCCTTTGAGTTTCTTGCCCTTGAAGGTCTCCAGTACTTTGATTTCTTCGCCTCGGAAGACTTTTTCTAGCAGAGCCTGGGCCAAAATAAGTTTTTCCGAGCCGCCTTCCGGTAAAGCATGTTCAACCTTGACGTAGTCCACCTCTTCCCCCGCGGCGACAGCCACGTTGGCAGGCAAGGTCCAGGGGGTTGTCGTCCAGACCAGCAAAGCGGTGCTTGGGTCTTCCACCAGTGGCAGGCGAACAAAAACCGACGGGTCGGAGGCTTCGTCGTACCCCAACGCCACCTCGTGGTCGGAGAGTGGCGTCCCACAGCGCGGGCAGTATGGCACAACCTTGAAGCCCTGGTAGAGCAAGTCTCTGTCCCAAAACTGACGCAAAATCCACCAGATAGACTCGATATAGTCATTGGTAAAGGTGACGTATGCAGTTTCTAGGTCCACCCAGTAGGCAATGCGGTCGGTCAGGCGTTCCCAATCCTGAATATAGTTGAAGACCGACTTGCGGCATTCGGCATTGAATTTGTCAATGCCATACTCTTCAATCTGCTGTTTGTTGGTAAAGCCGTGCTTCTTTTCCACTTCGATTTCAACCGGCAGGCCATGCGTATCCCAACCGCCGCGCCGCGACACGTGATAACCGCGCATAATGCGATAACGCGGGAATAAATCCTTGAAGGCGCGTGCCAAGACATGGTGTACGCCCGGCTTACCATTAGCGGTCGGCGGCCCTTCGTAGAAGACGAATTCTGGCCCGCCCTCGCGCGTAGAGAGCGTTTTCTCGAAGATTTTTTCCCGTTTCCAGAACTTCAGGATTCCTTCTTCCATTGCAACCACATCGAGTTTGGGAGAGACGGGTTTGAAAGACACTTTGAACCTCCGGTGACAGTAATCAGAATGAAATCAAGCAGGTTAATGACAAAAACACACAGCACAACAAAAAACTCCCGTCCACTCATGGGACGAGAGCCAGAAACGCTCACGCGGTACCACCCAGATTCCTTCTGAAGAAGGCACTTAACGGGGACGGCCTGAAGGCATATCCCCTGCCCCGATAACGCAGGGCATGCGGCTTGCTTACTCTGTTGGACAAGGTGCATTTCAGCGCGCGGCTACGGAAGGATTTTCGGCCTGCTTCACTGCTTCGGCTCGCACCCATCCCGAATTCGCTGACAGTTCCACAGACGTACTCGTTTCCATCATTGCCTTTGACGGCGGGAATTATACTCAGATTAAAGCAAGGCGACAAGAACTCACACGTCTCTCATCTTTACGTAAAACAACGTGGAGCCATCCATCTCCTGGGTTTTCATTTCAAAAGTGTCTTTTAAGCTGGCAACCAAACGGGAGAGTTGTTTGTGACCATAGGTGCGCGGGTCAAAGCCAGGGTCTAACTGGTAAAGGGCGTTCCCCATCAAATCCAGCCGCGCCCAGCCATCTTCCTGCACGGCGATGTCGTAGGCTTTTTCGAGCAGGGGCAAGGGGTCAAGTTCTTCACGCTCTTCTTTTTCGCGCTTCTTCTCCGCAACCGGTTTGCGCACCCGCTCTTTTTGTTTTTTGGCTTCGCTGACCAAGTTTTCAGTGTAGACAAACACATCGCAAGCATTGACAAAGGGCTTGGGGGTTTTCTTTTCCCCTATGCCCATGACGAACACGCCCGTTTCGCGGATGCGCGTCGCCAGACGCGTGTAATCGCTGTCCGAAGAGACCAGACAGAAACCGTTGACCACGCCGCTGTGCAGGATGTCCATCGCGTCAATAATCATTGCGCTATCGGTGGCATTTTTGCCAACCGTGTAGCGAAATTGCTGAATAGGCTGGACGGCATGGTAATTGAGAATGTCTTTCCAAGAATTCATGCTGGGTGTGGTCCAATCGCCATAAATGCGCCGGACGGTCACCATGCCATATTTGCCCGCCTCCACCAGCATTTGCGGAAACAAGCTGGCTTGGGCGTTATCGCCATCAATTAGCATGGCAATCTTGTGTCGGGTGAGGGAGGAAATTTGTTCTTCAGGCATAATATGATTATACTTGTTCCAAGACAGGTTTACCAAACCTGCTGTCTTAACAGAAAGCATACCCCACCCCAAACACGAAAAGCCGAAAACTAGAATAGAGCTAGCCACCGGACAGTTTTAAAATTAGCCGCAGACAAACGTGAAAGAACGCGGACAAAAAGCCTGTTTTCCAAAGAAAACCCAGAAAATCTCCGCGTTTTCCGTGTAAATCCGTGTCCAAAAAACAAAGTGCCGGGTGGCTACAAAATATTCAGGCCCGAATTGTTTACACAACTTGCAATTTAACCCTTGACAGTCCGAATTGGTGGTGATATAAACGGCGAAATTCGCTGGTAGGGACAGCGAAAACAACTGAGACTCGCTCTTATCCAGAGAGGCGGAGGGACCGGCCCTGTGAAGCCTCGACAACCTGACCGCAAGGTCAAGGTGCCAATTCCGGCAGAGTAATCTGGAAGATGAGAGGATGGTAAACGCGCGTACCTCTTCTTGTACTTCCAGGAGAGGTATTTTTTGTCTCTCCTGGTAAGGGCGGCAAACTATAACCCAATCATCACACCCTGAGGAGGCACATTATGTCTAACAAACCCACCCGTTCTTTTGGCTTTGCCACCCGTCAACTGCACGCCGGGTATTCCCCTGACCCGACCACCGGCAGCCGGGCGGTGCCAATCTATCAGACCACCAGTTACCAGTTTCGCAACACCGAACATGCGGCCAACTTGTTCGCGCTCAAAGAGCTGGGCAACATCTACACCCGCATTATGAATCCGACCACCGATGTGTTGGAACAGCGCATTGCCGACCTCGAAGGCGGGGTAGCAGCCCTGGCTGCCAGCAGCGGACACGCCGCCCAAGCCCAGGCTATCTTCACCCTGTGCAATGCCGGTGACCACATCGTCACTTCCAGCCGTTTATATGGAGGCACATATAATCAATTTAAGTACACCCTGCCCAAACTCGGCATCGAAGTCACCTTTGTGGACCCGACCGACCCACAGAATTTTGAGAAAGCCATCCGCCCGAACACCAAAATTTTATATGGTGAAACGCTAGGTAACCCCGATATTGCCGTCTTCCCCATCGAAGAAGTGGCCGAAATTGCCCGCCGCCACAAGATTGTCTTGTTCATTGACAACACGCTGGCAACCCCCTACCTCTTCCGCCCCTTCGAATGGGGTGCCAATGTCATCACCCACTCCACCACCAAATTCCTGGGTGGGCACGGCACCAGCATTGGCGGTGTGATTGTAGATGGCGGCAACTTCGATTACACCAGTGGACGCTATCCGAACTTTACTGAGCCTGACCCCTCGTATCATGGCCTGGTGTATGCCTCGCTAACCGAGGCCGGCCTGCCGCCCTTTGCCATCAAGGCTCGCGTTCACGTCCTGCGCGATATTGGCGCCTGCCAAGCACCCTTCAACGCCTGGCAAACACTGCAGGGCATTGAAACGCTCTCCTTGCGCATCGAGCGCCATGTCCAAAACGCCCAGGCAGTGGCCGAATTTCTTGAAAAGCATCCCAAAGTCTCATGGGTGACTTACCCCGGCTTAAAGAGTCATCCCGATTACGAGCGCGCCAAACGCTACCTGCCCAAAGGCGCCGGCGCCGTGCTTGGCTTCGGTATCAAAGGCGGTGCCGAGGCTGGTAAAAAGTTCATTGATAGCCTACAGCTCTTCAGCCACCTGGCCAACGTGGGCGATGCCAAGTCGTTGGCCATTCACCCCGCCACCACCACCCACAGCCAGTTGACGCCCGAACAACAAGAAACAGCCGGTGTCCGCCCAGATTTCGTCCGCCTCAGCGTTGGCCTAGAAGACATAGATGACATTCTCTGGGACCTAGACCAAGCCCTGAACGCCTAATTAAACCTACCCCATCCAGAATGCAGAATGATGCCTGGTTTCATCATTCTGCATTCCATTCTTTTTGCGAGGTACTATGCCCGTCCGCATCCCTTCCACTCTGCCGGCCCGTGCTATCCTGGAATCGGAAAACGTCTTCGTCATGGGTGAAGAACGAGCCGAGCATCAGGATATTCGCCCATTGGAATTGGCGATTCTCAACCTCATGCCCACCAAAATCGCCACGGAAACCCAACTTTTGCGCCTATTAGGCAACACCGCCCTGCAGGTTAATATCACTTTGCTGCACACGGCAACCTACACTTCCAAAAACACCGACCCCGACCATTTGCTGAATCACTACGAAACGTTCGAGGCTGTGCGAAACGAGAAATTTGATGGTCTCATCATCACCGGGGCACCGGTCGAGCAGATGGAGTTTGAGGAAGTAGACTACTGGAAAGAACTGACTCGCATCATGGATTGGGCTGAGACCAACGTCGAATCCACGTTTTACATCTGCTGGGGGGCGCAGGCTGGGTTATATTATCGCTATGGCATCCCAAAATACCCCCTGCCGCGCAAAATGTTCGGCGTCTTCGAGCATCGCGTCCTGGTGCCGCACGAACGCTTACTACGCGGGTTCGATGATGTCTTCTACGCTCCGCATTCCCGCCACACCGAAATCCGCCAGGAAGACATCGAAAAGGTCAGTGATATTCAACTCCTGTCCGTTTCCGACGAAGCCGGGGTGTACCTGGTTGGCTCAAAAGATGGCCGACATATCTTCGTCACCGGTCATTCCGAATATGATCCCCTCACCTTAAAAAGCGAGTATGACCGGGACATAAACAAAGGCTTGCCCATTCACGTGCCGATTAACTATTACCCCAACGATGACCCCTCTCGCATGCCGGTCGTACGTTGGCGCGGACACGCCCACCTACTGTTTGCGAACTGGCTCAACTATTATGTATATCAAGTCACACCGTACGACCGACGTGAAATCCCCAAGCCGGCCCTACCGAGTGACTTTTAGATTCACACTGGCGCTTTAGGCTTCTCTGTGTCACACACAGCAGGTCTGCCTCAACCAGAGAGATTGTTGTACCATTCATAGCAACCTGCCCCTGCCCCACTTTGAAAAACGGCACCGGCGTTGTATACTGAAGGCACCTGTACCCTCGCAACCCGCAAGCAGAGTGTTCTCATGTTTCGCATCAAACGTGCCGGTCAAAAACGACCGATTGCTGTCACACTCATCGCCTGGGCCATTTTTATTCTCTTCCTGGTGCGCCTTTCGCAAGCCATTTTGCCCTTGCAGCAAATTGGCATTTTTGAACATGGCCTGGAAGGCCCGCTCTTTGAAGACCTAAGCCTGACCCCATTGGGCAGCGCCCTGCTCACAAGCACGGTATATGCCTTTCTTTCATTGAGCGGAATTATCGTGCTCATCGGCTTTCTGTGCATGCAGCACTGGAGTTGGATTGTGTTAATGGTGTGGACGGCCATCTCCCTCACCATCTCCTTGCTCGGATATTTTTACGGACGTCCCAATTACATTGTCATGGCCTCCGATACGTTCATTGCCCTGGCCCTAAATCAAGCCGACGTACAGCGTATCTTCAAAATCAGGACAGACCCTGGTGAGCGCCTCGATTAATCGCCCCCACGTGCCAAGCAACACCTCGGATTTTGAACTACTTCGCCGTTTTGAACCCATCTTGCGCTTCACACGCGGCGAAAAGTTCTACCCGATGGATATTGAGACGTACGTGCAAGAATCCAGCCTATGGGCACACACCCCAGAAAATACCCGCTCCCTAAGCGAAGGTGGCGAACGTGATATTTTGCTCATCCCGCAAGGCGAATTGGACCTAGAAAAGCTCGTCGAAACCCGCCCGGCCCCGTTTGGAACCGTGCATTACCTACGCTTCATCGAACCACTCAGTTTTTCCGAAGCCGCACTCGCACTGGCGGAACAAGCACGCCTAAACACGCAAAGCAAAAACTCTTTTCATCCAGGGTTGGGCCGCTTGGCGCGCGGCGGTCTGTTCCCCCGTGTGCTTGACGCGCTTTTCTCCATTTCCTTTCTGTTGCGCGGACGCGTGCCGGCAGCACTCGCCGCCGCTGCCGAGCTTGCCTATCATCGCATTCAACAAGAAAATCCTCGCTACCCCTACTACGGACGCGTGGTACGCCATAACGGCTGGACCATATTGCAATATTGGTTTTTCTATTGCTACAACAATTGGCGTTCCGGTTTTAATGGCGTAAATGACCACGAAGCCGATTGGGAACAAATCTCCATCTACCTTTACGAAAAAAATGGACAACTCGTTCCCGAATGGGTGGCCTACGCTTCGCACGACTTCCAAGGCGATGATTTACGCCGTCGCTGGGACGATACCAATCAGCTGGATTTGGTAGAGGGCCACCCGGTCGTCTATGTCGGTGCCGGCTCGCACGCCTCGTACTTTCGCCCAGGCGAATATATGGCCGAAGCGCACCTAGACTTGCCTGCCTGGGTACGCCGTAGTTTTGGGGTTTTCACGCAATTTTGGACAGAAGCCCTCGGACAAAAACCCTTCGACCCGTTTCGCATCCCATTTGTGGACTATGCGCGTGGCGATGGCTTCTCGATTGGTCCTGCCCAACCTGCCACCTGGTCACCCGTCCTGATAGACGAAAACACACCCTGGGTCAGTCAATATCGCGGCTTGTGGGGTCTGTTTGCCCGCGACCCCATCTCCGGCGAAAACGCCCCCGCCGGGCCGATGTACAACCGCGATGGTTCTCCACGGGGAGCATGGTATGACCCCTTAGGCTTTGCCGGATTAGATAAAGTGCCTCCGCCACCCCAAGCACAAAGCCTGTTGGAAGAAAACTGTAGGAAACTCTCTTCCCGTCAGGTCAAATTAAATTGGCTCATCCCGCAAAAAGCAGCGGAATTACAAGCGCTGGGCATCAAACTCAAAGGCATGGAAGGAAACCCCCACCTGGCCAAACAATACCTTGCCTTAGAAAAAGCCAAAGACTCCCTGCGCGCCGAAGTCCGTGCCTTACGGCGCGAATTCTCTGAAAATGCTGCCCTACTCGATAGCCTAACCAAACGGCTGCAACAAATGCAGCAAGGAATCGAAGACGACCCACAAGCACACCTGCATCACCTGGCAGCCCCTGTGCCACCGACCCAAATTCGCTTTGAGCGCGCTGCACAAACTTGGGCAGCCATCAGCCTGAGTTTACTGCTGATTACGATTGCAGCGCTGATGGTGTTTACCCCTGCCTACCTTGGGGCCGGGTTGATGATTGCTACCATGCTCTTCATCATCATCGAATCGGTCTTGCGAGGCGCGTTCGTCGAGACGGTCTCCGTCCTCACCACCTTGCTCGCCATCCTCAGCGCGCTTATTCTTTTCTTTCACTTTTGGTATTGGATTATTGTAGCCCTTTTACTGGCGGCAGCCATGTTTTTATTGGCCCAACGATTAAGGGAGTTAGAATAAGCCAACGCATCCGCTGCTATCTGCCTTTATGCATCGGGCTTCACCAAATCCCACAAACTCTCCCCAATCAAATCCACAGAGGGTTGCCAATCTTCCGCCTGGGCACGTGTAGAAACGCCTGTCAGCACCAAAGCCGTGCGGCAGCCAAGCGCTTGTCCTCCCGCAATATCCGTATCGAGCCGGTCACCAATCACCCAGGTTTGTTCTTTCGAAGTGCCAAGCCGTTCCAAGGCCATCTCCAACAAGGGAGTTTGCGGCTTGCCGGCAATGATAGGCTGTACTCCACTGGCAGTAGTAATAACAGAAAGCCAGGCCCCTGCACCAGGAATTTGCCCGCGCGGTGTGGGAAAGGTTTTATCAGGATTGGTGGCATAAAAAGGCCGACCTGCCCGCACCAACAAGGTCGCTTCCACCATTTTTTGAAACGTGATGGCACGGTCTATGCCAAAGACAACCGCCTCGGCTTCCGGCGCATTCTCAACCGAAAGCAGCGTAAATCCTTTAGAACGTAAGGCTTGCATCACGCCCTCGCCGCCAATGGCAAAGATTGGCGTACCGGGAGAAAAGCGCCGCGCCAACAGTTCAGCCACAGCCAGAGCCGAGGTGACTACTTGCCAGGGTTCGACGGTGACACCAAACCCGGCCAGTTTTTCCAGATATTGCTCTACCGTGCGCGTACCGTTATTGGTGGCAAGTGTCACCGCCAAGTTCAGCTCTTGAAAACGGGAGAACGTAGCGGGCAAGTCAATTAAAGCATGAGAATCTGCCCACAGGACTCCATCCATATCCAAGATGAGTCCTTTGGTATCTTCAGGAAGTCGAGTCATTTTCCAAATTTCCGCAGCAGATAGTCGTAAACGGGTGCGTCAATCCAACCTGCTTCTGGCTCGCAACGCTCCTCAAAATTTTCATTGCCAATAAAAGCGCGAAAGGCTTCGCGCGTGGCTTTATCATACAATCCACTCGGCGCAGTTTGCAAGTAGCCCAAACGCGCCATAATTTTTTGCAACTCAAACAAGGGCGCACCTGCCAGGGGAATGCGCTCATTTTCGGGGCTTTTACCGAAATAGAGCCGATGCAGGTAAATCAGTTCCCCCAATTTTACCACCGGGTCAGGGTCATCATCTACGCGATAATCGAGCATGCGGTCGGTGTAGCCGCCGTAACCACCCTTGGCCTTAACGATGAGAATGGCAGCACTCTGCCGACCACGCTTATCGCCCCCTGCGCGGTCGCCCGCCATCAGGGCCGCATACAGACGGGTTGGCAAATCCCCATCGGTGCGCAAAAAAGCGCTTTCCATGCTGTACACAACATCCGGGCCGGTCAGAATATTGCCCTGAATCGCATAGCCTGCGCCGGTTAATCCACCCGCCCAAGGCATACACTCTTTGCCCGTAAAAGAGACCGAGCGCCCGGTTTTATCCACAATCCCCACTTGTCGGGTTTCGCGGCCCGTATCCGCACTAATCAGCCGGGCCAGCACACTCTCAGCGCTCATACCTTGGCGCAGTAACTCTATGCCCTGCATACCATACGACACATTTGCAAAAGACTGTGTCGCAATCGCGCCTGCGCCGGCCTGCGCCCAGGGAACAATGGCACCAACCGCCGGAAACTTGGAGGCCACCGCAACCCCCCACGTTTCATCCTTTATGTCATAAGCAACAATTGAGAAAGTCATGTTCGTCTCCCTTTGTGGCGTCTGACGGTATTATACCCATCCTGGCGCAGCCAACCGTTGTGAAAGCATTATGCTCTTGGGGGCAATTAAAAAAATTGCCACGAATCACATCGCTTGTCCAACAGAATGCCAAGCAGCATGTTCTTCGTGGCAAACTTGAAGCGTTGCCAATCTTCACTTACCAAGTTTTTTCTTAAACGCAGTCGTCAGCGCTGGCAAAACAGTAAACAAATCACCTACCACACCGTAACGCGCTGCCTGGAAAATCGGCGCTTCGGAATCTTTGTTAATCGCCACCACCAATTTCGCGCTGCGAATCCCTACGATGTGCTGAATAGCGCCGGAAATACCCGCTGCGATGTACAAATCCGGTGCAACCACCTTGCCTGTTTGACCTACCTGGTGCGCATAGGGGATGTAACCTGCATCTACTACCGCACGCGACGCTCCCACCGCTCCGCCCAACACACTCGCCAACTCGCCAATTAATTCAAAACCCTTTTTGGCCGTTTCGGCCTCATCCAATCCCAAGGCCGGGTTATTTGTCACCCCTCGTCCGCCGGCGACGATGACGCCAGCATCGGCCAGGCTTACCCCACTCTCGCCGGGCGCATAGCCTTCGACAACCGTCAGTGCCTCGCCAACAGCCGGGTAACGCTTGAGCGAACCTTGGCGTCCGCTCTCGCGCACGGGGCGCGGAAAGGCACGGGCCCGCAGCGTGACGAACTGCGGTTGAACGGCGCAAACGGCTTTTTCAAACAACTTGCCCTCATAAATCGGCCGGGTGACAATCAACCGCTCGCCTTCGACTTCCAAGACAGTCACATCGGTCAAAACGCCACTGTTTAAGTCTATCGCACTCATGGCAGCCACTTCGCGGGTTCGGCTGGTGCTAGGCAGCAAGACAACGTCTGGAGCAGAATCTTTAACAATCGCGCTGAGCGTAGAAGCATACCTTTCTGGGAGAAAATCGGTCAGCGCAGGGTCATCTGCCACCAGTACTTCATCGGCGCCAAACTCGAAGGCAGCCTGAATCAGAGCATCCAAACCGGAGCCTAGCACAATCGCCGCTACCTGTCCAAGCAACTTGGCTGCACCGAGCGCCTCCCACGAGGCCTGGACAACTTCGCCTTGAAAATGGTCAATGTATACACAGGTTTTCATAATACTTTCTCCGCCAGAATCTTCTCCACCAGCGTTTCGGCGATGGTTTCGGGGCTATCCCCGCTGATGATTTCACATTTGGCTTCACGCACTGGGGGGTTCATCAGGGCTTGCCGATGAACGACGGTGGCTGGGGGCGCAATTCCTAAATCGGCTAGGCTCCACACCGGAATATTAGCGCGTGATGCTTTGCGAATGCCCATGAAGGAGGGATAACGCGGTTCGCCAATGCTCTGCACAACGCTCATCACAACCGGCAGCGGAGCGCTCACGGTTTGCTTGCCTTCTTCCAGCACCCGCTCCACGCGCACCCTTGACCCGTCCAGTTCGATTTTTCCGGCAAAACTGAGCAGCGGCCAGCCCAACACGCGTGCTGTTTGCGCAGCAGTCACTCCCGAACCATTATCCAGGGTTTGACGACCAAAAATCACCAACGCAGCATCACCGATTTTTTGGATGGCTGCCGCCAAAACCCGCGCCGCCCCCTGGCTATCGAGATTATCCAGCGCCGGGTCACAAACCAAAATGGCTTCATCCGCCCCCATTGCCAAAGCGTGCTTAAGCGCCTCGCGCGCGCTTTCTGGCCCAATGCACAGTGCAGTGACGGTCGCATCGCCATGCTCTTTCTGCTGAAGCGCCGCTTCAACAGCGTATTCATCAAAGGGATTAATCACCAAAGGCGATTCTCCCCACGAGACCTGTCCATCCTGCGCCGTCACTTTGGCTTCGGAATCAGGCACTTGCTTAATGCAGGTGATGATTTTCACGGTTCCTCCTTTGGGTGATGCAAAACGTTTGCACCCGTTATGCAATTTGGGTAAAACCAAGCAACTTTCCGGTGCGCAAATCTAATTCACAAGCATGGCCGCCTGTCGTATAAGCGGAGATGGTTTCATCGTCATTCAGTCTGACCCGTGAGTACAGGCTATTCGGGTCAGGTTTTTCGGCTTTCCAAAGAATTTTTCCACTCGCCGTGACGATATATAAGTTGGATTCGTAGCGTGGAAAGCCATTCGGTTGTTCTAGCACCAACAACCCCAACATGGTCTGAATCGTCTTTTCGATAGAGGTGCGTAAAGGTTGAATCTCCATCGGACACCTATCCTTGCCAGAGCTTTTCATCATAGGCCGGCAATTCACAACGTAACGGCTTGTCAGCCCGCTTGCCCAAGGCATATTCGGCCTGAATCAGGGTCTGAATTTCGGAGCTACCCTCGTAAATGATAGCGCCGCGCGCATTGCGCAGATGGCGCTCAACATCGTACTCATCACTAAAGCCATAAGCACCATGAATCTGAATCGCCTCATGAGCAGCCTGAAACGAGGCTTCTGTTGCAAACTTTTTGGCATAGGAGGTCTGCAACGTCGTCCGCCGCCCCATATTCTTCAGCCAGCCAACCTGCAAATAGAGCAGACGGGCAATTTCGTAATCCTGGGCCATCTTGGCAATTTTTTGCTGAATCAATTGATGTTCCCCAATCGGCTTGCCAAAGCTTTTGCGTGTTTGAGCGTAAGTCACACTGGCTTCCAGACAAGCCCGGATGATACCGGTTGCTCCAGCCGCCACGGTATATCGGCCATGGTCAAAAGCCGTCATGGTAATTTTGAAGCCCTCACCTTCCTCACCAATGCGGTTTTCAACCGGCACACGCACATCGCTGAACGAAATCCAACCGGTTGAACCGGCGCGCACACCCAATTTACCGTGCAAATCGCCGCGTTTGATGCCAGGTAGTCCCAAATCTACCAAAAACGTAGAAAGCGCCTGCGAAGCCTTGTGAGCATTCGGGTTGGTCCGGGCGGTCACCAGGGCATAATCTGCCTTGGAGGCCAGCGAAATCCACATCTTTTCTCCATTCAGAACATAGAAATCGCCCTCGCGGCGGGCCGAAGTCTGCATGGCAGCCACATCAGACCCCATGCCCGGCTCGGTAAATGCCCCGCAACCAAGTTTTTCTCCGGCGGCCAATGGCTTGAGCCAGCGCTGTTTTTGCTCTTCGGTCCCCCATTGAAACAGCGTCATACCGCATAAGCCCGTATGCACCGACATCGCCACGCGCAAATGGGTATCTACCGCTTCGAGTTCCTCGCAAGCCAAGCCAAGCGAGAGATAATCCATGCCCTGTCCGCCATAGCGCACCGGAAAACATAAGCCAAGAATGCCTAATTCAGCCATGCGCTGCAACGAATGCGGCAAAGGTTCGGCTTTGCGATCATACTCCTTGATGACAGGCGCAATTTCGCGTCGTGCAAAATCACGCACCATCTTCTGAACCATCTCGTGTTCTTGAGAAAGGGAAAAATCCATGCAGTCTCCTTGTTATATTATACCAAACCTACCGAACGGTTGGTAGGCTCAGAATCGCATTCGACTTCAATTTTAACCAGCAAATTATATACACAGGAATTTAGTACCAGATAAGCGCGATTTGTTAAGATTCGAGTATAATTTTAAAGCACTCTGGCAGCGTTAGCCCCAGCACCATTTGCTGCCTGGTTGAAGTCAACACGCGGCAGGTAGTGAGGAGAATGACCAACGCCATAATTTTGATGGTAGAAGGAAAGAAATCGGACCGACCTTCTTTTGCGCAACAACTGCAAAAGAAGGGTTTTGAGGTTGTGGTCGCATCCAGCGGGGCAGAAGCGGTTGCCCGCCTGCCAGAAATCGGCCCCGACCTTGCCATTGTCAATGCCGCTTCGCTTGGCTCGACAGGTGTCCGCATCTGTCAATCCTTACGCAACCAACAAGAAGAGCCGCTACCGGTGGTGCTGATTTTAGATAGCGAAAAAACTGTCGAAAAAACAACAGCAGATGCCATTATCCACCTGCCGTTCACAATCCAAAAGTTACTCAACCGCATCAAACCGTTCTTACCCGGAGATGGCAACCAGATTATTCACGCAGGGCCAATCCGCTTGGACCTAGAGCATCGCCGCGTGAAATGCCTCGCCCGCCATGCACGCTTAACGCCCCGCCTGACCACCCTGCTACAAATTTTGCTTCAACATCGTGGCGAAGTCGTCGAACGCGAAGAATTATTCAAAAAAGTGTGGGACACCAACTATACCGGAGACACACGCACGCTGGATGTTCACATCTCCTGGCTGCGTCGCGCGATCGAGATGGACCCCGACCATCCACGCTTTTTGCACACCGTGCGGGGGGTGGGTTACCGGCTAGATGTTTGAGCGCATTCGGGTATAATCCCCCTCTATGCAACCGAATATCGTTGGAATTCGCTTTAGCAAAGTAGGAAAAATCTATCATTTTGATGCTTCTTCCATGCCAGATTTGCAGGTGGGAGAGCATGTCATCGTAGATACCTCGCGCGGACGGCAAATCGGCGAGGTCATTCAACGCATTGAAAACCCGCCCCCGCCCCCCGATGGCGCCTGGAAGCCCGTCGAACGACGTGCGACCGCAGCCGATTTAGTGTTGCGCCAACAGTGGCAGCAAAAACAAGTCGCAGCCATGGTGGAATGCCGTGCGCGCGCCGCAGAGCTGCAACTGGAAGGGGTCAAAATCATTGCTGCGGAGTATTCTTTTGATGGCTCGCGCCTGGCGTTCATGTTCAGCACCGAAAGCGAAGACAAAGTGGACTTAAAGACCCTGCGCAAAGACATGCAGCGTCTTTACCCCGATACACAAGTTGAAATGCGCCAGATTGGACCGCGCGATGTCGCCAAATTGCTGGGTGGCATGGGCGCGTGCGGCCTGGAAACGCGATGCTGTTCCAAATTCCTGACCGAATTCAGCCCAATTTCCATCAAAATGGCCAAAGAGCAGGGCATTTCGCTTACCCCAAGCGAAATTACCGGCATGTGTGGGCGCCTGCGGTGTTGTCTCATCTACGAATATGAACAATATGTGGCGGCGCGCAAAGAATTGCCCAAACGCAACAAGCGCGTGGTTACCCCTGATGGTGAGGGCAAAGTCGTGGATGTCTTTCCACTGCGCAATGTTGTCCTGGTCGAACTCGACCCCAAACCTGGAGATCGCCCGCTGCAAGACAGACCCATCGCACGTGAGTATCATCGCGATTTGCTCGAACCTTGGGACGAGCTCGAAGCCCTGCGCCGCAAATCACAAGCCCCTTGCGACCGACACGAAAATGGCGGCTGTGAGTGCGGAAACAGCACAAAACGTCCATCTTAGTTCCCCTGGCTTTTATGCAAAAATCTTATGGAAAACCCTGGCACTTGGGACTCGCCACAACGCATCTTGGCCATTCTGGCACATCCCGATGACCCGGAATTCTTCTGCGGCGCAACTCTGGCACAATGGGCGCAGGCTGGGCATGAAATCATCTACTATCTGCTCACTTGTGGCGATAAAGGTCGTAACGAGCACAACCGCCATATCCCTGGAGATGAACTATGCGCACTGCGACATGCAGAACAACGCGCCGCAGCACAAGTGATTGGCGTCAAAGAAGTTCACTTCCTAGATAAAGAAGATGGGTACCTTGTCCCGGATTTAACCTTACGCCGTGAAATGGTGCGCGTGATTCGCCGTTTCCGCCCTGATGTATTGGTGACATGCGACCCGCAGTATCTCTTTTCCCCTTTCGGAATCAACCACCCCGACCATCGTGCTGCCGGTCAGGCTGTGCTGGATGCGGTTTTCCCCGCTGCCGGCAATGAACTCTACTTTCCTGAGCTGCTCGCCGAGGGCCTAGCACCACACACGCCGCGCGAAGTATGGGTTTCACTCACCGGACAGCCCAACGTGACCCTCGACGTGACCGATTTTTGGGAGACCAAAATTCGCGCCCTCAAAGAACATCAAACCCAAATTGGCGACCCCGCCAAACTCGAAGAGCGCATGCGCAGCCGCCGGACCGAAGATTCCACACCAGAACAGCCTCGTTACGAGGAAAAATTCCGCGTGATTCGCTACGCGTAAAACCGAACGCAAACCTGCCAGGAGCAACCCGACCATGATTGATTTTCTGCACGAGGCCCAGCAACTCTTCCCTTACACCCAAGCGTTGCGCCGCGACTTTCACATGCACCCTGAATTGGGACATCAGGAAGTACGCACCGCAGGTATTGTAGCCAAGGAATTGCAATCGCTAGGGTTAGAAGTAACGACCGGCGTCGGCAAGACCGGCGTTGTGGCCATGATTGAAGGCAGCCAGCCCGGCCCGGTCATCTTGTTGCGCGCCGATATGGATGCGCTGCCCATTCACGAAGAAACCGGTGCCGAATACGCCTCGCGCACCCCGGGGGTGATGCACGCTTGCGGGCATGATGCGCACACCGCCATTTTGCTCACCGCGGCCCGGCTGTTGCATACAATCCGACATGAACTGCCCGGCTCTGTCAAACTCGTCTTTCAACCCGCCGAGGAGGGCATGGGCGGGGCCGAGGGCATGATTGCTGATGGCGTGCTGGACAACCCAAAAGTAGATGTAACCCTGGGCTTGCATATCTGGAATGAACAACCGCTTGGCTGGTTGGGGCTAGCCGCTGGGCCAACCATGGCCGGGACAGAAATTTTCAAACTTCGTATCAAAGGCAAAGGGGGCCATGGGGCGATTCCGAACCTGGCAGTGGACCCCATCCTAGCCGGAGCGCACGTCGTTAACGCACTGCAAAGCATCGTTGCCCGCAACACCCCTCCACTCAAAGCGGCTGTGGTCAGCGTCACCACCTTTCACGGTGGCGAGGCGTTCAACGTCATCCCCCCGCAGGTCGAACTGACCGGCACCATTCGGACCTTTGACCTGGAAATACGAGAGATGGTCTTACGCCGCTTTGATGAGATTGTGCAAGGCGTAGCACACGCTATGGGGTGCCAGGTAGAAAGCCAGCATACCCGCATGACCCCCGCCCTCATCAACGACGCACAAGCCGCACAGGTGGCGCAAGAAACCGCCCGGCATCTGCTGCCTGATAGCCAGATTGAGACGAACGGGCCATTTACGATGGGTGGCGAAGACTTTGCCTACATGATGGAAAAAGTGCCTGGCTTGTTCATGTTTGTCGGCTCAGCCAACCCGCAAAAAGGGTTAGATTACGGTCACCATCACCCTAAATTTGATTTTGACGAAGCAGCCATGCCTCGCGCTGCAGCGCTGATGGCAGCAACTGCCATTGAGCTACTTCGCAAGCATAGCTTGTAATCCGAACAAGTATCCCGCGCTATCGGCACCCCTGTATCGTTTGCCCATAACGCACCGACACCCCAACATCGTTGAATGATTCAATTTCATACAGGTAACTCGCAGAACGAGGGGGGTAGTCTTTGTATTCCGTCAAATCGGCTTTGAGTTCCACCAACCGAATACCGTTACGATAGATACGATAGCCGGTTTCGCCAATTACATCTGGCCAGCGCAGTGTGACAGAAATACGACCCGTACATACTATTTCAGCCACAGTCAAACGAGAGGGGGCTTCTGGTAACGATTGAAAAGGAATAACCGGCAAAAAGGAAAAATCAATCGGGTCTTTTAAGGTAGCGGCATTCACCCAACAGTTTGTACCGGAGGTGCGCACCCACAGCCAAGAACTATCTGGATTGCGGCCTTCGGCCACTGTGGAACGGTCTTTGAGAAAGTTGGTCACCTGGTTATAGTTGATAGAGGGCCCTAAACGACAATTGGCATTGGTATTAAAAATAACTGTGGGAAACGTAATCGGGGTGGGTGAGAGTGTGGGGGTGGGAGAAGGGACTTCGGTCGGTGTACTGGTTGCCACAGGCGGCAGCGGTGTGCTAGTGAAGGTCGGAAAAGAGGGCGTATCAGCCAGCCTGACAGGGGTTGTTGCTAAAGGCGTCAGCGAGGCAGTCGGTGAAACCGACAACAGCGTTGCCGTAGGCGGCCAGCCGGGCGTCGGGGGAAGTAAGTCTTGTGGAAGGTTACAAGCATTCAGCAGCAATAAAACGATCAAACCCGCCAAGATGGATATCTTGATGTTCATAACACGACTCCGGGATTTCTCAGAACGAACGACAAGCCTTTATTGAAAGTTTACCAGAAATTCGCGTATAAAAACCGCCGGGGTGATGCCCGGCGGCTGTGATAGAGCAACCCAATCTCTAGTTTGGCTTGCGCCCGCCTTTCAGGGTTTCTTGCAATTTTTTCAGGCCTTCCATATCCCCTTTCGCAGCCAGTGCGGCTTGTTCCACCCAGCCCGCCGGTTCCATGTACTTGTATCCGGCGGTATCTAGGGCCTGACGCAATGTGGCCAGGTCGGCCTCGGCCAGTTGCTGGAAGGTGGTAATGCCAATCCCTGCGAGAAGTTTAGCCACTTTTGGCCCAATGCCTTCGAGCGTGGTCAAATCATCCGGCTGTGTAGCACCTGTTGGCGCGGGAGCGGCAGGCGGTTCGGCTGCCGCAGGGGCGGTGGTTTCGGTGGATGAAGCAGCCAAGGGCGGTTCGGAAGATGGTTCGGCTGGGTGGTGACCGCTTTCATCCGCCCCGTGGGCCTCATGGGCGGGTTCTTCTGCTGATTTCAACCAACCCTTCTGACTCACCCACCATCCCAAGAAAACCATGATGAAGAAGATAACAAGCGCAACCCAAACCAGCCAACCCAAGCCGCCTTCGTTGCCTCCCTCAGCAAATAATCCAATTGAATAATACATGCCTGCCTCCTTATTGGTTTTGGTTTAAGGTATTTTATCGCAAGATGAGCGCACAATGTGATATAGTTTTCCGCATGTCGAAATTGCCGCCCGTTGCAAACGTTCTGACCGCCCTGGGCATTCCACACCGCATTTTTCGCCATGCCGGCCCCGTCACTTCGCTGGAGCAAGCTGCCCAAGAACGGGGGCAAACACCGGAGCAGGTGATACGCAGTATCGTGTTCCGGCTGGGAGAAGGTCGCTTCGTGATGGTGCTGGCCGCCGGGCGGGCGCAAATCTCTTGGCCGGCACTGCGGGCCTATCTGGGGCAATCTCGCCTGACGCTGGCAAGTGAAGCCGAAGTGCTACAAGTGACCGGCTACCGTATCGGCACGGTCACGCCAATTGGCTTGCCGGCCCCGCTGCGAATTCTGGCGGATGAAGCCGTCTTCCAACGCGAGGAAATCTCGCTCGGTTCAGGAGAGCCAAACGTGGGGGTGATTATGAAAGCCGCTGACCTGCGGCGGGTACTGGGTACGGTGGAAGTGGGGCAGTTCGTTCAAACCACCGGAGACGAAGCCGCCAAGAACGCTTCCACCTCGGCATAGCCGGGCAGTGTCAGCGCGGTTTGGGCCAGTTGGCGGCAGGTTTCCAGGTCACAGGTGCGGATGAGCGCTTTGGCATGAGGGATAAGCGCCGGGGCCATACTGAACTCATCCAGCCCCAACCCCAGTAGGAGCGGAATAGCACGGGAATCTCCCGCCATTTCTCCACACATCCCCACCCAAATGCCAGCCCGGTGACCTTCCTCGATGACGCGCGCAATCAGCCGCAGGACGGCCGGGTCGAGCGCGTTGGAAAGATGCGCCACCCGCTTATTGGTACGCTCCACTGCCAGGGTATACTGGGTCAGATCGTTCGTGCCAATGCTGAAGAAATCCACCACCTTGGCCAGCGCATCGGCCATCAGCGCGGCGGAGGGGATTTCGACCATGATGCCGACCTGAATCCGCTCGCCAAACGCCAGCCCCTTTTGCCGAAGTTCCTCGCGGGCTTCTTCCAGCAAGGCACGCGCCTGCTGCACTTCTTTCACCGTTGCAATCATCGGGAACATGATGCGGATGTCGTGTCCAAGGGCGGCACGCAGGATGGCACGCAACTGGGTCTTGAAAAATTCGGGGGTATCCAGGCACATGCGTATCGCCCGCCAGCCGAGGAAGGGGTTTTCTTCTTTTCCCAAATCAATGTATGGCAATTCTTTGTCGCCACCCACATCCAGGGTGCGAATGACAACCGGACGTTGACCCATCACATCGAAAATGGCCTTGTAAGCGTGGTATTGCTCTTCTTCGTCCGGCGCGGTCTGGCGGTCGAGGTAAAGAAATTCGGTGCGGAGCAGGCCAATGCCTTCGGCGCCCCATTCGACGGCGTGACGGGCATCGTCCAGGCTGCCCACATTGGCCACCACTTCGACCTGACGGCCATCGCGGGTAACGGCGGGTTCGGCAGCGTGGGCGCGTTCCTGCGCAGCGCGGTCGCGTTCCGCATGTTGGGCGCGCTCGAAGCGTTGCAGCGTCTCTTCATCCGGCGCAATCACCACCACGCCGTGATGCGCATCCAGAATCAGGAGGTCATTGGTTGCGATGGAGAGAACGGCCTCGCCCGCTCCTACTACCGCCGGAATGCCCAACGCCTTGGCCAGGATGGCCGTGTGGGAGGTCGGGCCGCCTTCTGCCGTGCAAAAACCGAGCAGACGGCTCTTATCGAGTAGGACGGTATCGGAGGGGGTCAAGTCGCGGGCAACCAGAATGGACGGCTGATGCAACGAGACATCCGGCTGGGGTTTGCCGAGCAAAATCCGCAAGCAGCGGCGCGCTACATCGCGAATATCGGCGGCGCGGGCGCGGAAATAGGCATCATCCAGGGCTTCCAGTTGTGCGGCGTAGCGCTCGGCGGTATCCATCAGGGCGCTTTCGGCGTTCCGGCTTTCCTGCAAAATGGCGGTTTGCATGGCCGCCTGCCACTCCGGGTCTTCCAGCATTTGTACATGCGCCTCGAAGATAGCGGCCTCTTCCGGGTGCAATTGGGCGGCGGCTTGCTGACCGATTTCCTGCAATTGGGTTCGCGCGGTTTGTAGCGCTGCCGTCATGCGCTGCCATTCGGCTGGCAAGTCGGCGGGCGTAGAAACCGAAAAGGACAGGTCTTCAGGCGCGAACACGCGCGCCGGGCCAATAGCAATGCCGGGCGAGGCTGCAATGCCCTGAATGGTTCTCATAGGCAGCTACTCCGCTTCTCCAAAATTGCTCTCAATGAGCGTTTGCAAAGCGTGCAGGGCGGCATCGGCATCGGGACCTTCGGCGCGCAGAGTGATTTGCGCGCCCTGGTTGACGCCTAACGCCAGCACGTTCAAAATGCTCTTGGCGTTGGCCTGCTTTTCACCATGCAAAACGGTGATGTTCGATTGAAATTTGGCCGCCTCGCGCACGAATAGGCTCGCCGGGCGGGCATGCAGACCGACTTTGTTTTGGATGGTCAGGGTGAGTTCTGGCATGGCAAAACCTGTTTGCTGGTCACTTCTGACTGTTGACGGAGGAATGTTTACTGTTCACTGCTGACTTCTTCTTGCGCGCTGATAACTGCTCACTCTTCATGAATGACTGCCCAGTGATAACTGCCTCCGCCAATATCTCAGGTGAAACGGCGCGCTTGAGCGCAGCTTCAGTTTTAAGATACAGGCGAATGCTGTTGGACGGCGAGAAGAACGGAAACGGCGCATGCGCCAGCGCCTGCTGCCAGGGCAGAGAAACGCGGGTCAGGAAACGGGAAATCTGCTCACGGTCTCTGTTTTTCAGTTGCGGGGCATATTTTTCTCGCAAATGGACAACAAAAAATTGCAAAATCATTTTGAAGTTACGCCGCGCCAGCACCACCAGGAAGGCGTATCCCAACAGCAGGCCGTTAACCCACAGGGCATGGGCAAGGTACTGGTCAAGCAGCCAGTTGCCCCAGCTGCCAATCATCGAACGGATAATGGCGTCAATCATCGGTTTTCGAGAACAAAGCCGGGGCAGACCAGCATCTTGAGCAGTCCGCCCCGGCACATATCAGGAGAGAAACGAGAACTTGCTGGGCTATTTCGAGGCAGGAGCACCAGCGGCCACTTCCCAGGCTTCCTGGTTCTTCAGGTAGAAGAACATGGCCACGCCCAGCAGAACCACAAGCACTACCAGGCCACCCACGTTCAGCCACTCAGCCAGTTTGGTGAACAGGAAGCCCGGCCACAAGAAGCCATCGGCAATGCTGGTGATGCGCACGGCATTTTCAGGAATAGCAAAGTTGGCGCTGCGAGCGGTCGCCGTGAAGAAATCGGCCAGGCCGGTGGCGATGTAGAAGCCCACCGCCAGTTCCAGCGTGCCGGCAATCACCATGCGAACGATGTTGCCGCGCATGAGCGGCGCAAACAGCGCGACTACGAAGGGAATCACCGCCAGGTCGGCGAACAGGATGACGCGGTTGCCCGGCAGAATGATGGAGAGCAGGATGGCAATCGGAACCAGGAGGAGCGAGGACGAGATGGCAGCCGGATGTCCGACCAGGATGGCCGAATCCAGACCGATGTAGATTTCGCGTCCGGCGGCGCGTTTCTGCATGAACTCGCGCGCGGCTTCCGAAACCGGAATCAGGCCTTCCATCAGGATTTGCACCATGCGCGGCAGAAGCAGCATAACAGCCGCCAGGTTCATACCGGTCTTCAGAACTTTGGTGATGACGGTCGTTGCATCACCCGCATTGTAGAAGGCCAGAATACCCAGCACGATGCCGATGATGAGGCCGAGGATGACCGGTTCGCCCATCACACCCCAGTTCTTGCGGATGGTTTCGGGGTCGGCTTCCACGTCTTTGAGGCCGGGGATGCGGTCTACAATCCAGTTCGTGACAATCGCAAATGGAACACCAGGCGCGGAGGTGAGATGCGGAATAGAAATCCCTGGCGTACCATAGAACGACTGCACCGCTTTTGCTGTCCAGTCACCCAGGAAGAGTGCCAGCGCAGCCGCAATGGCGGCGGCAATCAGCCCATACGCCAGGTTATTGGTGGCAGCAAGCACCAACGAACCGAGAAAAGCGAAATGCCAGTAGTTCCAGACGTCAATGTTGACCGTTTTCGTTAGTCGCAGGGCCAGGAACACGATGTTGACCAAGATGGCAATCGGGATAACCCACAACCCAACCGGGCTGCCAAAAGCGATGGCAGCCGCCGAAGGCCAACCCATATCCATCACATCGCGCTGAATGCCCAGATTGCTAACGATGGCCTGACCGACTTCGGTCAGACTCCCCCACATCAGGCCAATGACTAGGTTGATACCGATGAAGGCAATGCCAATCGTCACTGCGGCGCGGAACGCCCGCCCGGGTTTAGCACCCATTACAGCCGCAATGATGAAGATGATAATGGGCAATAGAACTGTTGCGCCGAGGGCATCAATGATTGCCTTCAGTCCCGAAAGAAAACCTTCCATCTTGCCTTACTCCTTTCTTAGGATGAAAAATGGGATGAAAGTCGAGCCAATTGGAAGAACAAAGGAATTATTTTGTACCCAATGCCTTGACGATTTGCTCAATCACTGCCTCCTTTCCAATTCCGGTCAAAAAGGCAAGCGTTTGAATGACCGGTACGCCTAAATTGGTCGGAACGGGGGTAGTGGTAACCACCAAATCCATCCCTTCGACCATACTAGCCACCTCACTTGCCTTACACTGACGGGTGATGACTTCGATACCGCGTTCACGCAGTGCATCTTCGATGGCTTTAGCAACGACAGTCGAAGTAGCAATGGCCGTGCCGCAGGCGACTAAAATTCGTTTGGCTTGTGGCATGTCGTTCTCTCCTGTATCGAAAGTTTGACCAAAACAAAACGCAGCCCACCCTCTCAGGGCGAGACTGCGTTGGCTTTTCGTAAGGCTTCACGTACCTGGAACAGGTTGCGGGCATTCATCAAATGCTCCACCAGCTCCGGGTTTTGCAGAACATGAGAAACTTGTTGGAGCATCTCGATTTGCGATTTGGGCTGGTCGAGCGCCAGTAAGAAGACCAGTTGCACCGGCACCTGCTCTTCCGGGTTCACCATGTTGCGGAACATCACCGGGCGCGCGAGAGTTGCCATCGCAATGCCGGGCTTGATGACGTGGTCAACGTCCGTGTGCGGAATGGCGGCATTGTATTTGCCGTCCAGTGGCAGCCCGGTCGGCTGGGCGCGCTCGCGCGTCAATACGCCTTCTGCAAAGGAGCCGCGCACATAGCCGGCATACATCAGTTTGCCTGCCAAGTTGCGGATGACTTCTTCCGAAGTTTCGGCGTCCATGCCAAAGATGAGTGCTTCTGGAACGAGGTAAGCCTGCAACGTTATTGCCATAAAAGCATCTCCGAGGGGGTTTCCAGGGCTTTCCGCAGGTCAGCCAGAAAACGCGCGGCGACAGCGCCATCTACAGCACGGTGGTCGGCAGAGAGACGAAGGTTCATCACCGAATGTAACACCGGCTGACCAATTTCGTTAGCAACGAACACTTTCTTAAGCGCGCTTACCGCTAAAATTGCAACTTGAGGCGGGTTAATTATAGCCGTAAAACGGTCAATTCCAAACATTCCTAAATTGGAAATTGTGAAAGTTGCGGGTTGCAAATCGGTTTGGCGCAGCTGATTGACACGCGCGCGGGCGACCAAATCGTTGAGTTCTTCGGCAATTTGCAAAATGCCTTTGCGGTCGGGGTGATGCAGCACCGGGACAATCAATCCCTCTTCAAGGGCAACCGCCATACCCAAATGCACTTCGTCCCATTCGCGCAGGGTTTCGCCCTCCAGGTGGGCATTCAGGCGCGGGTGACGGCGCAGCGCCCAGGCAACAGCGCGGGCAACTACCGCCGTCAGCGAGACTTTGCGCTCTCCAGCGCGGGTTTGGGCGGCCTGCAATAGCGCCAGGCTGGCTTCCATGTCCACGTCAATTTCCAGGTGAATGGTGGGGATGGATTGCCAAGAACGAAGCATGTTGGCGGCGATGGTCTTTCGCATGCCCTGAAGCGCAATTTCGCGGAACGGCGCCGAGGCCGAGGTGGTTTCTATCACCACAGCCGGGGACGCAGCAGAGACACGATCTGCAGCGGCACGACGCACATCCTCGCTCTGGATACGTCCGCGCGGACCGCTGCCGGAAAGTTCAGCCAGGTTTACGCCCAATTCATGCGCTAGGCGGCGGGCTGCGGGCGTTGCACGAATTTTCTCGCCCTGCTGTGCAGCCGCATAACGTTCCACGTCGGCACGCGTGATGCGTCCGCCAGGGCCACTACCGGGAATTTGCGAAAGGTCTAGCCCTAAATCAGTCGCCATGCGGGCAGCGACCGGGGTAGGCTGGGCCGAGGGTGCAGGAACAGGTGAAGGTTCGGTTGGTGTTGTGGCTGGCATGAGCGCTTCAGGTAGCGCTTCTCCTGGCTGCAAGATGTATGCAATCACTTCCGTTACCCGTACAATGGCTCCTTCGGGATGCCAAATGCCCGCCACGATGCCCGCTTCGGGAGCTTCGACTTCCATGCTCACCTTATCGGTCGAGACGACGGCCAGAGGGTCGCCCTGTTCGACCCGGTCGCCATTCTTCACCTTCCATTCCAGGATTTCGCTCTCTTCTTGCGTAAACCCGAACTTAGGCATGATGACGGCTTTCATGGTCAGTACTCGCCTTTCGCCAGTTTGCGGGCTTCGGCCACGATGTCTTCGACTTGTGGCACGGTGTGGTATTCCAATGTGCGGTTATAGGGGATGGGGATTTCACGCCCGGCCAGGCGACGGATGGGGGCTTCGAGATAGTCAAAGGCTTCGTGTTCAGCAACGCGGGCGGCCACTTCGGCCCCGAATCCGCCGGTTTTGACGGCTTCATGCACAATCAGCAATTTGCCGGTCTTTTTGACCGATTCCGCAATCGTCTCGATATCCAACGGGCGCAGCGTGCGCGGGTCTATGATTTCGATTTCTATGCCCTCACTCGCCAGCGTTTGCGCCGCCTGCTGCGCGCGCAGAACTTCGATGGAGGTGGCAACCAGCGTGAGATGACGCCCTTCACGCACTACGCGCGCCTGTCCTAACGGCACGGTGTACCAACCTTCGGGAACTTCACCTTTGGTCTTGTAGAGCAGTTTGTGTTCGACGAAGATGACCGGGTTGCCGTCGTAGAGCGAGGACAGCAACAGACCTTTGGCATCGTGCGGGGTAGCGGGCATAACAACCTTCAAGCCGGGGATGTGCGTGAACCAGGCTTCCAGGCTTTGGGAGTGCTGGGCTGCCGCACCCGTGCCAGAACCACCCGGCAGACGCATGACCATCGGCACGCTGGCCTTGCCCCCGAACATGAAGCGCACTTTGGCGGCCTGCAAAACCAGTTGCTCCATTGCTAGCGTGACAAAATCAGAAAACTGCATTTCGCCGATTGGGCGCATGCCGGTGAGCGCGGCGCCAATGCAGGTCCCGGCAATGCCGGCTTCAGAGATGGGCGTGTCTATGATGCGTTCCGGGCCGAACTCATCTATCAGCCCAGCGGTCACGCCAAACGCGCCGCCATACACGCCGATATCCTCGCCGATGACGAAGACTGCCGGGTCTTTTTGCATGGCAAGACGCATGGCCTCGCGCAGGGCTTCTGCATAGGTCAATTCACGCATACACACCCTCCTCGATAGTTTCGAGTAAGGGTTCAGGGCTGGCTTCAGCAAAGGCCACCGCTGCCTGAATTTTTTCGCGCGCCTGTTTGCGGTGTTCTTCCAGCGCGGTCTCGTCCAGCCCAATCTGGGCAGCAAACCGGCGGACGGGGTCTTTGGCCATCCATTCTTTCACTTCATCGCGCGTGCGGTAGGCTTGTTTATCGCTCTTGGAGTGGCCTTTCCAGCGATAGGTAATCAGTTCCAACAGGTAAGGCCCCTTACCCGAACGGATGTGTTCAGCGGCTTCGTAGACGGCATGGTAAACAGCCACCAAGTCGTTGCCGTCAACGGTCTTGCCGGGCATGCCATAGGCGCAGGCACGCTGACTGATTTGGGCAATGTTGATGGCCTTACGAATCGGCATGGACATGGCATACGCATTGTTCTCACACAGGTAGAGAACGGGTAGTTTCCAGATGGAAGCCATGTTGAGCGATTCGTGGAACGCGCCCTCATTGGCCGCGCCATCGCCAAACAGACACAAAACCAGCTGGTCGGTTTTGCGGGCTTTGATGCTCAACCCCACGCCTACCGCAATCGGCATGTTGCCGGCCACGATGCCATTGGCGCCCAGGTTATTGGCTTCCACATCGGCAATGTGCATCGAGCCGCCACGTCCACGACAGTAACCGGTTTCCTTACCCATGAACTCAGCCATCATCCGGTTCACGTCCCCGCCCCAAGCCAGGAAGTGACCATGTCCACGATGGACGTTGAGCAGATAGTCGTGTCCCGGACGCAAGGCACTGGCTGCGCCAACCGCGCAGGCTTCCTGTCCAATCGAAAGGTGCATGGTGCCATGCACTTTCCCGAGCGCATACATTTCTTCCGCATTTTCCTCGAAAGCTCGAATCAAGAGCATGGTATCAAGCAAACCCAGGGCTTGCTCCTGAGAAAATGGCATTGGAAGGGGAGCAGAATCAGACATACGCAGAAATGGAAACACACTCGCACAAAGAAAAGATTGTTTGATTTTAAGTAGCCACCGCGCCAGCCTCAGATATCTCCCTAATGGAGACGGAGAGGGAGGATGGTAGGTAGTTCTATTTTACTGAAAATGCCGCAATTTTTCTAGCATTCGTGAATAGTTTGCACGAATGTGAAAAGAGAAGCGGATGAGGGAAACGGATAGCGGAAAAGCGGATGAAGCAGATGCCCGGCGCTCATTTGCTGCGTTCCAAATCCTCACGAAAGGCTGCCAGCACGCCGAGCGCAGCGGTTTCATCCGTCACCAAGCAGTTCACCAGCCCGGCACGGCAGGCGCCTAGGATGGGCAGGGTCTTCATCTCGCCGGCGGAGATGCCCATCTTAAGCGGGATGCTCTGCAAGTGTTGGGGAGAAATTCCCACCACGCGGCTTTGCAGTTCGGGTTCGCGCAACCGACCGGCCCGATCAAACAGGATGCCACAGACATCGCCCACTACGCCAGACATGCTCAACCGAGAGGCTTGTTCGGCATCGAAATAACCGGCGCGCACCCAGCTGGAAGAAGCCGGCTCCATCGAACCAATGCCCACCAGCGCCAGGTCGAGGGTGGACGTTTCCTTCAAAACACGCGCAATGCTTGGCTCGAGTAGCAGGGCTTCGCGCAAAGCGGGGTTAGCGACGATAAGCGGGGCCGGGATGGTGTAATACTGCCCGCCCAGTGCTTCGGCCAAATGACGCGCCAGACTCGGGCCATCTGTTTCAGGTGTGAGCGTGCCAGCCGAACCGATAATTTGATAGACCTGTGTATCGGCATAATTGCGGCGGCGCATGGCTGAGACGGTTTCGTACAACGCTGTTCCCCAAGAAATGCCAATGCGCTTGCAGCCCTGCTCCACCAGTTCATCCACCAGGCGAGCGGCCATCGCGCCCAGTTTTCGCAGCATTTCAGCGTAGCCCAGCGTGCCGCGCTGCAAGACACGCACCATCCGCAAGCCGAGCGCGGTTTGCAGGGCTTCTTCCAGGTCCAGGCAACGTTCCAACGGGTAGTTGATGTGAATTTCGACCACACCTTTTTCGCGCGCTTCGGTCAACAAGCGCGAAATCATCGAACGAGAATAGCCCGTGCGCGCAGCGATTTCTTCCTGTTTTAAGTTATGCTCGTAATACAGGCTGGCCACTTGCGCGAGTAATTCCAAATGACTGTCGGACATGAAATTTGCCTCACAAAGTCAGAACTGCGAGTAAAATTTGTGAAATTATATAACAAATGTTCAAAAGCTGGATGATATTCTTTCGGAATTGTGATGAATTTTTGATTTATTTGGGCTACAATTCTGAATATGAAAGTTGAACAAGCCATCAATTTCGAACAGTTAATCCAAAATCTCCCGGAGTATTACACCGAATTTGACCGGGATATGGTGCGGCGCGCTTATGAACTGGCAGCCCAAGCCCATCTCGGACAAAAACGGCATTCTGGTGAGCCGTATATCAATCACTGCGTAGCGGTTGCCAGCATTCTGGCCGAAATGCGGATGCCTTCTGATGTGGTGGCTGCCGCTCTGCTTCACGATACGGTGGAAGATACCGAAGTGACGCTGGAACAGTTGCGGCTGCAATTTGGGCAGACCATTGCGAACCTGGTGGATGGTGTAACCAAGTTGGACAGTCTGCCGCGCGTTTCGCGCAGCGACCACTTTGGGGAAGATGAGGAACAACCGGAGGTCGCGCTCACGCCAGAGCAGCTCTCCCGCCGCAAGAAGCAACTGACCACCGAAACCATGCGCAAGACCTTTCTGGCGATGAACGACGATGTGCGTGTGGTGCTTATCAAACTAGCAGACCGGTTACACAACATGCGCACCTTGGGCTATGCCCGCCCGGAAAAACAAAAACGGATTGCCCAAGAGACGCTCGATATTTACGCTCCGCTTGCCAACCGACTGGGCATCTGGCAAATTAAGTGGGAACTGGAGGACCTCTCCTTCCGCTACGTAAACCCAGAAAAGTACAAGGAAATTGCCGAACAATTGGCCGACCGGCGCAGCACGCGCGAGGAGCAAATTGAAGAAATCATCAAGAATCTTTCGCGTGTGTTGAAACAGGCGGGTATCCAGGCTGAAATTAGCGGGCGGCCCAAGCACATTTATTCGATTTACCGCAAAATGATTCAGAAGGGTAAGTCCTTTGAGATGGTGCGTGATATTCGTGGGGTGCGCTTATTGGTGGCAGATATTCCGGCCTGCTATTCGACGCTCGGCATCATTCACAATCACTGGCGCCCCATCCCCGGCGAGTTCGATGACTACATCGCCGCCCCCAAAGACAACTTTTACCAGTCGCTACACACAGCGGTCATTTACGATGACGGTAAACCGCTTGAAGTGCAGATTCGCACACATGAAATGCATCAGAATGCCGAATATGGCATTGCTGCGCACTGGCGCTATAAAGAGGGTGGCACGCGGCGCGACCCGAAATACGAACAGCACATCCGCTGGCTGCGCTCCATGATGGAATGGCGGCAGGACGTGAGCGACGCACAGGAATTCGTTGATTCGATGAAGACGGATGTGTTCGAGGACCGCG
Organism: Anaerolineae bacterium; assembly: GCA_003130845.1. Lineage (GTDB taxonomy): Bacteria > Chloroflexota > Anaerolineae > Anaerolineales > Villigracilaceae > UBA5195. The sequence continues at coordinate 39,331 of QEXW01000022.1, forward strand.
TGTACGTCTTCACCCCCAAAGGCGATATTATTGATTTGCCCGCAGGCTCAACGCCGATTGATTTTGCTTATCATGTTCACACCGATGTTGGACATCACTGTCGGGGCGCCAAGGTAGATGGCAAGCTGGTGACACTCGATTACGTCCTAAAGACCGGTCAGCGGGTGGAAATTCTAACTTCTAAACAAGGTGGGCCAAGCCGCGATTGGCTCAATCCGTCGCTGGGTTTGGTCAAAACGCAACGAGCGCGCACCAAAATCCGTCTGTGGTTCAAAAAACAAGACCGAGAGCAAAATCTGGCACAGGGGCGCGCCATGCTCGAACGAGAATTTCGCCGCTTGGGCTTGAGCGATATTAACTTAGAAACCCTGGCTCGCAAGCTGGAATATAAAACCCCCGACGAGATGTTCGTTGACTTGGGATGCGGTGACCTTTCGATGAGCCGCATTGTCAATCTGATTTCAGAGCAAGAAACCAGTGATGAACTTGTCGCCTCGGCCCCCAAAGCCGAAACGACATCTTCCGATGCTGTTTCCGTGGTTGGTTTGCGCGGCTTGCTGACTACCACCGCCCGTTGCTGCAATCCCACGCCCGGTGACCCGATTGTAGGCTACATCACGCGCGGACGCGGCGCAACCATCCATCGGCAAGATTGCCCAAATGTGTTGCGGGCGACGCTTAAAGAGAGAGAACGCTTCGTCAAAGTCAGCTGGGGCAAGCCAACACGCACCTATCCGGTTCCCATTCGCGTCACAGCCTTCGACCGGCAGGGTTTGATGGGTGATATTTCCAACCTGCTGAACGGAGAGGGTGTTAATATTGCGGATGTTAAGGTAAAGGTCAATCACGGTCACGAAAAAGCCGATACCGCCGATATTCGCTTGGTGGTAGAAGTACGCGACATTGCCCACCTAAGCCGTGTGCTAACCCGGATTGAAAACCTGCCGAATGTGTTAGATGCGCAACGGATGCGAGGAAATTTGTCGTAAGCGGCGATTATTTGCGTCCTAACACTTCTAAGAGCAAATCAGGCCGATCGGTGATGATGCCATCTACTCCCCATTCAATCAGCTGACGCATTTGTTGTGGGTCATCGATCGTCCAGGGTTCTACTTTCAGGTTGCGAGCATGGGCTGCACGGATAAACTGGGCGGTCAGAACACGTATGCCGCTTGAGGCTTCAGGCACTTGCAAGCTTTGATAGCTTGGGAAAACCAGCCCGCCCAAAAATACTTTGCTCAACAAGACAAAGGTCGTTGTTTCTTGGCGGGCTGAAGAAGTGGCAACTTCAGGGCAAATACGGCGAAATTCAGCCATGCGCTGGTCGTAAAAAGATGCAATCAGGACCCGCTTTTGCATGTTGTAGCGACGGATCAAAGCACATAGCGGCTGAGCCATTGAGCGTTCGGTCTTTTTGAGTTCCATCACCATGCGATAGCCCGGAAACGCCTGGAAAACTTCTTCGAGGGTAGGCACGGTCAGGCCTTGTCCACGAAATGGGAAGGTCTGACCGCCATCCGAAGACCAGCGGTAGCCAGCATCAAGGCGTTTGAGTTCGGCCAGGGTCATTTCTTCCACCCAGCCACTGCCGTCGGTGGTACGGTCAACCGTTTCATCATGGATAAGCACCAAAACATCATCGCTGGTGATGTGCAAATCCATTTCCAACACATCTACTCCCAGAGTGGCGGCCTTTTGAAAAGCAAAAAGTGTATTGCCAGGCCATAAACCATCGCCGCCCTGATGGGCAATCACCATTACAGCAGGACGGTCCGCATAGTAAGGATGCTCCGGAACAGGCCGGGCGAATAGGTTAGAACTCGCCACCAAATAAAGCAGGGAAACCAGTAAAGCGCTCAGGGTGCGGAGCAAGTTATCGCGCATGAAAAGCCTCCAGAAATGAGACGATATTCTGGCCAAGCGCAGCGGTGTTGTATCCGCCTTCCATCACTATCAAGGTGGGCAAAGACAGCGCAGCAATATACTCTCCCAGGCGGGCAATGCCACCGGTGCTGAGACGGATTTTCCCTAACGGGTCCTCTCCATACACATCCATACCGGCAGAGATGACCAAAAACTGAGGGGCATAGGCGCGAATCATTTGCAGCGCTTCCTGGAGGACAGCAAGGTAGGATTCATCGTCTGTGCCAATGCTGAGCGGGAAATTGCGGTGATACCCCCATCCTGTGCCTGTGCCGATTTCATCGGCATAGCCGCTGTAGTAGGGATATTCGTAATCCGGGTCGGCGTGAAGGGAAAGGGTCAACACGTCGGCACGTTGGTAAAAAATATCCTGCGTCCCATTGCCGGCATGATAGTCCACATCTAACAAGGCGACTTTGCCGAATTGGGTAAGCCAGTGCGCCGCCACAGCGGCGTTGTTGATGTAACAATATCCGCCACAATAGGCGCGCCCGGCATGATGACCAGGGGGACGGCATAGCGCAAAGGCCGCAGGAGACAAGATGTTGGCCTGAGCAAGGAATTTCGCGCCGCTCAAGGCACAATACGCCGAAGCAAGAGCCGCCTGCCAAGTGCCGGCGCCAATCGGCGCCGAAAGGTCCATCATATAGTAGCCAGCACGGCCCAAAATGCTCTTTGGAATGTGTCCACGCCAGCCAGCCGGGGGAAACGTAGCAGGGAGCAAAGCGTTGCGTTCGTAGTCAGCATCGAGGGGGGTAGCAAGCCATTCTTGGTAGGCATTTTGCAGGAAATGGAGATAACTTTCATCGTGAACAGCACGAATAGGCTGTAAGCCAAATTCTTCAGGCGGCAAAATCTCAAAACGGCCATCTTGCCGAAGAGCAACAAGAATCCGCTCCATGCGCTGTGGCACTTCAAAGCTGGCTATCCTTTCCCCGCCATCAAAAATTTCGAAGGCTGGGTTGTGCAAGGCATGTGCTTCGGAGTAATACACGTTCATAGGAGTTTGATATTACTTGGCCTGCTGTATAAACTCGGCCAAATCGTTCTTCATCTGCTCGAGGGCAGGCAAATGAATGTACATCATGTGACCGGCTTCGTAGTAAGCCATCCGAACGTTATCGCGCAGCGTAGGATCGAGGCCAAGATGGTTAAAAACGTACTCGGTAGCAAAATAGGGCGTGGCCAGGTCGTAATACCCATTGGCAACAAATATTTTCAGGTGGGGGTTGATGGTCATCGCCTTGCGCAGGGTTTCCGCCACGTAAACGTATTGGTTTTCGTGTTCTGCGTACGACCAGGGCCAAACCTGAAAGTTCAGGATTTCATACGGCAGGTCGGTTTCGTAGTTCAGTTCGCGCCGGACGTAATCGTAGAATGCGGCGGTATAGGGGCCAAGGATGTTGGTGTAAGAGGGGTCATAGTCCGCTGTTTCGCCGAGCGTATCGCGGTCAATCCCCAAAAAGCGGCTATCCAAACGGCCAACGGTGCGTCCGCGGGGGCGCAACAGTTCTTTGAAGAAGCGAAAATCTGGCACGCGCAGGTTAGAACGGTCAAGATATTCCGGAGAAAGACCAGTGTAACGAGCCAATTTTTCTAAAACGGCAACACGCTCTCGTTTCGAGAGGGAATCGCCTTTGAGCAAGGCAGGAGCGTATTCTTCTAAAGCAAAGCGCTCCACTTCGGTCAGCAACGCTTCGAGGGGACGGCGAATTTTGAGAGCGCGATGATACCAGGCCGTGGCAGCGTAGGAGGGCAAGAAGAGGACGTAAGGTAGTTCGTTGCCGGGGGTGAAATCAATCGTGCCAAAGTTTAACACCGTCGAAACCAGCATGACGCCGTTCAGATAGAATCCATGCCGCTCTTGCAAGTATCCTGCCAGGGCGCTGGCACGAGTGGTGCCGTAACTTTCGCCAATCAGAAACTTGGGCGAAAGCCAGCGATTGTAGCGCGTGGTATAGAGACGAATGAAATCGCCCACGCTTTCGACATCTTTTTTGAACCCGTGAAACTGTTTCGCCTTTTCGCCTTGCGCCGGGCGGCTGTAGCCGGTGCTGACCGGGTCAATGAAGACCAGGTCTGTCTGGTCGAGCAGCGAGAATTCGTTATCGGTTAATTGAAAAGGCGGTTTAGGTAAATCGCCTTCATACGTCATTGCTACGCGGCGCGGACCAAGCAGCCCCAAATGCAGCCAAACAGAAGATGAACCCGGGCCGCCGTTGAATGAAAAAGTCAACGGGCGGTTGGCAGGGTTTTCTATGTCGTCTTTGGTATAGGCGACAAAAAAGAACTGGGCTTTGGGTTTTTCGCCTTCGTATTCCTTTTCGCGGTCGGGTTCTTCCTTGAGAACCATCGTTCCAGCCGTGACAGTGTAGGGAATCTCCTGTCCGTTCAGCGTGATTTTGTGCCGGGTGACGACCAGGTTATCTTTCACTTCCGGTTTTTCTTTCTTTTCTTCCTTGGGTTCAAGAGATTTGGTTTCTTCGGACATAGAAAGACCTCCGTTTGAAGGAATGCGTTTTGCCGTGAGGCTGGAAAAGGTGCTGAAAGCGAAGTTCGGACGGAGTGTTGTAAAATTATTCTGGATTTATTCAACAGATGGGCTTATGTGCCAATCGAGATTGTTTCGGATTACTCATGTCCCGTTTATTTGGGATGAAACGAACCGTCTTGAAACATTTTAATGAGAGTTCCTTCGGTCGAAAGATAAAACTCACAACCAAGGAGAGCAATCCCTATGCAACAGCGTGAAAAACTCAAGTACTTAGAGGGAGAAATTGCCAAGGGCATCAACAAGATGAAATTAAAAGGCGATCAAAACAAATCGAGAACATTTATTGTTCGCATCTCCTCAGCATTGCTTGGCGCATTTGTGACGATTGCCTTAGGACTGCAAACCACATCCCTAACGACCGAATTGAAAAATTTTGCTCTCATCTGTGGCGCTCTGATTTCTGTTGTAAATACACTGGATAGCATTGCAGGGTATCGAGCGCTTTGGGTTAAGCAGAAATTAACACTTTCTCAACTTTACACCTTGCGCAATGAAATTGAATTTTATAAAGCCGGGTTAGAAGAAAATGATACGGTTGATGAAGCAAAAGTTCAAGAATTTTTTGCGAAGTATCAATCTATTTGGGAAACTGCCTCAAACGAATGGTTGCGCCTAAGAAAAGAACAAGAGCAAGAGGAAGGGGAAGGGAATAGATGATGTAGGCCGCATGATGGGGAAGATAGCGCAGGCGCTCACCATGCGGGTGGGCAACCCGCAGTGTGCGCATTGTGTTGAGCAAGCGCTGCCTGATTCGACAAAGCACGTTGTGAACATCCTTGCTCATACGCTTTCCTTTTTCGCCTTTGGCACGCGCCGGGTGGTTGGTTCTTTGACGGCCATCGGCAAGGTGAAGTAGAACAAACTGCCGTGACCAGGTTGGCTTTCCACGCCATATTCGCCCCCGAGCTTTTCCAAGATGCGTGCTACAATCGAAAGACCCAAGCCGTGCCCTTCAGCGCGTATCTGGTCAAGCCGGGTGAATTGCGTGAACAGATGCACCTGGTCTTCGGGGGCAATCCCTTTGCCGTTATCGCGCACCCAAAAACGTGCCATGCGATGCCCGGCAGAGGAAATTTTATAATCCGCATCGAAGCCGAGTTCCACACGTGGCGGCGTTCCACCGTACTTGATGGCGTTGCTGATGTAATTAATCCAGATTTCTTCTACCCATGCAGCATAGCCGATGACGCGCGGCCAAGCGGAGGCCTCTGGGATGACCAGCTGTGCGTTACTTTCCGAAAGCACCCCCCATAAGCGCTGGCGTGCCTGGTTGACCACATGCGACATCTGAATCGGTCCAATGCGCACATTGGCCTGCCGCACAGCCGAAAGCAACATCAATTCTTGCAAAATGTTGTTCATCTTCAGACTGGTTTTAACAATCATTTGCAAGGCTTCGCGCTGTTGTTCTACGGGCAGTTGCACCTTTTGGTCTGCCAGCATGGTGGCAAAACCGGTGATGGTGGTGAGGGGGGTCTTGAGGTCGTGCGCTACGGTTTGGGCAAACGAGTTCAAATCACGAATGAGCTGTTCTTTTTCTGAGCCGTTCGCTGCAGCATGGATTTGTTTTTCTAAAGACTGAATTTGGGTATCTTTCCGCACCAATTCGGTTTCCAAGGCTTCGTTGCGGAAATACAGTTCAATCAGCAAATATGCCAAAGGTGTCACCGTCAGGAGCGGTAATAAAACTGCAGCGAGATATAGCAATGGTTGTGGCGAATAGCCCCCCAAAAATTGCATCGAGACAATCAAAAACATGGACAAGCCAATCGTGGCTATCGTGAGCAGCGCAGTACTGCCCTCCAAGCCAAATGTATGCAACCATTTGCTCCAGTTCATCGAAAAAATCCTTAATGTTCCTAATCTACTCATCCCATTCGCAGATGAAGGGTAATTCTTGGGCCGCAACATCGCTCCATTTCAAAGGCGTTTCGTGAAACGTCAGGTAAGATTCTGAAGCACAATCAGGCAGGCCGCAGTTATTGGGTTCGCCTTCCGCCCAAGGGGTGTAATTGAATGGTTCACCGGTCACCCACACCCATTGGCCTTCTGCGCTCTCATCGGTGGCGCCCAACCAGGTGACAGGGGAGAGTTCATAGACAAAACGATTTTCGGCCTCATCGGCAATCGTCACCAAGTATGCGCCCATGCCTCGGCAATATTCTTGCGCGGTGCGAAAACTGCGCTCCTGACGAATAAGTAAATACCAGTGTTTATTTTGCGGGTTCTGTATTCCTCGGTCGAGCGTGGCGGTGGGAAACAAGGTAGGGGTGAGGGTAGGAGCAGGAGTTTCAGACGGCAAAACAGACGCAAGGGTTGGGGTCGTACCAATAGGTGCCAGAGATTCCATGACCTGCATGAATTTGCAAGACGAAAACAAAAAGAGTGCAAAGACACTCCAGACAGAAAACAAAATTTTCCGAAAAGGCATAGCACGCTGCAAAACCTCGACCACCGACTCAGCACCCGCAGCGCTGGTCAGTGGTCGAGAAAAGGTTGGCTATAGTTGCTCGTATCGCTCGATCTTCTTCTCGATAACTCTTAAACTATCTTCCCAAAAGCGGCGGGAGCGGATATCTATGCCAAAGCGGCTGGCTAGGTCGGCAGCCGTGGCCTCACCGGTAGAGGCCAGTAAGTTCTTGTAATCTGCAACGAAGGCCTCGCTGCGCTGCTGGTAGATGGCATACAGCCCGGTGCCAAAAAGCAGACCAAAGGCGTAGGGGAAGTTGTAGAACGATAAGCCGGCAGAGTAGTAATGCGGTTTCCAGGTCCACATGTAGGGCTGGTAAGCTTCCAGTTCGCCGTAGGTTTCTTTTTGCGCACGTTCCATAATTTCACACAATTCCTGCGGGCTGAGTTCACTCTTCTCGCGGCGCTCAAAGACTTCTTTCTCGAATAGGTAACGGGAGTAAATATCCACAATCACCTGTGAATCGCCGTTGAGCATGGTTTCCAAGATGGCGAGTTCTTCTTGTGGGTCGCTTACTTGTTTCAAAACAGCCTGCATGACGATTGTTTCGCACATAATCGAGGCGGTCTCGGCCAGGGTCATGGGGGTATCTTGCTGCATCATGGTTTTGCCAGCCTGATAAGCGCAGTAATTGTGAAAGGCATGCCCAAGTTCATGCGCCAGCGTGCTGACTTGGTCCAACGAGCCATCGAAGTTAGAGAGGATGCGGCTTTCTTTAACGGCTGGCACACCCATGCAGAACGCGCCGCCGCGTTTGCCTTCGCGCTGTTCGGCATCAATCCAGTGGTTATCAAAAGCATGGCGGGCGAAATCGGCCAACTCGGGGGAAAATTTCGCAAAATTTTCGAGGATAAAGGCACGGGCTTGGTCCCAAGTGTATTTTGTATCGGTCTTGCCAAGAGGCGCAAACAGGTCCCACCAGGCCAGTTTGTCTTTGCCCAAGTGACGTGCTTTGGCCGCAAAGTAACGCCGGAACATCGGGAACGAGTCGTGCATCGCGCCAAGCATGGCTTCTAACGTGGGTCGGTCAATGCGGGCGGCTTCAATGGCGCTGTGCAGGGCGTCCTCGCGCCCGCGCCGTTTGTTGAGGGTGATGACCGTGCCTTTGACGCCGTTCAGGCAAGCCGCCAAAGTCTCACGCACGGTATCCCAGGCTTTGTTTTCGGCTTCGTATGCGCGGCGGCGCACATCTGGGTCAGGATGCGAACGCAGGTTGATGAGCGCCGGCATGGGCAGTTTTTGAGCTTGTCCATCCAGTTCAAATTCGACTGTCATCTGCGAGGTCACTGTGCCTTGCAATTTGCTCCAGGCACTGGCTCCGCTCAGGCTCAATTCGGCAGCCAGGCTTTCTTCGGCTTCGCTCATCAGGTATTTCGATTGTTCGGCGGCTTCCTTCAGGTTGAAGGCATGCGCTTTGGCTGTGGGATTGGTCTCAAGGGCTGCATCCAACACCGGGGCCAATTTGCCCAGCCGTGCTTGAAATTGTGTCGCCAGCACCTGAAAGCGCACCATCACCTGCTGGAACTCGGAGAATTTTTTCATGGCCAGCACGTTGTGCGAATCGGTGGTGACAAAGGATTGGATATATGCATACACCGTATAGCCTAGTTCTTGCAACGCATTAAAGCGCTCGACAGATTGACCCAACAAGGCGCCCAATTCGGCAGGTGGCGTAGCGGCATTTGCCTGTTGGATAGGCCCGGCCAAAAATTGCTCCAATTCTTCAATTTGTCGAACAACGCTTGCAACAGCGCTCTGAAACTCTGGGGATTCAAGCGAGGGATACACGTTAGAAAGGTCCCAGCGTGGAATGTTGGTCATACGTTCTCCTTATAGTGAAACGGATGCAGCAAAACGAATAGCAGGTTACAGCGCCCTAGCCAGCAACATGCCAAAAATAGCAACCAGCAAACCCAGATGTAGCACCAAGTGCGTGCGGACAATGAACGTTTCTGCCGGCAGCAGACTAACGAGCAAAAAATTGAGCAAGATTAACAACATCCCCAACATAGGTAACAGGCCTTTGCGGTGGGCAAAATACTCCGAAGCGTTATCCACCAGCTTAGAAATGCGCTCTAGAAACGTTTGGGGTTCTTTGCGTTTGAATTCCATCGTTCATACCTCCTGCTCTTTTGGGGGATGGGCGGCCAAGTATTCTTTGAATTGTGCTACCAGCCGCCCCGGAATGCGACCGGCAATCCAAACGCCACCCCGTCCATGTTCAATCCGTTCGACTTGACCCGCCTCGTGAAACAGCGAGAGCAACTGTCCTTCCTGGTAAGGCAACCAAAGTTGAAGGGGTGTATAAGTCTCATAGAGTTCTTGCGCAATCCGAGACATTAATTCGGCAATCCCTAGGCCCTTCAGGGCGGAAATGGCAACAGCCTGCGGATAATTTTGCAAGATAGCCTGTGCCGCTTGAGGGTCTTTCAGTCTATCTACTTTGTTAAGCGCTGCGAGCACCGGGATGTGACCGGCGCCGATTTCTTCTAAGGTTTGTTGCACGGCCTGATATTGCGCCAGCGCGTTCGGGTGTGAAATATCCACAATGTGCAGGAGCAAATCGGCTTCGGCAATTTCTTCGAGTGTGGCCCGAAAGGCAGCCACCAAGGTAGTCGGCAATTTTTGGATAAATCCAACTGTATCGGTAAAGAGGGCTGCATGGCCACCGCGCATTTCGACTCGGCGCGTGGTAGGATCAAGCGTAGCGAACAACTGGTCGGCCGCATACACTTCTGCGCCGGCAATGCGGTTGAGCAGGGTAGATTTGCCGGCATTGGTGTAACCAACCAGGGCAACCGTTGGAATGCGGCTGCGTTTGCGTTGGGCACGATAACGTTCGCGATGCGCGCGCACCTTTTCTAATTCGCGCTTGAGGCGCGCAATGCGGGCACGTATTTGACGCCGGTCTACTTCCAATTGTGTTTCACCTGGGCCGCGTAAGCCAACCCCACCCACCGAACCGGTACGTCCCCCACCGCCACCGGCCTGCCTTGCCAGGTGAGTCCACTGCCGGGTCAGACGCGGTAGGTAATATTCGTATTGGGCTAGTTCGACCTGCAACATTCCCTCGCTGGTATGCGCATGTTGGGCAAAAATGTCTAAAATCAATGCGGTGCGGTCGAGAACGCGCACTTTTTCTCCAAAAACACGTTCCAATTCGCGTTGATGGCGCGGGCTGAGTTCGTTATCGAACACAATCACCTGTGCGAGGGTTTCTTCGACCAGCGCTTTGAGCTCCTCCACTTTGCCCGAACCAATGTAGGTTTCTGGGTTCGGGTGGTCGAGTTTTTGGGTCATCTCGCCGATTACGTCCAGGCCGGCGGTGTCGGCGAGCAAAGCCAGCTCGGCCAGGGAGTCTTCGAGCGGCAGCAAATTCTTTTCCTGATAAATTTCTACGCCAACAAGAAAAGCGCGTTCACGGGGTAAGGTTGTAGGTTCTGGAGTTCGTTTGGACATATAAACATGAGAAACCGGTTCTGAGGCTAACCGGCTCAATCATACCACAGGCAAATGCCAGAAGTAGTCGTCTGAAAGCAAATCGGCTCGCAGTGGCTAGGATTGGATTTCGCTCGAAGAAAACGAAGAATCGGTTTGGGTCGTGAGCGTATCGAATAACTTTGCCAGGTTGGGGTCTTCGGGCTGTGTGCGAAATGGAAGCAGGATGTGAAACGTAGAACCCGGACAGGTTTTTTCGTCATATCCTGGTGATTCAGCCCACAGTGAACCATCATGTGCTTCGATGATGCCGCGCGCAATCGGCAGCCCCATACCGGCGCCACCACCCTTAAACTTGGTCTTGCCGGTCGAATGCAGGGAGACATCCACCAGTTGACTGAACTTTTCAAAAATGGTTTCTTGATGTTCGGGTGGGATGCCAATCCCCGTATCGGTGATGGTGACTTCAACGAAGCCGGTGAGCAGGCGGCCATCTATGGTGATTTTTCCTCCATCCGGCGTAAATTTGATGGCGTTGTTCAAAATGTTGCGGAACGCTTGATATAAACGCGTAGGGTCTGCAAACAGCAATTCCTGCGCACCAGGGAAAGAGCGAACTTCCAAAATTTGACGGCGTTGTTCTAAAACGGGTTGCAACTCGGCTTGCAACAAGCGGAATATGCGATGCAGCCAAACCGGTTGTTTATTGAGAACCAGCAGGTTGTTGTCTATCAGAGAAACATCCAACATATCGTTCACCAAGTCATGCAGGCGTTTCAAGCCATTGCGCATCCCCATCAGCAGGCTGTGAAATTGTTCCATCTCTGGCGGCAGTAGCTCATCGAGCATGGCTGCATATCCTTCAATGAGCGCCAGGGGCGTTTTGAATTCGTGCGCGGCGACTGCGACGAAGTCCGATTTGCTCTTATCCACCCGCGCTACGATTCGATTGAGCCGAGCCAGCTCTTGGGTGAGATAGGCCGTGCGACTTTCGGTTTCGTAGGCTGCTGCCTGTGCGAGACAATCGAGATAAATCGGCCACACAGCAGATAAGAATTCCAACGCCTGATGTGCTTCAAGCGCCTGATGCGCCGTTTCCTGCGTTAGCACAGCAATTTGACGCAGCAAGGAGGAAACAGTGCGTTCATCTCGTTCTAGGTCAGTTTCGGTGCGGGTAGCAGACCATTCGCGCAAGAGAGATACAAGCGGTGTTGCGTGTCCGCTTTGCAAGGCTTGCTCTAGCAGGTCAAAAAAACGCTGCAACTGTTCTTGAAAATTCTCACGCACTCCCCCACCTTGCGCTAGGGTCAAAACCATGCGCTCTTCCAGCAATGGACGCAATTGCACGAAATATGCTAGAGCTGTCATGTGCATAGTTTAGCGCATAGGTAGCGTTTACGCAATTTACTCTTCGTTGCAATTCGCTTGTTGTAGGCACTCACCGTATTCCAATATCCAAGCCAAAACGGTCTTCCCAACGATTTCCAGGCTGCGAGCAGAGACTTTATCAGGAGTATCGGCCACTGTATGCCAGTAAGGGTAATCCAGGTCTATTATATCTACCGCGCGTATGCCTTTTGCCAGGAAGGGGATATGGTCATCGAGAACACGATATTTGTACTGGGGGATAAAAAATTGTGCGTAACCCAAGCGGTGAGCGACATCCCAAATCTGGCGCACTAGTTGAGGGTCGGAGTTGCGTTCCATGTAAATATTCAGGTCAGCATCACCAATCATATCCACAATCAACACCGCCTGGGGGTGATGCACCAACGCTTCCGCATAAGCGCTAGAGCCGAGAATCCAATCCCAGTCGGCAATGCGTCCATTGTCTTCGGCATCGAAGAAAACCAGTTCCACCGGCACGGCCTCCGGCGGCAAGACCCGCGCCAGTTCAAGCAAAACAGCCACACCCGAAGCGCCATCGTTGCCGCCCGGTACAGGTTGAGAATGATTTTCGGGATTGGGGTCGTTATCGGCATACATGCGCGTATCATAATGCGCCCCTAGCAAGATAACCGGAGCCGATTGGGTTCGCCAGGCACGGATGTTTTGAACACGCTGGCCCCTGAATTCGCTACTCAAAACTTCGCTTTGCCAGCCAGCACGTTGCAATTCAGCCTGAATGTAGTCTATCGTGCGCGCATGCCCTTCGCTCCCCGGAAGGCGTGGCCCAAATGCTACCTGTCGTATCACATCCTGATAAGCGCGTTCACCGTCGAATGTTTGTTCCAAGGATTGGGGCCGAGTGAGCCATACAAACATCAGCCCCAGTCCCAACACGAGCAAGGCCAATCCAAGCGTTCGTTTCGACATAGCGAGGATTGTAGCACAGACAACGTGCCTTAAATTGCCTCTTGGAGCGCGAAGAGACAATCTGGTAAGATAATCTTAATCTCTACAACGCAGGATGGCCTGGATGAAAATTCTCACTGTAGATGTCGGCACCGGCACACAGGATGTGTTGCTGTACGACTCCCGGTTAGACCTAGAAAACGGCTTCAAGCTTGTCCTTCCTTCTCCGACCATGATGATTCACCACCGCATCCGAGAAGCCACGCGCCGGGGCGAAGCACTCCTTCTCACCGGCAAGACAATGGGAGGTGGTCCTTCGGCCTGGGCTGCGCGCGACCATGCCCGAGCAGGTTTGCCCATCTTTGCTACGCCAGCCGCCGCCAAAACAATTGATGATGAATTGGAGAAGGTCGAAAAGATGGGCATTCGTGTCCTGTCGGAGGAGGAAGCACAACGCTTGCCCGCCAGTGTCCAGCGGCTGGAACTTAAGGATTTCGATTTTGCTCTGCTGAGCGAAACCTTTGCCCGCTTTGGCATTTCATTGAAGGATGTCTCTCTCGTCTGTGTCGCTGTTTTCGACCATGGCGATTCACCACCGGGTGTTTCAGACCGACAATTTCGTTTCGATTACCTCGATGAACGCATCCGCGAGGAAAATTCGCTCACTGCCTTCGCTTATCTAGCCGGGGACATTCCACCGATTATGACGCGCTTGCAAGCCGTGGCCGATTCTGCGCAGGATATAGATGCACCTATCTTGGTGATGGATACCGCCCCGGCGGCTGTGTTAGGGGCATCCTTTGACCCTCAGGTGGCAACAAGGCGGGATAAATTGGTCGCTAACATTGGTAATTTTCATTGCTTGGCCTTTCGATTGAGCGAACGCGGCATTGCCGGTGTCTTTGAGCATCACACCGGCGAAATCAACTCGGAGAAACTAGAAAGCCTGCTGCTACGGCTCGCCGATGGCACGCTCACCCATCAAGACGTATTCGACGACATGGGACATGGCGCGCTGGTATACGATAACACACCCCTCAAACTGGGCGAACAGGGATGGGATGTCGCGGTGACCGGACCACGTCGCACACTTTTCCAATCCCCCACGCACCTACGCCCTTATTTTGCTGTTCCTTTTGGCGATATGATGCTGGCCGGCAACATTGGGTTACTCGCCGCCGCTGCCGATTTGCTCCCGGATTTGGCTGGGCCTGTGCGCCAAGCGCTCTCTGGAGCAACACAGGGAACCGCACCTTGGGATATGGAGGCTTAAATGACAAAACCGCTTGTGTTGGGCATGACGCCCCAAGACCTGGCGCGTGAAGGATTAAGCACCGATGTTCAAGCGTGGGAGGATGGTCTACGCGCTGAGACGGGAGCAGGCTCGTTTGAATGGTGGTATTTCGATGCCCATCTCGATAATGGCGCCATCGTGGTAATTGTTTTCGCTACGAAACCCATCCTGGAACGGAATGGCCCGCTCAAGCCGGTTGTCTTACTCACCTTGACCTGCCCCACTGGCGAGCGTCTCTCCCGTGCAGCGTTCTTTCCCGCCGACCAATTCCATGCCTCGCGCGAATCTTGCCAGGTTGCCATTGGGCCTCATTCTGTACAAGGAGATTTGCACACCTATCACTTGCATGTAGAAATGCCCGCCGAAGCCGAGAGCGATTCTAGCCCCATCACAATAGACCTAACCTTTCAGGGGCTGCTTCGCCCGTGGAGACCAGGCACAGGCAAGGTGTATTTTGGGAATACAAAACAGTATTTTGCCTGGTTGCCCGCCATGCCACACGGGCAAGTTCAAGGAACCATTCAATGTAACGGCAAAACACAGCCGGTGAGCGGAAGAGGGTATCATGACCATAATTGGGGCAACATCGGCTTGGATGAAGTGATGGACCACTGGTACTGGGGGCGCGCTCAAGTTGGCGAATATACGTTGATTTACGCCGAACAAGTGACTGCGCGCGCTTACGGCTACGCGCGCATTCCAGTTTTTCTACTGGCAAAGGGCAACCAGGTCTTAACCGAAGATGCCTCCAATCTAACCATGAAAGCGTGCCATTTTGTTTCCCATCCTAGCGGACGTTCCTGGCCACGCGAAATAGATTTTTACTGGCAGGCTGCCAAGGACAGAATTCACATCAGCCTGCGGCAACCTAAAATTATCGAGGTCATCAATCTATTGAGGAGCTTTCCCACTTGGAAACGTTTCTTATTACGGCTGTTGGCCAACCCTTACTATTTTCGTTTTCAGGCGGAATTGGTTTTATCCGTTCATTGGGGTGGGGTACATGCCACAGAACGCGGCTCTGCGCTCTATGAATTGATGATTTTACAAGGGCGAAAACACCCCTAACGCTTTTGAACAGCGCTTGGCAGGGGTTTATTTTGATTCATCCTAGCGTGAAGTAAAATGTAGCCCCTTGGCCCAATTGGCTTTCGGCCCAAATACGTCCGCCGTGCCGCCGAATGATGCGCTGGACAGTGGCTAGGCCAATCCCGGTCCCTTCGAACTCATCCGCACGATGTAGGCGCTGAAAAGGACCAAAGAGCTTATCGGCATAATGCGGGTTAAACCCTGCGCCATTGTCACGCACAAAATAGACGGTTTCGTTCGCAATCGTTTGCGCACCGAATTCGATATATGCTTGGTCTTTGCGGGAGGTGAATTTCCAAGCATTGCCCAGTAAATTTTCCATCACCACCCGCAACAAGCGCGGGTCGCCTTCGACAATGGCTTGCTCTATCACCTGAAATTGCACTTTGCGCTCCGGGGCCGATTCTTGCAAGGCAGAGAAAATAGAACGCGCCAAATCAGCCAGATTCACTTTCTCACGGTACATCGCTGCGCGGCTCATGCGCGAAAGCCCCAGCAGAGCATCTACCAGCTGGCTCATGGTTTGATTGGCAACACGCACCCGCTCTATTAATTCACGCGCATTCGGGCTAAGGTCTGCACCATGTTCATTCAGAAGGATGCGTGAGAAGCCATCTATCGCGCGCAAGGGAGCGCGCAGGTCATGCGAAACGGAATAGGCGAATGCTTCTAATTCGTTATTGGCCAGTTGTAACTGAGCAGTCCGCTCAGCAACCCGGCGCTCCAACTCGGCGTTTAAGCGGCGCAATTGTGCTTCACTGTAGCGCAGAGCATACTCAGCCCGTTTTTGTTCCGTAATATCATGGACGACAGTGATATGTGTGGAAGGCGGTTCTCCTGGCCCCCAAAGAGGTGAAACTGTCAGCAAAACCCAGACCAGGCTACCATCTTTGCGAATATAGCGTTTTTCCATCGTAAATTCACGAATCTCGCCTCGTTTCAACTGCTCCAACAAGTCCAGATTTCTCTGCAAATCTTCGGGATAGGTAATCTTGGCAAAATCCATGTTTTCAAGTTCTGCGGGTGTATAACCGAGAATATCACAATACTTCTGGTTAATTTTCAGAAAGCGCCGCGTGTTGGTATCCCCCTGTGCTACACCCACGCCTGCATTTTCAAACAAAACGCGAAATCGTTTTTCGCTCTCCCGCAAGGCCTGTTCGGTGTTGCGGGCATCGGTCACATCACGAACCAAGACCAAGACGGAATCGGTATTGAGCGGCGTCATGCGACTCTCGAAGAACATCGTCCTATTCTGAAAGTAGAGAGAGTAGTCATAGATTTGCATCTGCCCGGTTTGCAGAGTTTGCTGCACTTTTTCTCTGGTCAGCTCAGCCAAAAAGGGAGGTAAGATTTGCTCCACCGGCCTGCCAATCACTTTATCCGGTGGCTGAAGCAGGCGCGCAGGGTCGCTGGCAATGCAATCGAGAAAGACCAAATTCGAATCAATCACAAACAATAAATCCGGTTGAGCGCTCAGAATGGCGCGGTTACGCTCTAGGCTACGCCGCAATTCGTCAGCGATACGTTTACGGTCGGTCACGTCAATGAACGAAGTAATCATCAAGTTGCCCACCGGGCGGGTGGAAATTTCTACATCGCGCTGCGTGCCATCTTTACAGGTAACGCGATATTCACGTGGCGGGGTAGCGGTTTCCTGCTGGAGTGCTTGCTCTACATCTCTTTCCCACTCGCTCATCACTTGCTGACGGTATTGCGGATCGGGGTAGGCTCGTGCAGGCCAATCCTGAATATGCGGCACATCTTGCAAAGTGTAGCCATACACCTCAGTGAACTTCAGGTTATAGGTCAACACCCGCCCCTGTCGGTCGGCAATGCCAATGGGAATAGGAAGATAATAAATGGCCTCTTGGCAAACGCGTTCCTGCTCAAGGGCTTCACTCAATATTTGGCGCTTGCGTAGGCGCTTTTGTCGGATTTGTTGCTGAAGAGCAACAGACGGGGAAAAATATTTTTGCATAATAGCCTCATCGGTTTGATTGTAATCACGATTCGGCCATACTGCGAAAGAATTTTTGCCCAAGACTAGATTGCCAGGTATTCCCCCAACCGAAGAGGCATGTCTAGAGGCAGAGGGACGGGAATGACCATCCACCAGCCCGCCCCGCCCGGGTCACCGTTGCGATACCAGGCATTCCACAGACCCGCCTCGCCATAATACGGCGCCCTTTTTTCTTCTCCGATGAGTGGGTCGAGGTAAGTGAGTGTGACGGCAAAGCGGTTATCTGGCGCTACAGATAGGCCAGTGACCAGAACAAAATGCGCGCCCGAAGCGCGGTCTTCCAGGCGCACAAGGGCATCTATGATGATGGGATTTCCACGGCGCAATTCGCGCGCAAGCAACTCTAGACCCTGCTGAGAGGAATGGACTTGTCCGCTGAGGAAATTCTCCGTATAGTGCCGCACAATATTCAACATGTTGGCCGGGCTGGTATATGGATATTTGGTTTCGGTATACCACCCTTGCCGTTCGGCATAAGCAAGAATTTCGTGTTCGCTAATGCCTGCCGATGGATAAGCATATTGATAAGCCATTGCCAGAACAGCCGGCCCGCAGGAGGTGATTTTGGATTGTCGCAACGGTTGCACTGACAGTTGAATGCTCTCCCCTGGCTCTGGGGCGCGCACCGACGCAGGAATTGGTGCTATGCCCACTTGTAACGCCATCCATACAAGCAACAACAAGTGCTTCATGGTGTGCTTTAGACGCTTAGGGCTGGGTATCGGCTTCCATGTGAAGTGGCATGGGTTGGTCACCCTCCGCGTAATCCGAGATAATAATCAGCACATTGGCTACGGTGCTGCCCGGATTACGCCAGCGGTGCCTAAGTTGGGCAGCAAATAACAGGCTATCGCCGGCCTCGAGCGAGTAGATTTCGTTCTCGACTTGATATTCCACCTGACCACGCAGACAGTAGACAAACTCATGGCCGGTATGAACCACCGCGTTTGGCCCACTGTTTGCGCCATTTTCCAATGTCAACATAAAGGGCATCATCCGCCCGGTAAACTGCTCGCCTCCCATGCCTTCCCACAATCCGCGCAGAAAAGGCAGACGAGCGCGCTCATCTGCCTTAAGGAAAACCACCTTTTTGCGTGTTGATTCGGGGCTAAAAAAATCGGTGATAGGCACACCAAGTGCATCAGCCAAGCGATACAGAGTAGAAACCGAGGGAGATGTTTTGCCGCGTTCAATCATGCTGAGCGCATTGGCCGAAAGACCACTCATGTGTGCCAAAGTGCGCATGGAAACTTTGCGCGCATCCCGCAATTGACGCAAACGAATGCCAACATCTATCGAAACCGCTTCTCTGGAAAGGCTTGGCATACGCAACTCCGAATCATGATTTTTCTTCAGTGTATCATAAAATTAGACAATTTTTATCCTAAATTAAAGCATAACCGTCACACACGTGATTGTTATGCGTGCCAAAGATTCAGGGTGTTGGGGTTGGGGTTAGCGGTTCTGGTGTCAGGGTAGGTGTAATCAGCAGGCCTGGGTCTATGGTGGGTGTGGGTGGATAACACTCATTGAAGAGTTGGCTGTATTTGGCCATGTACGTATTATCGAGCGGGCTAATTGCGGCGGCTTCGTTCCACAGGTCAATGGCAATACAGCGGTCGCTAAATTTTTGCTCTTTCAGTTTCAGGTCGCCATAATTGAGCAAGGCCTCGCGGTAATGCTGAGCAGCGGTCAAGCCGGTCGCATCGCGCAAGCCGGGGTACAGGCGATAGACCTCACCAAAGTAAGCAACGGCTTGTGGCCAATCTACGCCCATAAAGGAGGAAGCCTGAATAAACATACGCGCGCCCGTGCGCAGGCTGAGGGCTTCGTTATCCAGCGGACCAAAGCGTTCGGCCAGCGTAAGATCGTAAATGCCGCCCTCCAGGTTGGTCGTTGCAAACGCACCGCGGCCTACAATCTGGTCCACACCGCGATTGCGCAGGGCAAGGTAATACATTCCATCTACCTCGATGGTGTGATAGGATGGGTCGGCTTTGCGCAATGCATCGAGCGAGGCCAGTGCGCCGTCCCAATCCCGGTTCAGGATTTGCTGGCGCGCATTGGCAAGGATTGTCTCCTGCGTGCGCATATCAGGAGTTGGGGTGAGCGTTGGCGTAGGGGAAGGGGGGATGGTGGGTGTGATGGACAGCTTGACCTGTGCTTCCACCAACAATTCGCTCACACCGGGGTAGGAGGCATCTTTGCTCAGGATATATTCCAGGCGTTGGCGCGCCAGGTCATAGCGGCCGGCCTGCATATCTTGTTGAGCATAGGCAAACTGCTCATCGAGTTGGCCTTTGATTTGTGCCTTAGCAGCCGCAACGCGTTCGGAAATGCCCAGGCTGTATCCGCCCAAACTGCCAGCCACAATAACAGCCAGCAAAATGAGCAGACTCATCCAGAAGGAAGCGCCTGCGCGACGCTTAATTTTTGTAGGTTGGGTACTAGAGAGGTTGTTTTCAGACATAGGCGCGATTATACACTTGATTGAGAGGATACAAACTTCATAAACGGAATAACAAACGAAATTCCGACCATACCAAAACCAGGGCCAGCCCACCACCGACCAACATACCAAATAAGGCAGTCGGGATAGCCCCACCGGGCAGGGTCAGCGCGAGTATATAAGCCACCGCACCACCCAACAAGGCGGCCAAGCAGCCTTTGATTAGCGCCGACCAGAGACTGATGGGATGTTCTAAGCGCCGATTGAGCAAAGAGAGCAGGAAGAGCGCCTCAGCCGCCAAAGAAAGTTCGGCAGCGGCAATGACGGTCGGTCCTATCTCTCGCAACAGGGTAACACCAAGAATTCCGATAGAAAGGTAAATGACCAGACGAAGCACAATGCCGTAGAGTGGCACCAAAGGCTCTTTACGGGCATAGAAAGCGCGCGCCAGGGTTTCTTGCAGCGCATAACCGACCAACGTTAGCATATATACGCGAGACGTTGCCGTGAGTAAACTGGTTCCCCCCTCATCTAAGCCAAAGGCGGCTGCAACCAGTGGCCTCAGGCCAGCGATGGCCACTGCCGCCACAGGCAAAGTAAGCGCCAGCAACACACGCAGGGCCTTTTGGAGCGTTTCTGAGAAGGTTTTCCACTCATTTTTGGCCGCAAACTCGGCCAAGGAGGGTAGCAGCGCAGTAGCAATAGCGGTGCCGAGCAAGGTTTCAGGCACCTGCATAATCATCCAGCCATAGGTCAGCGCCGAGACGGCTCCTTCTTGGTCTAGGCGCGAGGCCAGGTTATCCCGTGCCAAGAACATCAATTGAATGCCAAGCATCGTCACCAGACGCGGGGCCATCAACTGAAGGGCTTCGAGCAAACCAGAGTTGCGCACATCCAGCGAAGCCGTCCAGCGAAATTGGTATTTAATGAGACCGGGGACTTGGATTAACAAATGCAGGGCTGCTCCCAGAATCGCCCCATAAACCAAGCCATGAATGCCCCACCCCAAGGTGGGCAGCGTGATTGGACCAAGTGAAACCGGTTGCAAAGGTGCAAAAAACAGCGCGCCGATGATTTGTCCAACGTTGTAGAAAAAAGGGGCCAGCGCCGGTAAAAGAAAATGCTGATTGGCCTGCAAACCACCCATGACCAGACCACTGAGCGAAAAAATCATCAAGGAAATGAGATTAAGCCGCATCAGGTCAGCCACCAACTCTTGTTGGGCTGGGCCAAAACCAGGGACAATACCCAATTCGGCACTGACAATTTGCTTGGCAAAGACGGCCACCACCAAGGCCACCACACCGGTCACCACGAACATCAGGTTAGCCACCCGCGAGAAAAGGTCCCACGCGGCTTCCCGGCCACGCAAGGTGATAGACTGGCGCAAAAGCGGAATAAACGCCATAGAAAATGCGCCACCGGAAATCAACGCAAAGAGCAAATCGGGCAAATTATTTGCCGAATTAAATGCATCCTGTAAGGGTAGGCTGAAAGTGCGCGAGACGATGAATAACCGCCCAAAGGCCAGGGCTTTATCCAAGCCAAACAGGAAAAAGAGTAGCAAAGAAGTGCGCGCGAGATGAGAGAGTTTGTTCATAAGCAAACCGCCCCGCAATGATACCAGATTGCGCGGCGGTTCGCTGTTTACCGGGCAGATTTGCTAAGCCGGTGGCTTAATGTTCATGATTGACCGCATCAAAATATTCGGCGCCCGGCAATTTTTGGGCCAGGATATGCGGCTTGTGGATGAGAACAGGCAGACACTGCGGGCAAATAGCGTACGTTTCGCCACGATAGGAAAGCGAGAGCAGGGGAATGTCCTGCGAAGTACGTCCACAATTCAGACAGGTCATTTCGGACATCGGCTAGTCTCCTGTGCAATAAAGTTTCGCCAAGGATACCGCCTTTTTGCTTCACCCGCTGTGACAAAAGTCGCTTACAGGGTGCCTTTGTACATCCCGCCATCTACTGAAAGCATTACGCCAGTCACATACGAAGCCACCGGTGAGAGCAAGAAAACCGCCACAGCAGCAAACTCTTCGGGAGAAGCCATGCGCCCCAATGGGCTTTCTTTGGCCTGTTTGGCAATTTCTTCTTCCACGGTTGTTCCATTTGCCCGGGCGCGGGCTGTCATCAGTTCGGTCACGCGCTCGGTTTCGGTCCAAGCAGGCAAGATGGAGTTAAAGCGAATGCCGTCTTTACCCAGTTCTAGGGCAAGCGATTTGGTGAGGCCGACCGTTGCAGAACGAATAGAGTTAGATAGAACCAGGTTAACGATCGGCTGCTTGACAGAGTAGGATGTCACCGTTAACACGCTGGCAGATTGTGATTGGCGCAGATAGGGCAGAGCGGCTTTAATCAGGCGCACATTGCTCATGAAGGTCAAGTTGATAGCGCGCTGCCAGGCTTCTTCATCAAACGATTCAAACGCACCTGGCGGAGGTCCGCCGGCATTACACACCAACAAATCTAACCCACCGAGCGTCTCCGCGGCCTGGCGAACAACCTGCTCGGCTTCGTGCGGCTGGCTTACATCCCCCACCAATCCATAGACCGGGCCGCGCGTTTCGTTGGAAATTTTCAGCACTGCTGTTTGCAAACGGGTTTCATCCCGTCCATTAATCGCAATCTGACAGCCTTCACGCGAGAGCAGGCGAGCAGTGGCAAAACCCAAACCGCGCGAGGCGCCGGTCACCAACGCGCGTTTTCCCTGTAATTTCAAATCCATAGCAACCTCCTGTGATGGATAATCAGAAGAGAAAAAGCTTCCCTTAAGGTGAGTCAATTCACCAGCTCAATGCGCTGGTCAAGAATTTCGCCCACAGGCCAATGGGCTTCAATCCAGCGGCGAACCGTTTCCAATGCCGATTGGAGATAGGCGGCATCGTTACCGAGCATAGCACAGCCAACCATAGCCTGTTGGTGCGCATCTTGGAAATCTAACTCAGCCACAGAAACGTTAAATTCGCGATGCAAGCGGGCGAGCAACGGTTTCAAGCGGCTGCGCTTCTCTTTAAGGGAATGACAGCCCGGTAAGTACAGATGCACAATGAGGGTGGCAAGCATAATCTTTTAGAGTTCAGGAGTTGAACGCTGTACGGTCAACAGGAATCAAGCGCAGCCAAACAGCCTGTTGCTCAAACCTGCTTCCAGTACTGGTGATAACCTCTTGCGCACACCATTTCAGCCGATTACAATGCCACGTATGGACACCGAAACCCGCTACAATCTCGCGCTCGATTATCTCTACTCGTTTGTAGATTATAGCCTGAAAAAAGCCGACCAGCTGGCAGCGGCCAATTTCGATTTAGAGCGCATGCGCCAGTTGATGAAGGCGCTAGGGAACCCGCAGCAGGCCTATTCCACCATACACATTGCCGGCACGAAAGGCAAAGGCTCGGTTTCGGCCTTGTGCGCCAGTGCGCTCAAGGCAGCCGGGCGCAAAACCGGTTTATACACCTCCCCGCATCTGCTCGATTTCTGTGAGCGGATTCAGGTAGATGGTGAGCCAATCACGCACGCAGAACTCGCCGACTTGGTAGAGGAAATTAAACCCACAGTGGCAGCAATCCCCTCGCTGACCACCTTTGAAATCACAACAGCGCTGGGGTTTCTGTATTTTGCTCGCCGCAAGGTAGATGTAGCGGTAATTGAAGTCGGTCTCGGAGGCCGCCTGGATGCGACCAACGTGATTACCCCCAAAGTCTCGGTCATCACCTCTCTTTCCTATGACCATACGGCCGTCTTAGGCAACACCTTAGCGCAAATCGCCAGAGAGAAGGCCGGCATTATCAAGCCGGGTGTGCCGGTCGCTTCTTCGCCCCAAAAGCAAGAAGCCTTGCAAGTACTGGAACGGATTGCAGCCGAGCGCCAAGCAGAACTGCACTTGGTGGGGATAGACTGGCTGTATTCTATCGAAGCCAAATCGCTCGATGGGCAGACGTTTGAAGTTTGGCAACCGGGTTTAGCGCATCGCCGCTTTAGCATCCCATTACTGGGAGATTATCAAGTGACGAACGCGGTCACCGCCTATGTGGCACTCCACCAAAGCGGTTTAGGACTTTCTGATGCAGAAATTGCACGAGGTTTCGAGACCGTTCGCTGGCCATGCCGTTTCGAAATTGCCAACCGTGAACACCCTACCCTGATTTTCGATTCGGCGCACAATCAAGATTCGTTTGAAAAATTGACCGCTGCATTGATGGAATACTTCCCCAACCGCAAGGTGATTCTCATCTTTGGCGCTTCAGAAGACAAGCACGTTTTCGACATGCTCAATGCAATGAAGGGTATAATCAGCCGCCTGATTATCACACGCGCCGACCATCCGCGCGCGCTAGAGCCGGCCAACATCATCCACGCCGCTCGCCGAGCCAGCCTTCTCTATGAAACTGTTTTACCCGTTCATTCCGCATTAAACCGTGCCTTCGAGCTGGCTGCTCAAACAGATGAGATTATCCTTGCCGCAGGCAGCATGTTTGTAACGGCCGAAGTAGCTCAGGCATGGCTACGCAATACCCAAAACACAACCTCACACGGGAATTCGCTCCCGCCAAACTCTGTCCTGCCCGGAACGGCAGGACGCTAGAACGGATAACTGTATGCACAACATTCAAGACGATTGGGACGAAGACGAAGAAGATTTTGCCATGGCCATCAGCCAGCGGACAGAAGAACTGTACCGCATACCCAACCACGAAACGGACCAGGACGGCGTATTTGAAGCCTTGGCTCTCCCCTTGCGTGACTTGGTCGTTTTTCCACGCATGGTTTCACCGGTATTCGTAGATAACGATGTGGCCTTACTTACTCTGCGAACGGCCCAGGAACGCAACCAAACCGTAGTGGCACTGACTCAGAAAGACCCTGAACAAGAGGAACCGCAAGCAAGCGATTTTCTCCAGGTGGGTGTGGAAATTGCGGTTGGCCGGCTGCTCACCATGCCAGATGGCAACTCCTCCGCCCTGGTGCAAGGGCGCCGGCGGGTGCAAGTGCTGGAGTTCAAACGCCTAAAGCCCTATCTCAAAGTGCGCGTACGCGTTATCAACGAGCCGACCAAGCCCGATAAGCAAACCCAAGCCCTGATGCGTTCCGCGCTCAACATGTTTGCGCGCGTCGTAGAACTCAATCGCTCCATTCCCGAAGAAGCACACCTGTTTGCCCTCAATATCCAAGAACCGGGCTGGCTGGCGGATATGATTGCTACCTCGCTTTCGGTGCCGTTCGAGGAGCGGCAAAAGTTGCTCCTCATGCCCGACCCCAAAGCACGGCTGGAACGGGTGAACGAATTACTGGCCGAAGAACTAGATGTGCTGGAATTGGAAGAAGATATCCACAATAAAGTTCAAAGTGAAGTAGATAAAAGCCAGCGTGAGTTCTATCTGCGCGAACAGATGAAAGCCATCCAGACCGAACTGGGCGAAGGTGATATTTGGACGCGCGATGTAAACGAGTTGCGCCAAAAAGTGGAGCAAGCCAAACTGCCCGATGAGGCCCGCAAAACCGCCCTGCGCGAAATTGAACGTCTCAACCAGATGCCTCCGATGGCGCCCGAAGTCGGCATCATCCGCTCGTATGTTGAGTGGATTTTAGACCTGCCCTGGTCTATCTACACAGAAGACAACCTCGATGTAACCCATGCCGCCAAGATTTTAGACCGTGACCACTACGGCCTGCAAAAAGCCAAAGACCGCATTTTGGAATATATCGCCGTGCGCTCACTCAAGCCCAAAAAAGAGCGCCAACCGATTTTGTGCTTTGTCGGCCCGCCCGGAACAGGCAAAACCTCGCTGGGGCGTTCGATTGCCGAGGCACTCGGGCGCAAGTTTGTGCGTGTTTCGCTGGGCGGCGTGCGCGATGAAGCCGAAATTCGCGGCCATCGCCGCACCTATATCGGCGCCCTGCCAGGACGCATCATCCAGACCATGAAGCGCGCCGGCAGCACCAACCCCCTCTTTATGTTGGACGAAATTGACAAATTAGGCAACGATTTTCGTGGCGACCCCTCCTCCGCGCTTCTGGAAGTGCTAGACCCCGAACAAAACCACTCTTTTAGCGACCATTACCTCGAAATCGCTTTTGACCTTTCCAAAGTGATGTTCGTCGCCACTGCCAACACGCTCGCCACCATCCCCGATGCCCTGCTCGACCGGATGGAAGTAATTGAATTCCCAGGTTACATCGAAGAAGAAAAAATGGCCATCGCCGACCGCTATCTTATTCCACGACAGATGGACGAAAACGGCATGACCGACAGTGGCCTGCGCTTCGCCGATACCGCCCTGCAACGCATTATCCGTGAATATACTTACGAAGCCGGCGTGCGCAACCTGGAGCGCGAAATCGGGCGTGTCATCCGTAAGGCAGCCCGCCTCAAGGCGGAAAAAAAGGAATATCCCACCATCATCACGCCCAACGTTGTAGAAAAATTCCTCGGCCCGCCCCAATACCTGCGCACCGAAGCAGAACGGCGCGATGAAGTCGGTGTGGCCACCTCTTTGGCCTGGACCGAAAACGGCGGCGAGATTATGACCGTCGAAGTTGCGGTTTTAGATGGCAAAGGCGGCCTGCAAATGACCGGACAAATTGGTGAAGTGATGCAAGAATCCGGGCAGGCAGCCTTAACCTACATCAAATCCCGCGCCGACTTGTTCGCCATCGAACCAGAAGTCTTCGAGCGCATGGATATTCACGTCCACATGCCTGAAGGCGCCATCCCCAAAGATGGCCCCAGCGCAGGCATTACCCTGGCCACCGCTATGATTTCCGCCCTCACCGGACGTCCCATTTACCGCGAAGTAGGCATGACCGGAGAAATTACCTTGCGAGGGCGCGTCTTACCGATTGGCGGCGTGCGCGAGAAGGTGCTAGCGGCACATCGCGCCGGTCTCAAAGTGGTTATTCTTCCAGAAAAGAACATGAAAGACCTGGTTGACGTCCCCAAACGGGTGCGCACCGATTTGAAAGTCATCCCGGTCGAACACATGGACCAGGTCTTGGAACTGGCACTATACCCTGAACCGGTCATGCCACCTCCCCGTCCCCGCCGCAGACCAGAAGATGCCCAGGGCCAAGACGAGGCCGAAGAATAGAAAAGAGGAAAGAGGCTCTCGGCGCCTCTTTCCTCTTTTCTATTACAGAATTCACTCAAACGAAATCGTCCATCGCTCTCTGCCCAGCAAAAACCAACGGGTGGCATCCCGCAGGGCTTCACGCACAGGACGCGGAGAATACCCAAGTTCCTGCTGTGCCTTCGTATGACGAATAGAAATTCGAGCGCGCACCGTTTCAAGGGCATACGGCGTCAGCATAGGAGACTTGGAAACCAACGGCAAGATATGAGCAGCGAGCAGGGCTATCCCATCGGGTAAGCGAATACCGACATGCCAACCGCCGGCGGTTTCCCAAACCACGCGCGCCATTTCCTCTAGGGTCAATTGTTCAGCGCCCAAAATATACGTTTGCCCTGCTCGGCCTTGTTCTGCTGCTAAAATCAACCCCTGGGCCACATCCCGCACATCCACAAAATCAAACGCGCCATTGATGAAAAATTTTAGCCCCGGCGAAATATTGTAAAGAACCCCTCGGCCCGAGGTGTAAAGCCGAAAGTCATACGGCCCCACCACGCCGGTTGGACAAGCTACGACCGTCTCGAAGCCTGATGCATTGGCCTGCAACACCGCCAGACTAGCAGCAGCCTTGGAACGGTCATACACACCGTGAGCATGTTCAACCGCAAAGGGAAGCGTCTCATCCACAATCCCTTCCTGGGGCACGCGCAAGGCGTGAACGGAGCTGACAAAAACAAAACGTCGCACCCCTGCACGCTGGGCGGCATCCAGCAAGCGCAATGTGCCATCTAAATTGATGCGCATCGTCTCCCGTTCGCCCCCTGGGGCAATTTGAATACGCGCTGCCGAGTGGTACACCGTATCAATGCCGGTCAACAAGCCTTCAGGCAAACGGTCCTCGGCCAAATCCGCCGAAACAGTCTGGACATTTAATCCATGCAGCGGAATGGCATCCTTACCAGAATGAATTAAAGCCCGCACGCGCTGACCGCGTGCGAGCAATTGCCGTACCAAGACATTCCCAATGTGGCCGGTGGCGCCGGTCACAAATGCATTTAGACTCATCTACGGCTCAATACTCCTTGCTTCAAGATAAAACCGTTTCTCATGCGCTTCGCCCATCGAAAACGTCTTACGAGGCAGCGCGCCATCCAAAATGACGGTCTTAAACAAATCGCCCTTGGCCATACCCGGAACGTAAATCCCAACATTCCCTGCTTGACTGCCCAAACGCACGGTGACCTCGGCGCCATGCACATAGTCAATTTTTTCAGCGCCGCCGTTTTTCAAGAAGGGGTCCAGAAATGCTTGGATGGTGCCCACCGGCAGGTTGGTCGAAGGATGCCGAATTTCGACCACCCCAAACCCGCGCCCGCCTCCCACCAGACCGATTAACTGCCCCTGCGAATTACCGGCATTGACAGCTTGTATCATCGCTTCGGCACTCTCAACCGGGTGGTAGGTGTAATCTGTCCCAAACGTGGTTTGCAGTGCAGCATAAATATCGGTTTTCAACCCAAACAAAACGCGGTGAATCGGCTCAAATTCCAGCGCTTCATCATGCACGTTTTCAATTTCAACCAGCGCATAGCGCGAAGGATGGTCCATCCCAACCAGGGCTTTGTTCTTTTCCCAAATGGCCTTGGCAGTTGCCAGGGAATGATTCCCATCCCCCATAGCAAACAGCAAAACCGGGGTATCGGCAGGTAAACCATATTTGGCAGCAAAGGTTTGTGGCTGCGCCAGCTTTCGCAAGGCGTCAACCACTGGGCGTTCGTCTGGCACGGCATAACCGGTCAGATGCCCACTCCCCAACATCAAGTCAAAGTCATATAGCTTTTCCAGGGAGTCCTTCATTGCCGCAATCGGCTCGATAACCGAACGCTCTGGGTCATCAATCAGGACCAAAATGTGCGGCAACTCCAGCGGAGCGCCCTCACGGATTTTGATACGCGGTGGCAAACGTTCGATAATCGTCCCTTCGGTAGCGCGAATCAAACTAGTAGCGCCGCGCGCGTAATCATAACACTCCAGGTCAAGCGCCAACATCAACCCTTTGCGGGTTTTCTGACCGACCGTGCGCTCGACATAAATCAAACCTTCGCGTGCTTGGAACAAACCAGCCTGCAGATAGTTGCGCATGGTGTGCTGAATGCGCTCAATCCGTTCTGCAACATCAGGCTGTTCCAAATAAATTTCGGGCAACGTAATGCGCAAAGTGGAGGGAGCATCGCCAACAATTTGTTCCACTTGTTGCCAATATTCAGGCTGCGAGGTGAACTGGTCAACAGCAATCGTTGCCCACTTCTGCAGGTCTATGCCCGCTTTGGGCAGATACACTTCGGGGATAAGAATACCAAGGTCAGGGTACACTTTCATGCCGTTCGTCTCCAGGAGGAGGGTGAGTAACAAGAAAACAGCCCTGGTCACTCACCTGCTTGTTCAGGCTTTGCGCTGGGCAAACTCAATCACAATTTGCGCTACTTCGGCGCCTACCCGGCCTTGCGCCTCTTTCGTAGCCGCGCCAATATGTGGCGAGGCAATCACATTGTCCAATTTAACCAGTTTCCAATCACTGGGGGGTTCTTCGGCAAAGACATCCAAGGCCGCAGCGGCCACTTTGCCACTGACCAGGGCCTCGTACAGCGCCTGCTCATTGATAATGCCACCACGCGCGCAATTCACAATCCGCACACCGGTTTTCATCTTGGCAAACTGTTCCGCGCCGAGCATATTGGCCGATTCCTTGGTCTTAGGCAGGTGCAGACTGATATAGTCCGCTTGGGCCAGCAATTCATCCAGGCTGACCAGTTGACCATATTCAAACGCTGTGACATACGGGTCGTAAGCCAAGACGTTCATACCCAGCGCAACGGCACGTTTGGCAGTGGCTTTGCCGATGTTTCCCACACCAATCAGGCCCAGCGTTTTGCCGCCAATTTCATCACCCTCAAAGGCCTTCTTTTCCCATTTTTCGGCCTTCATTGTTTCACTGGCCTTGTAAAGCGAACGCGCCAACATGAACATGTAACCGATTGCCAATTCGGCAACCGAATCCGAAGAGGCCAGCGGTGTGTTGCGCACTTCAATCCCTTTGGCGCGCGCATACTCCACATCAATCGTATCCAGGCCCACCCCGCCACGCACAATCAGTTTCAAGTTCGGGCAAGCATCTATCAACGGCTGGCGCACTTTGGTGCGTGAACGAACGACCAGCACATCATAGGCCGGAGCAACCGTCATCAACTCTTCGGGAGTGATTTCAAAATGGGTATCAACGGTCAGACCGGCAGCGCGCATCTGCTCGATGCACTCTTTTTCAGTTTTATCGCAGACCAGGACTTTCATGTTTCTCTCCTATTCATCGGAATGGGGATTTTAAGAAACAAGGCCAGCCCGGTCTTTCCGGCTGAGCCTTGCGCTGATGAAAACATCGCATTCACAGGGTCATTCTAATCAGCGTGAAACCCTTTGTCAACGGATAACTATCATCCGATAAACGTGCCGAATGTACTTTGTGATTTTTCGAGCGGGGGGCTATAATCGGAGCGTAACCCACTCACTACGCAGCCGGATACCCCACCGCAAGACCCAGAAACCCGGCGAGTGGCACAACCGGAGATAAGGAGAAGAACATGTCTGAAACCGTTCATCGCGCGCATAATTTCAACGCTGGCCCGGCCGGCTTGCCGTTGGAAGTGATGCAACAAGCACAAGCCGAGTTGCTAGATTACAAAGGCACAGGAATGTCCATCATGGAGATGAGTCATCGCTCCAAAGAATTCGAGGCCATGCTCAACGAAACCGAAGCCGACTTGCGCGAACTGCTCAACATCCCGGCCAACTACAAAGTCTTATTCATGCAAGGCGGAGCGAGCTTACAGTTCTCAATGATTCCGATGAACCTGCGCCCCGCAGGCGCCTCGGCCGATTACATTGTGACCGGGGCTTGGAGCAAAAAAGCCGTGCAAGAGGCGCAAAAACTCGGCCCAACGCGCGTTGCCGCCGATATGAAAACCTGCAATTACAGCGCCCTGCCCACCAGCCTGGACCTCGACCCACAGGCCGCTTACCTGTATTATTGCTCGAATGAGACCATTCATGGCGTCGAGTTCTTTCAAGAACCCCAGCCGCCGGCGGGGGTAGAATTGGTCTGTGATGCCTCCTCCGATTTTATGAGCCGCCCGCTGGATGTTACAAAATATGCCTATCTCTATGCCGGTGCGCAAAAGAACATCGGCCCGGCGGGGGTCGTCGTCGGCATCTTGCGTGAGGACCTGCTCGAACGTGTCCCGGCCAACTTGCCCGTCATGTTAGATTACAAAGTACAGGTCGAAAACAACTCACTCTACAACACCCCCCCTTGCTTTGCCATTTACATGGTCGGCTTGGTCATGAAGTGGATTAAGAAACTCGGCGGCCTGACGGCCATCGAAGCTCGCAACAAAGCCAAGGCCGACTTGCTATACCAAACGATTGATGCCAGTGGTGGATTTTATCGCGGTCATGCCGCCCCCGAAGCCCGCTCACGCATGAACGTCACCTTCCGCCTGCCGACCGAAGAGTTAGAAGCGCAATTCGTCAGCCAGGCCAAGAAGTTAAATATGATTGGTCTAAAAGGCCATCGCTCGGTCGGCGGCCTGCGCGCCTCCATTTACAACGCCGTCGAGCTGACCGATGTTCAGGCCCTGGTCGAATTTATGAAAGAATTTCAAAAGAAAAACGGCTAACCCGTCTGGCTCTGCCACGCAAACCAGGCTTAGCAAACACAACGCCCCGCGCCATTCGAACGGGGCGTTTTTTTGTCGTTGAAAAATAGACCGACGCTTGTCACTCCGATTGACTATCTCTGGATGCCAAATAAATACCAGCCAAAATCAAAATCCCCCCTATCACTTCGAGTGCTGACGGGACTTCGCGCAAAATCAGCAAAGCCAACACCGTTGAGCCAATGGGTTCACCCAGCAAGGTGACAGCCACAAAAGAGGCCGGCAAATAACGCAACGCCCAGTTAAACGTAGAATGCCCAAGCAACTGCGGCACCAACGCCAACAAGAGCAACCACAAATAATTCAACGGTGCATACCCCCAAGGCGAATAACCCGCCCCACGCATAATCACCAACAAAACCAGGGCTGCCATGCCATACACCACAAAGATATAGGCAATCAACGACATCTTAGCGCGCAAGCGACGACCGATGAGCAAATACCCCGCTCCCATCCAAGCGCCACACAAGGCCAAAAAATTGCCCCACAAGGCCGAACCCTGAAAAAAATCTTCCAACGGCGGGCAGACCAACCCACTTTCGATACGGCATGTTTCGCTTAACCCCACCACGGTTCCACCCAGCATAGCCAAAGCCAACCCCAAAAACGTGACACGCTGGATAGATTCGCGCAAAACCAGCGGTGAAAGCAGCGCCACCCACAACGGCGTGGTACTGACCAAAACAACCGAGCTGGCAACCGAGGTAAATTCCAGTGACGAAATCCACGTAGCAAAGTGCAAAGCCAAAAAGAACCCCGAAAGCAACCCCAAGGCCGTTTCACGGCGGGTGAGCCGTCTTAATTCGTCCTGATGCCGTACCAGAGCCAGCGGCGCCAGCACGAGAGAAGCCAGAGTCAGGCGCACCGCAGCAATCACAAGCGAGGGAACTTCGCGTTGGGCATAGCGAATAAAAATCGCCGCCGTCGAAACGGCTAAAATGCCACCGACAATGGCCAAATAAAACAAAAATGGGTTACGATGTGTGGTATTCATCATACAATTCGCCAGAGGCTATCACCCGTATTGGGGATACAAATCATCCCATCACGCAATTGATTTTCAGTTTTCGCAGGGCTAGAATGTCCGTGTGCTTGGTACAAAGCAATCCTAAATCACCCCGCTAGTTCCGTCAACCCGAAAAAACAGGAGAACCCCTATGGCTTTTGAACTTCCTCCCCTTCCCTATGCATACGAAGCGCTCGAACCCTTTATTGACGCGCAGACAATGAACATTCACCACACCAAACATCATCAAGCCTACATCACCAATCTCAATGCAGCCCTCGAAAAACACCCCGAACTGAGCAGCTGGAGCTTGGACGACTTGATGATACGGCTCAACGAAGTGCCGGAAAGCATCCGCACTGCCGTGCGCAATCATGGTGGCGGTCATTGGAATCACGCCATGTTCTGGCAAATTATGGCACCACAAGCCGGCGGTGAACCAAGCGGCGCGCTTGCCAAAGCCATTGAAGCCGACTTTGGCTCCTTTGCCAACTTCAAATCCGAATTCGAAAAAGCTGCTATGGGCCGCTTCGGCTCGGGCTGGGCTTGGCTCGTCGAAAAAGGCGATAAATTGGCCGTCATCTCCACCGCCAACCAAGACAATCCACTCACGGAGGGTCTCAAACCGTTACTGGGCATTGACGTGTGGGAACATGCCTACTACCTAAAATATCAAAATCGCCGCGCCGAATACGTTTCCGCTTGGTGGAACGTAGTCAACTGGGAAGCAGTCGCTGCACGCTTTGGCAAATAACCTCTAGTAAAACCCGCGCTTTCAGGCGCGGGTTTTGATATAATCAAAGTGTCCGGTCGTTCATCTCACCCAATTCCAGAGGAGGAATTCGTATGCCCCATGTCATTACTAGTTTATGTTTGCGCGATAGCGGGTGTGTGGAGGTCTGCCCGGTAGAATGCATCGTCCCTGGCAAGCCACAGGAGGAGTGGCCGCTCTATTATATTGACCCCGATACCTGCATTGATTGTGGCGCGTGCGTGCCAGAATGCCCGTATGCCGCCATTTTCCCATCCGATGAAGTTCCCTCGGCTTACACGGCCAAAGGTGGTGAATACCTGAACCGCGTCGGGTTCACCGGCCATTACGAAGGCACCAACCATCACGGTGAACCGGTCGTATTGGATACGGTCAAACAGCTATCTGCCGGCGAAGTGGTGGACCTGACGGACGACATTCAACGCAACGCCGATTACTTCTCGAAAGGCCCCGGCTACAGCGCCAAATAGCCTCTGTCTCACCGGATCGCCGCTTCCAGCACGCTCAGCCCCAAACTGCGTGCCAGGGAGCGGCTTTCGTTTTCTAGCGCCACCACCACAACCAAGGGCGTCCCCTGCCACCCCGGAAGGGTTCCACCCATAAACCAGGCCACCGACTCACTCGTTTCTTGTTGCTCGCTCGCAGACTGGCCCCGACCAGTATAACCCCAAAACGGGCCAGGTACTTCGGCAAACAAGTTCGCTACGCCTTCAGCCGAAAGGCAGGGGCTCGGTTGTTCCAACGCAGGCAAAATCACCCAACCCTGAATTGGGGTTTCCACCGCCATCACCAACTGCCTTGCCGGGCACGTGCCACCAGTACTGAGCGCTGCAGCCGCGCGAATCAGCTGCGCCGGGCTGAGCCGAAGAGGGGTTCGATTGTCAGAAAGCGAGGTTGGCAAGCGAATTTGGGGACTCTCATACAGACCAAGCCGCGCATACAGCAATTCCTGCTCTGAGGAAGAGACGGTTCTCTGCCCATATTCAGCCCGCAAAAAAGGCAGCAGAATATCACCGGCAGGGTATAGCCCCTGGGTGGCACGATTGAGCAAAGGCGCATGAGATGCCTGGAAGATGGTTTCATCCAATTGATTGGCATCGTAGGTAGGATGAGAAGCCATCACCAGAATTTCACCGGTTTGCGCATTCATCAAAATCACTGCGCCGCGCTTCCCGCTCATCTGGTCATCGGCTATGACCTGAATCGTCAAATCCAGGCTCAAGCGAGCATGGAGACCGGCGGGAGGCGTGCCATACAACAAATGCTCCCACCAAACTTGCAAAGTAGGAACGCCTTGCAGACCTCGTAAATACGGGTCGAGGGTGCGCTCTAAGCCCGCTTGTCCATACACGGGGTGAGTATAACCAACAACCGAAGACAAACGAGGATAGTGATAGACCCGCCGATAACTGCCAATCGTTCCTTCTACCGAAGCAATCGGTTGATTACGACGGTCGAGCAAAGCACCGCGCGGCACAAAACGTTCGGCAATGGCACGACGGGGGTTATCGGTGCGTGTGAGCAAGTCATCTGCCCGCCAGGTAGCCCACCAACCATACACCAGGGCGCAGGCAGCAATTCCTAACCCAAGCAAAGCGGCAGTGTGCAGATAAGGCGTCGGTTGGGGCAAAGGAGCGGGTTCTTCGTCCAACTCATTGCTCATTTGAATCAAAATGAGCAATGCCAGAAACGAAGTAACCAAGGAGGAACCACCATACGAAACAAACGGCAAAGTCACACCGGTCAGAGGCAACAAACGCAGATTACCCCCAATAATTAGAATACTCTGGGCTCCAAAGTAGGCAGCGATGCCAGCAGCCAACAAGCGCCGAAAGGTACTCCCCGCACGCAAGGCAATCACAAACCCTCGCAAAATCACAACCGCTATCAAAGCAAAGAGCGCCATCGCCCCGGTCAGCCCATATTCTTCACCAATCGTCGTAAAGATGAAATCAGAATGCGCAACCGGCACCAGCCCGGGCGCTCCCATTCCTAAACCGCGTCCATCTAGCCCGCCACTGGCAATTGCCAGCACAGACTGCACAATTTGATATGCCCGTCCCGAAGGGTCGCTCCATGGGTCGAGCCAGGTATCAATACGAACCTGGATCACATCCACAAGAAAGTACCCAATCAAAATTAAGAGAACCAAAGCCAGGAGAGAAAGCAGCGGTAAAAATCGCCTGCCACTTGCCATATACACGCTAGCAGCATACAAAAAGACAAAAATTGAAGCCGTTCCCAAATCCCGCTGAAAAAATAAAATGAGCAAAGCCAGGCCGGTCAAAAACAATGTCGGGTAGAGTAATGGTAAAAGCCGGGCCTGAGTCATATCTCGCCCGGCGAAGTAAGCGGATAGATAAACTATCAGCAAAAGCTTAAGCGGTTCGGAGGGTTGCAAATAAATTCCACAACAGCCTAGCCACAAGCGCGGCCCCACGCCACCAGGGTTCGACCCAAGCACCAAAGTCAACGCCGTTAGGAATAAGCCGCTGACTAAAAACAAGTATTTATAGCGGCGTAGAATGTCCAAGTTCTGAGGAAATTTCAATCCTACGCTCAGGATGGTCAGGCTGAGCATCAACCAAGCGGTCTGACGCAGACCAAAACCGACATCGAGCCGCCAAATAGAGAGTAAACCCCATCCGGCCAACAACGCCGCAACCGGCAACAAATAGGGGTCTGCGTCCGGCGTATAACGCCGAAACTGCCGATGAACCCAAAAGACCATCAGCCCCCACGCTGCCAAACCAACCCAATGCGCCCAACGTAAGTCAACTTCCCAACTGCGTAAACGGACGGCAGGGGAAATGGTTAAAGCGCATGCGTTGAGAAACAGGAAAAAGGCCGCCAGTTGCAGCAGGCGGCTTTGAATAGTGACCGGAGGCAGGTAACGATTACTCTTGAGGCCGTAACTCGTCACGCTTCACTCGTTCTTTTCACTCTATGCAAGATATTTATCTACGAACAAAGCCAGTTTTTGCCTGGTTTGCGCAGGGATAACCGCCGGATTGGTGATAAGCGCCGTAGAAAGCGCATGATGACAACCACAAGGCTGTTCTTCCGGCAGAATTTGAGCCAAACGCCGTAAGGCTTCTTGCGCCAGTTGGGTGTTCTGGTTGAGTGTTTGAATCACCATCTCAACCGTCACCGGCTCGGCAGAAACATGCCAAACATCATAATCCGTGACGTGCGCCATCACCGCATAGCACATCTCTGCCTCACGCGCCAAAAAAGCCTCCGGAGAAGCCGTCATGCCGATAATTGACATGCCCCAAGCACGATAGACGTTGGATTCGGCCTTGGTGGAAAAGCGCGGCCCCTCAATGGTGATGAACGCCCCCCCTTGGTGCACCGTTCCGCCAGATTCAGCCACGGCCTGATAAACTTGCGCGCTCAAAGTGCTGCAAAACGGGTCGGCTACGCCCACATGCGCCACCATCCCTTCGCCAAAGAAGGAGCGTACCCGATTTTTGGTGTAATCAAAGAGTTGGTCGGGAATGACAATGTGGCCGGGGGCATAATCCTCGCGCAACGAACCACAGGCACTCACGCTAACCACGCGCTTGGCACCAAGCATTTTGAGCGCATAGATATTTGCCCGATAGTTCACCTCGCTAGGCGTGATGAAATGCCCAAGGCCGTGCCGCGCCAGAAAAGCAATGCGCTTACCTTCCAGCGTACCCACGATGATAGGTGCGCTCGGCCTGCCAAACGGCGTTTCGAGATGATGCTCTTGCACTTCGCTCAAAGCGGACATGGCATACAAGCCCGAACCGCCAATAACGGCAAAATGGATGGTCTCTGTCATAGATTGGCTCTCCAAAATTATTCCAATTCAACAAGCAGAACAGTTTGTCCGCACTGAATATTATCACCATTCACAACAATCGCGGGGGTTTCTACATGCTCACCGTTCAATTTTGTGCCGTTTGTAGATTGCAAATCTTCAAGCCACCATTGACTGTGATGAAAGGTCAGGCGAGCATGGTGGGCCGAAGCAGTGGCATCCTCTAATACAACATCACAAGTCGGGTCGCGGCCAATTAAAATAGACCCTTGTGTAAATCGCAAGATAGGCACCGATTGACGAGAATCTTGAATTTGCAGTTTAAGCGGGGTAACTTTACGCGAAGAGAGAAAAACAGCCTCTTGCTGCAAAGAACGCCAGAGCAAGTAAAGCGTCCACCCTATAAAAGCATACAAGGCTGCTGCTGCCAAAATGCGCAGCCCTAATAGCAACAAAGCACTCATTTTATGCAGTGGGGTCTTCCGGTTTAGGACGCGCTCCTGTGGGTATATCCTTCAAGACAGCGGTACGTCTTTCGCTGCTAACAGGAGACAGCGGCGCCGTCTCTCCGGTGTGGACAGAAGACGGGGGGTTATCTTGACCAAACACAATCGGCAGGCCGGCCAAGGAAATCACATCTCCCGGATACAAGACACTTTGATTGACGCGCTGCCCATTGACGTAGGTCCCGCCGGTCGAGTTCAAATCAAAAATGATAAACCGGCCACGCACATAACGAATTTGGGCATGATAGCGCGAAACGCGCGGGTCATCTACCACCAAGTGATTGTCCAACCGTCGCCCAATGTTGGTCACGGCTTGGTTGAGGGTGAAGACTTTTGTCCCCCCCACAATCAAAAACGCCGCACGGGTAGGAGCATCTTGCTCTTCACCGGGGCGCACATCTTGTGTTTCAGCGACCGCATTTGCTCTCTGAATGCGCACACGCACATCATCAATATCCACCAGAGGATCGCCTATCATGCTAATGCTAAGTATTCCATCAAAGCGAATGCCGACTTCGCTGGCAACCAGGCGGAAGATTTTGGTTAGCCCTTCCAGCAAACGAGGGTCTTTTTGCCATTGCGAAATCATCGAAGGATGCACAACCAATTGGAACTGATGCGGCAAGACGTTGGTACTGTCATCCAGCCCTTGGGTTGTTACGTTCGAGCGAAGGGTTTCAGCCAACTGACGCGAAATGCGATCGCGGTAGTTTGGACCGGGCAGATACTTGACGAGATGAACTTCAATCAAGTTTTGCAGACGAGTTTCAATATCGCTCAATTGAAAAGCCATACGCATCATTCCTGGGGCATAAATCCTTGATTATTATAGAATTTTGTGCAGATTTTTGCAACCAATTTAAGTATCAATTCGATAATAAGAAGCCTGCGTTATTCCCTAACCCATCAGGGCTAGGGGGCGTACACTTGGCAAGCAGCAATAGCAAAACACAAAACCAACCCCTTCTCAGAAACTAGGTAAGACAACCTGCTTTAAGGTTTGGAAAGCCTAGCCCAAAGAAACCTTGCTCCGCCCTTAAAAAGGAATCGGTTTAGCACAACTTGGACAGGTGCGTTCTCCCCTCAAAACAACAAAGCCACAAGCAGCACAGGTGCGCGGTTGCACATTTCCCAACGGCGCGCCACAGGCAACACAACTCCCCTCTCCGACAGGGTTGGCCGTGCCACAATATTCACACACGGCGCGCTGCAAACGCTCCGAAATCTGCGTGCTGGCGCGGCGGGTTCGAGCCAGTTTTTCAATCACTTGCCAAACCGTCTCGCTAATTTGCAGGTTCTCAATATCTTGCGCAATATCATCCAGGCGGTCCAGCAAATTCCAGGGATTACGCAACGTGTCAAACAGCGTTTTTCCCATGCTCGCCGCCACCCCCAACCAGGCTTGCTGACCAACAGTGACCATAACCCCATCGGTTATGCGTTGAATTTGCACCGTGACGGCGGTTTGACCGCCACTGGCAGCGCCCTGCCGCGTGGCAATTTGCACTTTCATGCTGCGGTCATCACCAAAGACCTGGGCACGCAGATTGCCTCGGTTAAAGTGCGCAATTAACGCATTGGCTACGTCGCGCGTATTTAAGTCACCGTGAAAAATTCTCTGCTCCATATTTCGATTATAATCGCCTTCGTCTTAATTTTGAAAACCAGGTGTCTGATGCGTATTTCGATAAGGGTTTTCAGCCTGTTCATTTTACTCGGTGCTGTGGCAATGATTATGTTTAACGTGCCAGCACCTGCAAAAGTTGCAGCACAACAACCCACCGGCTCCATTCCCACCGTCACCAGCACTCCCATTGGTCGTTTTGTGACGGTGACCTATTCCGAACAAATCAACATTCGCTCTGGCCCCAGCACCTACTTCTACCCTGCCATAGGAGTACTCTTGGTGGGGGAAACCGCCCCAGCCATTGGGCGTTCCCCTGGCGGTGAGTGGATTCAAATTCGCTACCCAGGCATTCCAGGAGACGTGGGCTGGGTCTATGCTCCGTATGTCAGCCTTTCTCCTGGGCCTAACTTGCCCATTGTCGAACCACCACCCACCCCCACGCCGCTGACCACGCCCACCATCAACCCAACCTTAGCGGCAGCCTTCCTACCGCAATACACCCCTACCCGCTTGCCTACCTTCACCCCCCCTGCACCCTTAATCGTTCCAACCTACGAAAATCCAACAACACGCGCTACGGGTGTGCCGATGGGGTTGGTCATTACGCTCCTAGCCCTGATTGGTGGGTTTGGTTCGCTCATTTCCTTCCTGCGCGGTCGCTGAAGTGACTGTCCCAAACGGTCAAACAAAGGCCTTCGGGACAGTATTTTTTTCTAAACAAGGAGCATCAATCCATCATGCACAAACCCACAGCAGATGTGATTGTCGTTGGCGCAGGCCCAGCCGGCTCGACAGCGGCATACTTCCTGGCACAAGCCGGGGTGAACGTTCTTCTGGTCGAAAAGAGCCGCTTCCCGCGTGATAAAGCCTGCGGCGATTCCATTGCACCCGGCGCCGTTGAAGTGCTGGAGCAGATGAAATTGCTGCCCTGGGTAGAAGCACAAGGTTTTGTCCGTCAACAAGGCTTGTTTCTCAGTTCGCCCGACCTAACCAGTGTACGCATCTGGCCTACCAGCACAGCACGCCTGCCCGCTTACCTGATTCCACGCTTGGCTTTGGATGAAAGATTGGCCCAGCAAGCCGTCTCGGTAGGGGCGCGCTTACTCGAAGAAACGTTTGTTGAGCGCATGATACGTATCGAATCCAATCAAGTGCGCCTTTTGGCCCGCCAAGCAAACCAAACGATTGAATTAACCTGCCGCTTGGTGATTGCCGCCGATGGACCGCATTTGTCGTTTACGCGTTCCTTGGGCATGGTTTCCAGCCCGCCCGATGCGGTAGCCGTGCGCCGCTATTACGAAGGCGTAGAGGGACAAGCCGGCTTGCTAGAACTCCATTGGGAGAAATCCGTCCTGCCTGCCTATGGATTCATCTTTCACATGGGAAATGGACGCGCGAACGTAGGGACTGGCATGTTTGCCAAAGATTTCCAGCGCCTCAAACCCAACTTACACGAGCTACTCGACCGCTTTGTCCACAACAATCCGTACGCCCGCCAGGCGCTGCAACATGCACGCCCGCTTGGACGCGCCGCCGGTATGCCCTTCCGTGACGACGCCGAACGAATCAACCCGGTCGCAAACAACGTCCTCCTCATCGGTGAAGCAGCGGGGGTTGGTCACCCCATGTCGGGGGAAGGCATTGGCCCAGCCATGCGCAGCGCACAGATGGCAGCCCAAGTCGCCGCTGAGGCACTCACGCGCGGTGATGTCTCTGCCCAAGGCCTCTCCGCGTATGCCAGGCATTTTCACGCTGAGTTTGATGCCTTGCACAAATCCGCTTTATTAGCACGCAGTTTGCTGACCTATCCTTTTGCAGTGAATCTAGCCATTCGCGCTGCTGCTCGACGCCCCCAAGTGGCCGCCTTGTTGCACGATATTTTGCTAGGGCTGATTTCACCTGCGGAAATGCTCAAACCGGCCGTCGCCTGGTAGGTCATGTTTCCATGAAACAACAAGGGATGATATAATCAGACCGTTAAATTTTCAGGAGGCACACCAAAAACATGGAAACAGCAATTGAAATTGGCTTAATCATCACCTCCATCGCGTTGATTGCGAGCGTGATTTTACAGAGCAAAGGCGCAGGTTTGGGCGGTCTGACCGGTGCAGAAAGCGGCTCGGTCTTTTCAGCCCGACGCGGCATTGAACGCACTTTGTTCTACGTCACCATCGGCCTGAGCGTCTTGTTCTTCATCTTGGCGATTCTTGCCATTCTCATCTATCGTTTCTAAACTGCTTTAGCAACTGCTGAAAGGCCGATTCCACTGTCTCAGTCATCTCCCGCTTGTCGGCGAGAGGCCAACGAGGCAGAGAAAGGCCTTTCTTTTTTGTCTATGATTAAAAAACTGCGCTGGCAACTCCTGGTCGTAACACTCACTTTGTTAGCCGTGGGTGCCCTGTTGCTCACGGAAGACCCACAAGAACCGGTCTTTTCGCCCCAACCGGCCGAAGGCGGCATCTATACCGAGGCGCTGATTGGCTCCCTCGGTCGGTTAAACCCTCTGCTCGACCAGAACAACCCCGCCGATCGAGACATTAACCGCCTGCTGTTTAGCAGCCTGGTCAAGTTTGATGCACGCGGCTTACCCGTGCCAGACCTCGCCGAATCATGGGGCATCTCACTCGATGGCACCATCTACAACTTCTCCCTGCGTCCGAACGCTGTGTGGCACGATGGGCAACCGGTGACCACAGCCGACATCCTGTTCACCATTGAACTCATCAAAGCCGATTCGTCCTTCTTCCCCGCCGATGTGCGCGAAATGTGGCGACAGGTGCAAATTAAAGAACTGCCCGATAACAAACTGCAATTCATCCTGCCAGAACCCTTTGCACCGTTTCTAGATTATCTAACCTTCGGGGTACTGCCACGTCATCTATTAGAAGGCACACCGGCAGAGCAACTCCCCGCTGCAGCCTTTAACCTGGCGCCCATCGGAAGTGGGCCTTACCGCTTCGAGCGGTTAATTGTGGAAAACGGACGGGCGGCAGGCGTAGAACTACGCGCCTTTGACCGCTACTATGGGCGCAAGGCCTACATGGAACAAGTCATCTTTCGCTACTACCCCGATGCAGCAGCCGCACTGACAGCCTACCGTGATGGGCAAGTACTTGCCATTAGCGAACTGACGCCCGATGTTCTCCCACAAGCACTGACCGAACCCACCCTTAACGTCTATTCAGGGCGCCTGCCTGAATTAAGCCTGGTCTTGTTCAACTTAAACAACCCCGAAGTACCATTTTTACAAGACGCCAAACTGCGCCGCGCCTTGTTGATGGGGTTAAACCGCCAACAAATTGTAGATAAACTCCTGGCAGGACAAGCCATTCTGGCCAATGGACCAATTTTCCCCGGCACCTGGGCGTATCATGATGGATTAGAACCCGTCGTCTACGACCCCGAAGGCGCGATTACCCTGTTGAAAAACAACAAATACACCTTGCCTGCCGAGGGGGGCGAGGTGCGCACCGACCCCAACGGCACGCCGCTGCGCTTTACCTTACTTCACCCCGATGACGCCCTGCGCACAGCCATCGCACAGGTCATTCAACAAAACTGGGCGCGGATTGGCGTGCAAGTAGAGCTGCAAGCCCTGCCTTACGATGCGTTAGTTAATGAGCGCTTAGCCCCGCGTAACTATCAGGCGGCTCTGATAGATTTGAATCTTTCCCGCACTCCTGACCCCGACCCTTACCCCTTTTGGCATCAGTCCGAAATCACCGGCGGACAAAATTATAGCCAGTGGAACAACCGAGCCGCAAGCGAATTCCTAGAACAAGCACGCATCACACCAGATTACACCGTGCGGGAACGGCTCTACCGCAACTTCCAGGTCATTTTTGCCCGTGAACTGCCCGCCTTACCGCTCTTTTACCCGGTCTACTCCTTTGGCGCGGCGCAACAAGTGTTGGGCGTGCAGGTGCCGCCCCTCTTCGATACCAGCGACCGCTTCCAAACCTTGCCAGATTGGTATCTCGTCACCCGCCGGACGCTAGAAAAATGAGCAACGATGACCAGAAATTTCTCGAAGAAGCGTTGCCGCAATTACAAGAATATCTGCTGTCTGGCGAGCTATACTGGTCACTCGGCGGCAGCCTGCCTCGCCTTACCCCCGGCAACTTGCTGCTGGCCATCAAACGGCTAGAGGCGCACAATCCGGCGGCGGCTTGGCGATGGCAAGGCAAACTGGAAGCAATCCAAACCAAGTGGCAAAATGCCTGGGAGAAGAAAGCCGCACGCGAAACAACCAGCCGATTACGACTATGGGCACAATTCCTAGAAGAACAAGTCAAAGACCAACCGGCCAGCCGTGCCCATTACGCCACCTCGGTTCGCGAACGAGTGATTTTGCAATTGCTGCAACCCAACGCACCACAACTGGCCGAACTCGATGCGCGGCTTCGGTCACATTTCCGTGCAGGCGAATTTGTCTGGGATGCACTCTATCAAAGCGTTTTTCCTGAGAGTACGTTTTGGTTTTTATATGGCAGCCTGTAGCCTAGGCTATCTTCGCTAGGCGTATCATCAAAAAGGAGCAAGATATGACCCATTCCAAACAGGCGGCGCGTGAATTCGCCCGTCAGAATCGTGAACAATTTCTCACACAACTTAAAGAATTTGTCTCCATCCCATCCGTCTCAACCGACCCCGATTGCAAACCCGACATGAGCCGCGCCGCCGCATGGGTGGCTGCCCAACTGAAAACACTGGGCATAGAAAAGGTGGATATTCTACCGACCACCGGTCATCCGATAGTGTATGGGGAATGGTTGGGCGCGCCAGGCAAGCCGACCGTGCTGGTCTACGGACACTATGACGTTCAACCCGCCGATCCGCTCGAGCTATGGCATAGCGCTCCCTTCTCCCCAGAAGTGCGCGGCGAGAACCTCTATGGGCGCGGTGCATCGGACATGAAAGGCCAGGTGATGGCCGTTTTGAACGCACTCCGCGCAGTCAAAGAGACGAGCGGCAGTTTCCCGGTTAATCTCAAGTTCCTCATCGAAGGCGAAGAGGAGATTGGCTCGCCTTCTCTGCCCAAATTCCTTGAACAATATCGCAACCAACTCCAGGCAGATTTCTGTCTCAACCCCGATTCCGGCATGATTGGTGCGGAACACCCCACCATTACATACGGCCTACGCGGCATCATGACGTTTGAACTGCGCATCAGCGGCCCCAAGAGCGACCTACATTCCGGCATCTACGGCGGCGTAGTACACAATCCGGCGGTCGCGCTGGCAGAATTAATTGCCGGTATGCACGATGCCAACGGGCGCGTCACCCTGCCTGGCTTTTATGATGATGTCGTTCCCATTAGCGAAGCGGAACATGCCGATTTTGCCCGCTTGCCGCTCGACGAAGCCTATTACCTGGCACAAACGGGTGTG
The DNA here is from genome assembly GCA_003130845.1 of Anaerolineae bacterium. Lineage (GTDB taxonomy): Bacteria > Chloroflexota > Anaerolineae > Anaerolineales > Villigracilaceae > UBA5195. The sequence goes on from QEXW01000022.1 coordinate 83,799, forward strand.
CCGGCTTTGTGGGGCGAACCGGAATACCTGCCCGATGAGCGCGTGGGCGCTCGGCCAACGCTGGAAGTCAACGGCTTGCTCTCCGGTTTCACCGGCACAGGGTTCAAAACCGTTCTGCCAGCCCAAGCCATGGCAAAACTCTCCTGCCGGCTGGTGCCAAACCAGAACCCAGCCAAAATTGCCGCCGGCTTGCGGCAATACCTCGAACAACATGCACCCCCAACCATCCGTTGGGAATTGCAAGCGTTTGGCGGCTCTCCGGCCTCCATTTCGGACGTCAATCAACCAGGCGTCAAGGCGCTCAGCCAAGCCTTAGAAGCCGTGTGGGGCACGCGTCCCTTCTTCAAACGAGAGGGCGGTTCGGTGCCGGTTGTGGCGCAAATGCAGTCTCTGTTGGGCATCGAGTCGGTTATCACCGGCTTCGGCCTGCCCGATGATAACCTGCATGCCCCCAATGAAAAATTACACTTGCCCACCTGGTATCGAGGCATCGAGGCGATGGTGGAGTTCCTCTTCAATATTGGGCATTCCTAACAGACAGGCGAACGCATGGAAGATAGAATAATCACCTACGGCGGACAAGCCGTCATTGAAGGCGTGCTGATGCGCGGGCAAAAAGCGCTGGCCCTGGCGATGCGCGCCCCCAATGGCGAGATTGTGGTGCATACCGAGCCGCTCTCCGGTTTGTACCAATCCGTCATCGCCAAAATCCCCTTTCTGCGGGGGGTGATTCTGCTCTCCGACGCACTCGCCTTGGGCATGAAAGCCTTAACCCGCTCGGCCAACCTGCAAAGCGGCGAAGAGGAGAAAATTGAAGGCCCGGCGCTTTACCTGACGATTGCCATTTCGCTCGTCTTTGGCATTGCCTTATTCTTCTTGGCGCCCTACGGAATTGGGAAACTGATAGATTGGCTGGCTGCCCTGCTCGGCTGGAGCACAGGGGATAATGTATGGGTCATTGCAATCACCGAGGGCCTGGCGCGCTTGATTCTGGCCATTGGCTACATCTGGGCGATTGGCAAAATGCCGGAAATTGCGCGCGTTTTTCAATATCATGGCGCAGAACACAAAACCATCAATGCCTTCGAGGCCGGCGCAGCGCTCACTCCTGAAAGCGTGGCCCAATTTCCGCTCGAACATCCGCGCTGTGGTACATCATTTCTGCTCACCCTGCTCATCCTCTCCATTTTTGCCTTTAGCCTGTTGCACCCGCTGCCTTGGGTTTGGCAGGTGGTAGGGCGAATTTTGCTCATCCCCATCCTGGCTGGCATCGCGGTGGAATACATTCGCTGGACAGCTAACCATCTCCATTCCCCCCTAGTACGCGCCCTGGTCCGGCCAAATTTTGCTCTGCAACGCCTGACAACCCGTGAACCAGATACTTCCATGCTAGAAGTCGCCATTTGTGCCTTTCAGGAAATGCGCAAAGCCGAGCAAACCATTTGCTAAGTTCTCAAACGGCCCGTAGGTGTCTTCAGCCTGCGGACCATTTCTTTTTTGGAAAGGAACTTTTTTAAAGGGGTACATGTCTTAACGATATAATTCCCAAAACTTAGGAGGAGATATGAGAGCGAGGTTCCGATTCCCATTTTTAATACCCATTTTGTTTCTCTTAGTGGCATGTGTCTCTGCCCCAACCCCAACGACTGCAACGCCGCTCCCCAGCCCCACCGCACAGACTCTACCACCCGCCGTCGTCGAAACGTCGCCCCCCATCGGCAGCCAAATCGGCCTCACGACCCCCATTACAATTTACTTTAGCGAAGCGATGGAACGCGCTTCTGTCGAAACATCAATACGCTCTCCCGATGTAGAGCGTTTTCTATTTATCTGGCTGAATGATGCCACACTCCAAATCACCCCTGTTCAACCTTTCCCAATCGATAAAGAGATTCAGATTACGCTAGGAACAAGCGTTAAAACCGCGCGAGGGTTAAATTTACCCCAAGAAGTGACGCTCTCGTATCGCACCCCTGGCTTGCTGACCGTCACACAAGTTTTACCGGCCCCGCAAGCCGATGCCATCAGCCCCGATTCGGCCATCGTAGCAGCCTTCAATCAACCCGTTGTTCCGTTAGGAGCGGAGGCAGCCTCCCTGCCGGTCGGCTTCACCCTTGAACCGGCAGTCAATGGACGCGGAGAATGGCTCAACACCAGCACGTATATCTTCTATCCCGACCCTGCATTAGCCGGCGGAATCGAGTACACCGTGCGCATTAACAACACACTCAAAAGCACTGCCGGCACGCCGCTCGATGCAAAGTCTCCCAACCAAGCTTGGGCGTTCCGGACCGCGCTACCTGAAGTGCTAGAAATCTCACCTGCTACGCGTACGCTCTTGCCTATCGATGGGAAAATCCAAATCACCTTCAACCAGCCGATGGACAAAGCCAGCGTGGAAGCCGCCTTTCGGCTTCAGGATGCGCAAGCCAAATTGGTGACCGGCAATTTCGAATGGAATGAGCGCGGCACAGTCGTCACCTTCGTTCCCCAACAACAGCTCGCACGCGATAC